>NZ_CAAKGZ010000002.1:0-165488 GCF_901007645.1 Pseudomonas sp. FG-3G
CGCAGGTAGGGGTTTTGTTTTGCCCGCAGGAAAGACCATTTGTGTTTCTATGCAACGGTCTTGCGCATCGCTATCATGCGGGCCTCATTATCAGGTGCAGTTTGCATGCTCACGTTGCTTAAACTTCTGAAAGATGGCCGCTTCCACTCGGGGCAGGCGCTGGGTACTGCGCTGGGTATCAGTCGTAGTGCTGTATGGAAGCAGTTGCAGCACCTGGAGGCGGAGTTAGGGTTATCTGTTCATAAGGTTCGAGGTAGGGGTTATCAGCTGGCTAAGCCGCTGCTGCTTTTGGACTCGGCTGAGATTAGCGCCAAAGAGTCCTGTGAGTGGCCCATCCATATATTTGACTCCATTGATTCGACCAACGCTGAAGCGCTTCGCGCCATAGAGCGTGGAATGGGCGCGCCATTTATGATTTTGGCCGAGCGACAGACAGCCGGTCGTGGTCGTCGTGGTCGCAAGTGGGTGAGTCCGTTTGCCGACAATCTTTACCACAGTCTGGTGCTGCGAATTGATGGTGGCATGCGCCAAATTGAGGGGCTCAGCCTGGTTGTGGGGCTTGCGGTTATGCATGCCTTGCATGATATGGGGATCGCGGGGGCTGGGCTGAAGTGGCCTAACGATGTCCTGGTAGGTGATAAGAAAATCGCGGGCATCTTGCTTGAATTGGTGGGGGATCCAGCAGACGTTTGCCACGTTGTCCTCGGCGTAGGGATTAATGTGAATATGCGGTCGACCGATGAGGTCGATCAGCAATGGACGTCCATGTGCCTTGAGGCGGGCAGGGATTTTGATCGAAACGAGCTGGTTGGACGGTTGGCCGCGAAGTTTCAACATTACCTCAGGCTCCACCAGGTGTCGGGTTTCTCCGCGATCCAAGAGGAATGGGAGCGATACCATCTGTGGCAGGGGCGGAATGTTTCCCTTATTGCCGGTATCAACCAGGTTGACGGGGTTGTGATGGGCATTGATCGTCAGGGCGCGCTGCGTTTGAAGGTAGATGGCGTGGAAAAAATCTTTAGCGGTGGTGAGCTCAGTTTGAGGTTGCGTGATGATTCTTGAGCTCGATTGCGGCAATAGCTTTATCAAGTGGCGTGTCCTTGACTTCGATGGCGTAACGCCGGTCGAAGGAGGGGTGGTTGGTACCGATAGTGCCCTGCTGGCAAGCTTGAGTGACACCGATAAATTTCAGCTCAAGAAATGCCGTCTCGTTAGCGTGAGGACTCCGCAAGAGACGGATTCGCTGGTTGCTCTGCTAATTGATGTTTTTGGAGTGTCTGTCTCACGCGCTGTGCCTGTTCGGGAGTTGGCCGGTGTTAAGAACGGTTACAACGATTACGAGCGGCTAGGGCTCGATCGATGGTTGGCTTTGCTTGGGGGCTTCCATCTTGCCTCGGGAGCCTGCCTGGTGCTCGATTTCGGTACGGCCGTTACAGCGGATTTCGTGGCCGCGGATGGTGAGCATTTGGGGGGGTTCATTTGTCCTGGTATGCCTTTGATGCGTAATCAGTTGCGCACTCATACCCGACGGATTCGCTATGACGATACGGCTGCCGAGCGGGCTCACGAGAGCCTCGCCCCTGGTCGCGAGACTGTAGAGGCGGTGGAGCGCGGTTGCATGCTCATGCTCAGAGGATTTGTCCTGACTCAGCTTGAACTGGCTAAAGAATATTGGGGGAAAGACTTCGTAGTATTTCTCACGGGAGGAGATGCCAATTTGGTATCCGGTGTTGTGCCTGATGCCAAGGTAGTGCCTGATCTGGTTTTTGTTGGTTTGGCGATGGCCTGTCCTTTGTCTTGAGGTTCCTATGCGGTGGCTTTTTCTGCTGTTGGTGGTTTTGAATGTCTTTTATTACGTCTGGCATCAACAGGAGGCTCCGCTTCGGGCAAAAGATGTGACTCCGTTGAGTTTGTACCGGGGGTCGCAGCAGGATATTCATCTCTTGAGCGAAACGGCAGATGCGCTTGTAAGGCGGGATTCAGGCAAATCTGCTGGCCGAGGCGCATGTGTTTATCTTGGTGGCTTCATCCGGATTGAAATGGCGCGCCAGCTGGAGCAGCGACTCGCGGCATCCGGGATCGCGGCTCGCTCCATTGCGCAGGGCTCACCGAATCTGCCTGAGGGCGAAGGATTTTGGGTTCTGATTTCGCCAGATAGCGCGATGAAGGTGAATGAAATGCTGCTTCAAAACCTTTCTAAAGAATTCAATGAGTTAAAACATAAAATAATGCCCTGTGAGGGGGTTGCACCCGCAGGGTAGTTTGCATAGAATGGCGCCCGCTTCGCAGCGAAGGCCTTTAATGGCTAGCGCCACGAAGCGGCGTCAACGCAGCTAACCTCAGGTTTTTTATGAGAAAATGCTTGACAGAAGGCTGGCATGATATAGAATGCCGGCTCGCTTAGGAGGGGTTCCCGAGCGGCCAAAGGGATCAGACTGTAAATCTGACGTCTACGACTTCGAAGGTTCGAATCCTTCCCCCTCCACCAGTTTTAGCGTGAGCTGCAAGCTCCGCGGGTATAGTTTAGTGGTAGAACCTCAGCCTTCCAAGCTGATGATGCGGGTTCGATTCCCGCTACCCGCTCCAAGTTTGCAGGTTGTGCATAGTGTTTCGCTCTTGTAGCTCAGTTGGTAGAGCACACCCTTGGTAAGGGTGAGGTCAGCGGTTCAAATCCGCTCAAGAGCTCCATATAACAAGGCAGATATGAAAATATCTGCCTTTGTTTTAATGGTTTGTGTGACTTGCTAAATTCTTCTCCTAGGGGTGATTTCGATGGCTAAGGAAAAGTTCGAACGTAATAAGCCGCACGTCAACGTTGGTACCATCGGTCACGTCGACCACGGTAAAACCACGCTGACCGCTGCTCTGACCCGTGTCTGCTCCGAAGTTTTCGGTTCGGCCAAGGTTGACTTCGACAAGATCGACAGCGCCCCGGAAGAGAAAGCTCGCGGTATCACCATCAACACCGCTCACGTTGAATACGATTCGGCCGTGCGTCACTACGCACACGTTGACTGCCCAGGTCACGCCGACTACGTAAAAAACATGATCACTGGTGCTGCCCAGATGGACGGCGCGATCCTGGTTTGCTCGGCCGCTGATGGTCCGATGCCACAAACCCGTGAGCACATCCTGCTGTCCCGTCAGGTAGGCGTTCCGTACATCGTTGTCTTCCTGAACAAGGCTGACATGGTTGACGACGCTGAGCTGCTGGAACTGGTTGAGATGGAAGTGCGCGATCTGCTGAGCACTTACGACTTCCCGGGTGATGACACTCCAATCATCATCGGTTCGGCTCTGATGGCTCTGAACGGCCAAGACGACAACGAAATGGGTACCACCGCTGTCAAGCGTCTGGTAGAAACTCTGGACAGCTACATCCCAGAGCCAGAGCGTGCTATCGACAAGCCGTTCCTGATGCCAATCGAAGACGTATTCTCGATCTCCGGTCGCGGTACTGTTGTGACTGGTCGTGTTGAGCGTGGCATCGTCCGCATCCAGGAGGAAGTTGAGATCGTCGGTCTGCGCGACACTCAGAAAACTACCTGCACCGGCGTTGAAATGTTCCGCAAGCTGCTCGACGAAGGTCGTGCTGGCGAGAACTGCGGCGTACTGCTGCGCGGCACCAAGCGTGACGACGTTGAGCGTGGCCAGGTTCTGGTCAAGCCAGGCACCGTCAAGCCGCACACCAAGTTCACTGCAGAAGTTTACGTTCTGAGCAAGGAAGAAGGCGGCCGTCATACTCCGTTCTTCAAAGGCTACCGTCCACAGTTCTACTTCCGTACAACTGACGTGACCGGTAACTGCGAGCTGCCAGAAGGCGTTGAAATGGTAATGCCAGGTGACAACATTCAGATGACTGTCACTCTGATCAAGACCATCGCGATGGAAGACGGTCTGCGTTTCGCTATCCGTGAAGGCGGTCGTACCGTCGGCGCTGGTGTCGTAGCCAAAGTCATCGAGTAAACAGTTGTAATGTCTTTTTCGGGCCGGCATAATGGTCGGCCTGATTTTGTTTTAGGTCAGTAGCTCAATTGGCAGAGCGACGGTCTCCAAAACCGTAGGTTGGGGGTTCGATTCCCTCCTGACCTGCCAGATTCACTTGGTGTATCTGGCTTTCTTTTCACAGGATCTTCATAGATGACTCCTAAAGCTGAAGCTCAAGGCTCTCGCTTCGATCTGCTCAAGTGGCTAGTGGTAGTCGCTTTGGTGGTTGTTGGCGTTGTTGGCAATCAGTATTACTCTGCTTCGCCGATCCTGTACCGTGTACTTGCATTGCTTGCCATTGCCGCTGTTGCTGCCTTTGTGGGGCTGCAAACGGCTAAGGGTAAGTCTTTCTTTGTACTCGCTAAGGAAGCTCGCACCGAGATTCGTAAAGTCGTATGGCCGACTCGCCAAGAAACCACGCAGACCACGTTGATCGTTGTGGCTGTTGTTCTGGTAATGGCGTTGCTGTTGTGGGGGCTCGATTCCCTGCTCGGCTGGCTTGTTTCCTTGATTGTTGGCTAAGGGTGTCCCGTGGCTAAGCGTTGGTACGTTGTGCATGCTTACTCGGGTTACGAGAAGCATGTCATGCGCTCGCTGGTAGAGCGCGTAAAGCTGGCTGGCATGGAAGATGGCTTTGGCGAGATTCTGGTCCCCACTGAAGAAGTGGTTGAGATGCGTAATGGCCAGAAGCGCAAAAGTGAACGCAAGTTCTTTCCAGGTTACGTGCTGGTACAGATGGATATGAACGAAGGGACTTGGCACCTGGTCAAGGATACCCCTCGGGTGATGGGCTTCATTGGCGGTACCGCTGACAAGCCTGCACCGATTACAGATAAAGAGGCAGAAGCGATTCTGCGTCGCGTCGCTGATGGTAGCGATAAGCCGAAGCCAAAAACACTGTTTGAGCCAGGTGAAGTTGTTCGGGTCACTGACGGCCCATTCGCTGACTTTAATGGCACGGTTGAAGAAGTTAACTACGAAAAGAGCCGGATCCAAGTGGCAGTGCTCATTTTCGGTCGCTCTACTCCGGTAGAGCTAGAGTTCAGTCAGGTCGAAAAGGTCTGATTGAACAGGCATCCCAACCCCGCAGCCCTAGGCTGTGGGGTTTTGTCGTCACTGGGATAAACGCGCAAGTAACCGGGGAGCCTTTCGAGGCGCTAGAACCCGTAATTGGAGTGCCTCATGGCCAAGAAAATTACCGCTTACATCAAGCTGCAAGTGAAGGCCGCTCAGGCTAACCCAAGCCCACCTGTTGGTCCTGCCCTGGGTCAGCACGGCGTGAACATCATGGAATTCTGCAAGGCCTTCAACGCCCGTACTCAGGGTCTTGAGCCAGGTCTGCCAACTCCAGTGATCATCACTGTCTACAGCGACCGTAGCTTCACCTTCGAAACTAAAAGCACCCCTGCTTCGGTTCTGCTGAAGAAGGCTGCAGGTTTGACCAGCGGTTCCGCTCGTCCAAACACCGTTAAGGTTGGCACCGTTACCCGTGCCCAGCTGGAAGAAATCGCGAAAACCAAAAACGCGGATCTGACTGCAGCTGATATGGATGCAGCCGTGCGTACTATCGCCGGTTCTGCTCGTAGCATGGGCCTTAACGTGGAGGGTGTGTAATGGCTAAGCTGACCAAGCGTCAAAAGGCTATCGCCGGCAAAATCGAAGCAGGCAAGGCCTACAACTTTGTAGACGCCGCCGCTCTGCTGGCCGAGCTGTCGACTGTCAAGTTCAGCGAGTCGTTCGACGTTGCTGTAAACCTGGGTGTTGACCCGCGTAAATCCGACCAGGTCGTTCGTAGCGCTACCGTGCTGCCACACGGCACTGGCAAGACCGTTCGTGTAGCTGTTTTCACCCAGGGCCCAGCAGCTGAAGCTGCTCTGGCTGCTGGTGCTGACCGCGTAGGCATGGACGATCTGGCTGCTGAAATGAAAGGCGGCGACCTGAACTATGACGTAGTTATCGCATCCCCGGATGCCATGCGCGTTGTGGGTCAGTTGGGTCAGATCCTCGGTCCACGTGGTCTGATGCCTAACCCTAAAGTCGGCACCGTAACGCCAGACGTAGCTACCGCGGTTAAAAACGCCAAGGCTGGTCAGGTTCGTTATCGCACCGACAAGAACGGCATCATTCACACCTCCGTTGGCAAGATTGGCTTCGACGCCGTCAAGTTGAAGGAAAACGTAGAAGCCCTGATCGCTGATCTGAAGCGTATCAAGCCAGCTTCTTCGAAAGGCATCTACGTCAAGCGCGTTACCCTGAGCACCACTATGGGCCCAGGTCTGGTCATCGATCAGAGCTCGCTCGAAGCGTAAGACTCAGATTGGCGCAAGCGATTGCGCCAATCGAAAAATTGGGGTCCCTGCCTGGCGGGGGCTGTCCAAGACCGTAGGCGACGCAAGTCTTAAACCACAAGCCTACGCAGATGGTGCTCCCGGTTCCTTACCGAATCAGACACCAAAACGACATTCGGTTTCGACCGAATGAAACGGTAACAAGCAGGAGTTAAACCCGTGGCAATTAATCTCGAAGACAAGAAGGCCATCGTCGCTGAAGTCAACGAGGCTGCCAAAGTCGCTCTGTCCGCTGTCGTGGCTGATGCCCGTGGCGTAACAGTAGGCGCAATGACCGGACTCCGTAAAGAGGCCCGTGAAGCTGGTGTTTACGTACGTGTCGTACGTAACACCCTGCTCAAGCGCGCAGTTGCTGACACTGAATACAGTGTTCTCAACGACGTGTTCACCGGCCCGACCCTGATCGCGTTCTCCAAAGATCATCCAGGCGCTGCTGCCCGTTTGTTCAAGGAATTCGCCAAGGGTCAGGACAAGTTCGAGATCAAGGCAGCTGCGTTCGAGGGCAAGTTCCTCGCAGCTAATCAGATCGATGTACTGGCAACACTGCCGACCCGCGACGAAGCCATTTCGCAGCTGATGAGCGTGATTCAAGGCGCTACCAGCAAGCTGGCTCGTACTCTGGCTGCAGTTCGCGAGCAAAAAGAAGCTGCCGCAGCCTAAGGCTGAGCACTTCCTCTCGCGCTTTTTTGTTTATTTCGATGGCCGCGTAGGCCGTCCCCCAATTCAGGAAATACAGTAATGTCTATCTCCCAAGACGATATCCTCAACGCCGTAGCTGAAATGTCGGTTCTGCAGGTTGTTGAGCTGATCAAAGCTTTCGAAGAGAAATTCGGCGTTTCCGCTGCCGCTGCTTCCGCTGGTCCAGCTGCTGCTGCCGCCGTTGTTGAAGAGCAAACCGAATTCAACGTCATGCTGACCGAAGCTGGCGAGAAGAAAGTAAACGTGATCAAGGCAGTACGTGAACTGACCGGTCTGGGCCTGAAAGAAGCCAAGGCTGTAGTTGACGGCGCTCCTGCCATGGTTCTGGAAGCTGTTGCCAAAGACGCAGCTGACAAAGCCAAGGCCGCTCTGGAAGAAGCAGGCGCTAAAGTCGAGCTGAAGTAAGCATCGACTTTGCGTCTCCAGCCCGAGCGTTAAGCGACAGGCTGATGGCTGGTGGCTTTTGCCACCGGCCTTTTTCCGTTATTGGCAGCCGACTGGGTCGGTGCTTATAGCGCGCTGTATCCACCCGATGTGGTGGCGCAAACCATGGGGTTTGCACGATTTTCTGGCTGCTCCCGTCGGGAGGGGCCAAACAAGCAGGTGACCAAGCTGGGGAACGCTGATGGCTTACTCATATACTGAGAAAAAACGTATCCGCAAGGACTTTAGCAAGTTGCCGGACGTCATGGATGTGCCGTACCTCCTGGCCATCCAGCTGGATTCGTATCGTGAATTCTTGCAAGCGGGAGCGACTAAAGATCAGTTCCGCGACGTGGGCCTGCATGCGGCCTTCAAATCCGTTTTCCCGATCATCAGCTACTCCGGCAATGCTGCGCTGGAGTACGTCGGTTATCGCCTGGGCGAACCGGCATTTGATGTCAAAGAATGCGTATTGCGCGGTGTGACTTACGCCGTACCTTTGCGGGTAAAAGTGCGCCTGATCATTTTCGACAAAGAATCGTCGAACAAAGCGATCAAGGACATCAAAGAGCAAGAAGTCTACATGGGTGAAATCCCCCTGATGACTGAGAACGGTACCTTCGTAATCAACGGTACCGAGCGTGTAATCGTTTCCCAGCTGCACCGTTCTCCGGGCGTGTTCTTCGACCACGACCGTGGCAAGACGCACAGCTCCGGCAAACTGCTTTATTCCGCGCGCATCATTCCTTACCGCGGTTCGTGGCTGGACTTTGAGTTCGACCCGAAAGATTGCGTATTCGTGCGTATCGACCGTCGCCGCAAGCTGCCTGCATCGGTACTGCTGCGCGCGCTCGGCTATACCACTGAGGAAGTGCTGGACGCGTTCTACACCACCAACGTTTTCCATGTGCAGGGTGAGAATCTCAGCCTGGAACTGGTGCCTCAGCGCCTGCGCGGTGAAATCGCTGTCCTCGATATCCAGGATGACAAAGGCAAGGTTATTGTCGAGCAGGGTCGTCGTATCACCGCTCGCCACATCAACCAGCTGGAAAAAGCCGGGATCAAAGAGCTGCAGGTGCCGATCGACTACGTTCTGGGTCGCACCACGGCCAAGGTCATCGTGCATCCAGCTACCGGCGAAATCCTGGCAGAGTGCAACACCGAGCTGAACACCGAAATCCTGGCAAAAATCGCCAAGGCCCAGGTTGTTCGCATTGAAACTCTGTACACCAACGATATCGACTGCGGTCCGTTCATCTCCGACACGCTGAAGATCGACTCCACCGGCAACCAGCTGGAAGCCCTGGTCGAAATCTATCGCATGATGCGTCCTGGCGAGCCGCCAACCAAAGACGCAGCCGAGACCCTGTTCAACAACCTGTTCTTCAGTCCTGAGCGCTATGACCTGTCTGCGGTCGGCCGGATGAAGTTCAACCGTCGTATCGGTCGTACCGAAATCGAAGGTTCGGGCGTGCTGAACAAGGACGACATCGTTGCGGTGCTCAAGACCCTGGTCGACATCCGTAACGGCAAAGGCATCGTCGATGACATCGACCACCTGGGTAACCGTCGTGTCCGCTGCGTAGGCGAGATGGCCGAGAACCAGTTCCGTGTTGGCCTGGTGCGTGTAGAGCGCGCGGTCAAGGAACGTCTGTCGATGGCTGAAAGCGAAGGCCTGATGCCGCAGGATCTGATCAACGCCAAGCCAGTGGCTGCTGCGGTGAAGGAGTTCTTCGGTTCGAGCCAGCTGTCTCAGTTCATGGACCAGAACAACCCGCTGTCGGAGATTACCCACAAGCGTCGTGTATCTGCGCTCGGCCCGGGCGGTCTGACCCGTGAGCGCGCAGGCTTCGAAGTTCGTGACGTACACCCGACTCACTACGGTCGTGTATGCCCGATTGAAACGCCGGAAGGTCCGAACATCGGTCTGATCAACTCGCTGGCAGCCTATGCTCGCACCAACCAGTATGGCTTCCTCGAGAGCCCGTACCGTGTGGTGAAAGAAGGTCTGGTGACCGACGAGATCGTGTTCCTGTCCGCTATCGAAGAAGCCGATCACGTGATCGCTCAGGCTTCGGCGACCATGAACGAAAAAGGTCAGCTGATCGACGAACTGGTAGCTGTTCGTCACCTGAACGAGTTCACCGTCAAGGCGCCAGAAGACGTCACCTTGATGGACGTTTCGCCCAAGCAGGTTGTTTCGGTGGCGGCATCGTTGATTCCGTTCCTCGAGCACGACGACGCCAACCGTGCGTTGATGGGCTCGAACATGCAGCGTCAAGCTGTACCGACCCTGCGTGCCGACAAGCCGCTGGTAGGTACCGGCATGGAACGTAACGTTGCCCGTGACTCCGGCGTTTGCGTCGTGGCTCGTCGTGGTGGCGTGATCGATTCCGTCGATGCCAGCCGTATCGTGGTTCGTGTTGCCGATGACGAAGTTGAAACTGGCGAAGCCGGTGTCGACATCTACAACCTGACCAAATACACCCGCTCCAACCAGAACACCTGCATTAACCAGCGTCCGCTGGTGAGCAAGGGTGATCGGGTTCAGCGTAGCGACATCATGGCTGACGGCCCGTCCACCGATATGGGTGAACTGGCACTGGGCCAGAACATGCGCATCGCGTTCATGGCATGGAACGGCTTCAACTTCGAAGACTCCATCTGCCTGTCCGAGCGTGTTGTTCAGGAAGATCGCTTTACCACGATTCACATTCAGGAACTGACCTGTGTGGCTCGTGACACCAAGCTTGGCCCAGAGGAAATCACTGCGGACATCCCTAACGTGGGTGAAGCCGCACTGAACAAGCTGGACGAGGCCGGTATCGTTTACGTAGGTGCTGAAGTAGGCGCAGGCGACATCCTGGTTGGTAAGGTCACTCCGAAAGGCGAGACTCAACTGACTCCGGAAGAAAAACTGCTGCGTGCCATCTTCGGTGAAAAAGCCAGCGACGTTAAAGACACCTCCCTGCGTGTGCCTACCGGCACCAAGGGTACCGTCATCGACGTACAAGTCTTCACCCGCGACGGTGTAGAGCGTGACGCTCGTGCACTGTCTATCGAGAAGACTCAACTCGACGAGATCCGCAAGGACCTGAACGAAGAGTTCCGTATCGTTGAAGGCGCAACTTTCGAGCGTCTGCGTTCCGCTCTGGTCGGCCACAAAGCCGAAGGCGGCGCCGGCCTGAAGAAAGGTCAGGAAATCACCGACGAAGTTCTCGACGGTCTTGAGCATGGCCAGTGGTTCAAGCTGCGCATGGCTGAAGATGCTCTGAACGAGCAGCTCGAGAAGGCCCAGGCCTATATCGTTGATCGCCGCCGTCTGCTGGACGACAAGTTCGAAGACAAGAAGCGCAAACTGCAGCAAGGCGATGACCTGGCTCCAGGCGTGCTGAAAATCGTCAAGGTTTACCTGGCAATCCGTCGTCGCATCCAGCCGGGCGACAAGATGGCCGGTCGTCACGGTAACAAGGGTGTGGTCTCCGTGATCATGCCGGTTGAAGACATGCCGCACGATGCCAATGGCACCCCGGTCGACGTCGTCCTCAACCCGTTGGGCGTACCTTCGCGTATGAACGTTGGTCAGATCCTTGAAACCCACCTGGGCCTCGCGGCCAAGGGCTTGGGCGAGAAGATCAACCGTATGATCGAAGAGCAGCGCAAGGTTGCTGACCTGCGTAAGTTCCTGCACGAGATCTACAACGAGATCGGCGGACGCAACGAAGAGCTGGATACCTTCTCCGACCAGGAAATCCTGGATCTGGCGAAGAACCTGCGCGGCGGCGTTCCAATGGCAACTCCGGTGTTCGACGGTGCCAAGGAAAGCGAAATCAAGGCCATGCTGAAACTGGCAGACCTGCCGGAAAGCGGCCAGATGCAGCTGTTCGACGGCCGTACCGGCAACAAGTTCGAGCGCCCGGTTACCGTTGGCTACATGTACATGCTGAAGCTGAACCACTTGGTAGACGACAAGATGCACGCTCGTTCTACCGGTTCTTACAGCCTGGTTACCCAGCAGCCGCTGGGTGGTAAGGCGCAGTTCGGTGGTCAGCGTTTCGGGGAGATGGAGGTCTGGGCACTGGAAGCGTACGGTGCCGCATACACTCTGCAAGAAATGCTCACAGTGAAGTCGGACGATGTGAACGGCCGGACCAAGATGTACAAAAACATCGTGGACGGCGATCACCGTATGGAGCCGGGCATGCCCGAGTCTTTCAACGTGTTGATCAAGGAAATTCGTTCCCTCGGCATCGATATCGATCTGGAAACCGAATAACACGTGACGCGAATCGAGAGCGGGGCTGTTTTGCCCGCTCTCTGCTCCGCCAGGAGGAAAGGCCTTGAAAGACCTACTGAATTTGCTGAAAAACCAGGGTCAAGTCGAAGAGTTCGACGCCATCCGTATCGGATTGGCCTCGCCTGAGATGATCCGTTCGTGGTCGTTCGGTGAAGTTAAAAAGCCGGAAACCATCAACTACCGTACGTTCAAACCCGAGCGTGACGGCCTGTTCTGCGCCAAGATCTTTGGCCCGGTAAAGGATTACGAGTGCCTGTGCGGTAAGTACAAGCGCTTGAAGCACCGTGGTGTGATCTGCGAGAAGTGCGGCGTTGAAGTCGCGCTGGCAAAAGTTCGTCGTGAGCGCATGGCGCACATCGAACTGGCCTCGCCGGTTGCCCACATCTGGTTCCTGAAATCGCTGCCGTCCCGTATCGGCTTGCTGATGGACATGACCCTGCGTGATATCGAGCGCGTTCTCTACTTCGAGAGCTATGTCGTTATCGACCCGGGCATGACCACCCTTGAAAAAGGTCAGCTGCTCAACGACGAGCAGTACTTCGAAGCGCTGGAAGAGTTCGGCGACGATTTCGATGCCCGCATGGGTGCCGAAGCTGTCCGTGAGCTGCTGCACGCGATCGACCTGGAGCACGAGATTGGCCGTCTGCGTGAAGAAATTCCGCAAACCAACTCCGAAACCAAGATCAAGAAGCTGTCCAAGCGTCTGAAGTTGATGGAAGCCTTCCAGGGTTCCGGCAACCTGCCAGAGTGGATGGTGCTGACCGTTCTGCCGGTTCTGCCGCCAGACCTGCGTCCACTGGTTCCGCTCGATGGTGGTCGTTTCGCGACTTCCGACCTCAACGATCTGTATCGTCGAGTGATCAACCGTAACAACCGCTTGAAGCGCCTGCTTGATCTGTCCGCTCCGGACATCATCGTGCGCAACGAAAAGCGTATGTTGCAGGAAGCTGTCGACGCATTGCTCGACAACGGCCGTCGTGGTCGCGCTATCACCGGTTCCAACAAGCGTCCTCTGAAATCCCTGGCTGACATGATCAAGGGTAAGCAGGGTCGTTTCCGTCAGAACTTGCTCGGTAAGCGTGTTGACTACTCCGGTCGTTCGGTAATTACCGTAGGCCCGACCCTGCGTCTGCACCAGTGCGGTCTGCCTAAGAAAATGGCTCTGGAGCTGTTCAAGCCGTTCATTTTCGGCAAGCTGGAAATGCGTGGTCTCGCGACCACCATCAAAGCCGCCAAGAAGATGGTCGAGCGCGAGCTGCCAGAGGTTTGGGACGTTCTCGCCGAAGTGATTCGCGAACACCCAGTGCTGCTCAACCGTGCACCGACCCTTCACCGTCTGGGTATCCAGGCGTTTGAACCGGTACTGATCGAAGGTAAGGCCATCCAGCTGCACCCTCTGGTCTGTGCTGCGTACAACGCCGACTTCGACGGCGACCAAATGGCCGTGCATGTACCGCTGACGCTGGAAGCCCAGCTCGAAGCGCGTGCGCTGATGATGTCGACCAACAACATCCTGTCGCCAGCCAACGGTGAGCCAATCATCGTTCCGTCGCAGGACGTTGTATTGGGTCTGTACTACATGACTCGTGAAGCGATCAACGCCAAGGGCGAAGGTCGTGTGTTCGCGGATCTGCAGGAAGTTGACCGTGTGTTCCGTGCCGGCGAAGCCGCACTGCACGCCAAGGTCAAAGTGCGGATCAACGAAACCGTGAACGATCGTGATGGCGGCAGCGTGACCAACACCCGTATCGTCGACACCACCGTCGGCCGTGCGCTGTTGTTCCAGGTTGTGCCAAAAGGTCTGTCCTTCGACGTCGTCAACCTGCCGATGAAGAAAAAGGCGATCTCCAAGCTGATCAACCAGTGCTACCGCGTGGTTGGTCTGAAAGAGACCGTGATCTTCGCTGACCAGTTGATGTACACCGGTTTTGCCTATTCGACCATTTCCGGCGTTTCCATCGGTGTTAACGACTTCGTTATCCCGGACGAAAAAGCCCGCATCATCGGTGCTGCTACCGAAGAAGTGAAAGAGATCGAAAGTCAGTACGCCTCCGGCCTGGTAACCCAGGGCGAGAAGTACAACAAGGTGATCGACCTCTGGTCCAAGGCGAACGACGAAGTATCCAAGGCGATGATGGCCAACCTCTCGAAAGAGAAGGTCATCGACCGTCATGGCAACGAAGTCGACCAAGAGTCCTTCAACTCGATGTACATGATGGCCGACTCGGGCGCACGGGGTTCTGCTGCGCAGATCCGTCAGCTCGCCGGTATGCGTGGCCTGATGGCCAAGCCGGACGGTTCTATCATCGAGACCCCGATTACCGCGAACTTCCGTGAAGGTTTGAGCGTACTCCAGTACTTCATCTCCACTCACGGTGCTCGTAAGGGTCTTGCGGATACCGCGTTGAAAACGGCGAACTCCGGTTACCTGACTCGTCGTCTGGTAGACGTTGCGCAGGATCTGGTCGTGACCGAGATCGATTGCGGCACCGAACACGGCCTGGTAATGACTCCGCACATTGAAGGCGGTGACGTTGTAGAGCCGCTGGGTGAGCGCGTATTGGGTCGTGTCATCGCCCGTGACGTATTCAAGCCGGGTACCGAGGACGTAATCGTTCCTGCCGGCACCCTGGTTGACGAGAAGTGGGTCGAGTTCATCGAACTCAACAGCATCGACGAAGTGATCGTACGTTCGCCGATCAGCTGCGAAACCCGCTACGGCATCTGCGCCAAGTGCTACGGTCGCGACCTGGCTCGTGGTCACCAGGTGAACATCGGTGAAGCGGTCGGCGTTATCGCTGCCCAGTCCATCGGTGAGCCGGGTACCCAGCTGACGATGCGTACGTTCCACATCGGTGGTGCGGCCAGCCGAACCTCCGCAGCTGACAGCGTTCAGGTGAAGAATGGCGGTACTGTCCGTCTGCACAACCTCAAGCACGTAGAGCGCGTGGACGGTCACCTGGTGGCTGTATCCCGTTCCGGTGAGCTGGCGATCGCTGACGACTTCGGTCGCGAGCGCGAGCGCTACAAGCTGCCGTACGGTGCTGTGATTTCGGTCAAGGAAGGTGACAAGGTCGACGCTGGCGCTATCGTGGCCAAGTGGGATCCGCATACCCACCCGATCGTGACCGAAATGAAAGGTACCGTGACCTACGTGGGCATGGAAGAAGGCATCACGATCAAGCGTCAGACTGACGAATTGACCGGTATGACCAACATTGAAGTACTTGACGCGAAAGATCGTCCAGCTGCTGGCAAGGACATCCGTCCGGCCGTGAAGATGGTCGACGACAACGGCAAGGATCTGTTGCTGCCAGGCACTGACGTAATCGCTCAGTATTTCCTGCCAGCCAACGCCCTGGTCGGTGTTGCGGACGGTGCGCGGATCGCGATCGGTGATGTTATCGCTCGTATCCCGCAGGAAACTTCGAAAACCCGCGACATCACCGGTGGTCTGCCGCGTGTTGCCGACTTGTTCGAAGCCCGTCGTCCGAAAGAAGCCTCGATTCTGGCTGAAGTCAGCGGCACCATCGCGTTCGGTAAAGAGACCAAGGGCAAGCGCCGTCTGGTCATCACGCCGAACGACGGTAGCGATCCGTACGAAGAGCTGATTCCGAAGTGGCGTCACCTGAACGTCTTCGAAGGCGAACAGGTAAACCGCGGCGAAGTTATCTCCGACGGCCCGAGCGATCCACACGACATCCTGCGTCTGCTGGGTGTGAGTGCGCTGGCCAAGTACATCGTGAACGAGATCCAGGACGTTTACCGTCTGCAAGGCGTGAAGATCAATGACAAGCACATCGAGACCATCCTGCGTCAGATGCTGCGTAAAGTTGAGATCGCTGAATCCGGCGATTCGAGTTTCATCAAGGGCGACCAGATGGAGCTGACTCACGTACTGGTGGAAAACGAGCGCCTGGCGACGGAAGACAAGTTCGTCTCCAAGTTCACTCGCGTGCTGCTGGGTATCACCAAGGCGTCGTTGTCCACCGAATCGTTCATCTCGGCGGCTTCCTTCCAGGAAACCACCCGTGTACTGACCGAAGCGGCGGTAACCGGCAAGCGCGATTACCTGCGCGGCCTGAAAGAAAACGTGGTCGTGGGTCGTCTGATCCCGGCTGGTACCGGTTTGGCCTATCACAGCGAGCGCAAGCGTCGTCGTGATGCAGACAAGCCGTTGCGCGTAAGCGCCAGTGAAGTGGAAGCTGCACTGACCGAAGCACTGAACTCGAGCGGTAACTGAGTTCTGCGGTAATTAAGTGCCTGGCCCTGGTCATCCCGTTTGCTGGATCGAGACAAAATGTCGAGATCCGGCGGGCGGGGAGGTCGGGGCCTTGCCTTGACTGGGAACAAGATCCTCTTTAGACTCTTGATCCCCTAAATTTGGCGGGAATTCGTTCCTGCCATTTTGCTTTTCTTGTAAGACAATAGCGTCGCAAGACAACAGTGGAGCTAGTAGATGGCAACTATCAACCAGCTGGTACGTCAGCCGCGTAAGCGTATCGTCGAGAAATCCGACGTGCCTGCGCTGCAGAACTGCCCGCAACGTCGTGGCGTATGCACCCGTGTGTATACCACCACGCCGAAAAAACCTAACTCGGCACTGCGTAAAGTATGCCGTGTGCGTCTGACCAACGGTTTCGAGGTTTCCTCGTACATCGGTGGTGAAGGCCACAACCTGCAAGAGCACAGCGTGGTACTGATCCGCGGCGGTCGTGTAAAAGACTTGCCAGGTGTTCGTTACCACACCGTTCGCGGTTCTTTGGATACTTCCGGCGTTAAAGGTCGTAACCAGGGTCGTTCGAAGTACGGTACCAAGCGTCCGAAGTAATCGGCCGTTTTGCAGTTTTTCATTTTATTGAGTCGATAAGAGTAAGGTCGGGCACGCATTAGCTGTCCCGGGCTAACCTGAAGACCGTTTGAGGGCTTATCAATGCCAAGACGTCGCGTAGCAGCCAAACGTGAGATTCTGGACGATCCGAAATACGGAAGCCAGATTCTCGCCAAGTTCATGAACCACGTAATGGAAAGCGGCAAGAAAGCCGTTGCCGAGCGTATTGTTTATGGCGCACTGGACAAAGTTAAGGAACGCAAGAACAGCGATCCCCTGGAAATCTTCGAGAAAGCTCTCGACGCCATCGCTCCGCTGGTCGAAGTGAAGTCGCGCCGTGTAGGCGGTGCTACTTACCAGGTTCCGGTCGAAGTTCGTCCGTCCCGTCGTAACGCCCTGGCAATGCGCTGGTTGGTAGACTTCGCCCGCAAGCGCGGTGAGAAGTCCATGGCTCTGCGTTTGGCTGGCGAACTGTTGGACGCTGCTGAAGGTAAAGGTGCTGCAGTTAAGAAGCGTGAAGACGTGCACCGTATGGCTGAAGCCAACAAGGCTTTCTCGCACTACCGCTTCTAATTCTAGCGTCACTCAATTTGCGAGGGCTTTATGGCTCGTACTACACCGATTAATCGCTACCGTAACATCGGTATCGTTGCCCACGTGGATGCTGGTAAAACCACCACCACTGAGCGCGTCCTTTTTTACACTGGCAAAAGTCACAAGATGGGCGAGGTGCATGATGGCGCCGCGACCACCGACTGGATGGTGCAGGAGCAGGAGCGTGGTATTACCATTACTTCTGCTGCCATTACCGCCTTCTGGAAGGGTTCCGAGAAGCAGTATCCGCATGAGCATCGCTTCAACGTTATCGATACCCCGGGTCACGTGGACTTCACCATTGAAGTTGAGCGTTCCCTGCGTGTACTCGACGGCGCTGTGGTTGTGTTCTGCGGTACCTCGGGTGTTGAGCCTCAGTCGGAAACCGTATGGCGTCAGGCCAACAAATACGGTGTTCCACGTCTTGTTTACGTAAACAAGATGGACCGTGCTGGTGCCAACTTCCTGCGCGTGATCGGTCAGATCAAGCAGCGTCTGGGTCACACTCCGGTGCCGATCCAGCTGGCTATCGGTTCCGAAGACAACTTCCAGGGTCAGATCGATCTGATCAACATGCAAGCTGTCTACTGGAACGATTCTGACAAGGGTATGGTTCCTGTTCGCAAGGACATCCCGGCAGAGTTGCTGGAAGAAGCCGAGAAGTGGCGCGGCAACATGGTTGAGGCTGCGGCCGAAGCCAACGAAGAGCTGATGAACAAGTACCTTGAGGGTGAAGAACTCACCAACGAGGAAATCAAGGCCGCTCTGCGTCAGCGTACCATCGCTGGTGAGATCGTTCTGGCTGTTTGCGGTTCTTCCTTCAAGAACAAGGGTGTTCCCCTGGTTCTCGATGCTGTGATCGACTTCCTGCCTGCTCCAACCGACATTCCTGCTATCAAGGGTTCCAACCCTGATAACGAGGAAGAGGAAATGGAGCGTCATGCAAGCGACGACGAGCCTTTCGCGGCCCTGGCGTTCAAGATCGCTACCGACCCATTCGTGGGCACCTTGACCTTCGTTCGGGTTTACTCGGGCGTGTTGAACTCCGGCGACGGCGTGATCAACTCTGTTAAAGGCAAGAAAGAGCGTGTGGGTCGTATGGTGCAAATGCACGCAAACGCCCGCGAAGAGATCAAGGAAGTGCGCGCTGGCGACATCGCGGCCTTGATCGGCATGAAGGACGTCACCACCGGTGAAACCTTGTGCAACGCTGACAAGCCGATCATCCTGGTTCGCATGGACTTCCCGGAGCCGGTTATTTCGGTTGCCGTTGAGCCAAAAACCAAGGATGACCAGGAAAAAATGGGTATCGCTCTGGGCAAGCTTGCTCAGGAAGATCCATCTTTCCGCGTCAAGACTGATGAAGAGACCGGTCAAACGATCATCTCTGGCATGGGCGAGTTGCACCTGGACATCCTGGTTGACCGGATGCGCCGTGAGTTCAACGTCGAAGCCAACATCGGCAAGCCTCAGGTTTCCTATCGTGAGCGCATCACGAAGAACTGTGAAATCGAAGGCAAGTTCGTTCGCCAGTCCGGTGGTCGTGGCCAGTTCGGTCACTGCTGGATTCGTTTTGCGCCGGCTGACGAAGGTCAGGAAGGTCTGCAATTCGTGAACGAAGTCGTAGGTGGTGTGGTTCCTAAGGAATACATCCCGGCGATCCAGAAGGGTATCGAAGAGCAGATGAAGAACGGCGTTGTTGCCGGCTATCCGCTGATCGGCCTGAAGGCGACTGTGTTCGATGGTTCTTACCACGACGTCGACTCCAACGAGATGGCGTTCAAGGTGGCTGCTTCCATGGCGACCAAGCAACTGGCCCAGAAGGGCGGTGGTGAGTTGCTCGAGCCGATCATGGCGGTAGAGGTTGTTACGCCTGAAGACTACATGGGTGATGTCATGGGCGACCTTAACCGTCGTCGTGGCATGATTCTGGGTATGGAAGATACGGTTTCCGGCAAGGTCATTCGTGCCGAGGTTCCGTTGGGTGAAATGTTCGGTTACGCAACCGACGTTCGTTCCATGTCTCAGGGTCGCGCGAGCTACTCTATGGAATTCAAAAAATACAATACAGCTCCGTCGCATATCGTCGAAACTGTTACCAAAAAGCAAGGCTGATTCAGCCCTTTAAGCTAGGAGTTAATTGTCGTGGCTAAAGAAAAATTTGAACGGAACAAACCGCACGTCAACGTTGGCACCATCGGTCACGTCGACCACGGTAAAACCACGCTGACCGCTGCTCTGACCCGTGTCTGCTCCGAGGTTTTCGGTTCGGCCAAGGTTGACTTCGACAAGATCGACAGCGCCCCGGAAGAGAAAGCTCGCGGTATCACCATCAACACCGCTCACGTTGAATACGATTCGGCCGTGCGTCACTACGCACACGTTGACTGCCCAGGTCACGCCGACTACGTAAAAAACATGATCACTGGTGCTGCCCAGATGGACGGCGCGATCCTGGTTTGCTCGGCCGCTGATGGTCCGATGCCACAAACCCGTGAGCACATCCTGCTGTCCCGTCAGGTAGGCGTTCCGTACATCGTTGTCTTCCTGAACAAGGCTGACATGGTTGACGACGCTGAGCTGCTGGAACTGGTTGAGATGGAAGTGCGCGATCTGCTGAGCACTTACGACTTCCCGGGTGATGACACTCCAATCATCATCGGTTCGGCTCTGATGGCTCTGAACGGCCAAGACGACAACGAAATGGGTACCACCGCTGTCAAGCGTCTGGTAGAAACTCTGGACAGCTACATCCCAGAGCCAGAGCGTGCTATCGACAAGCCGTTCCTGATGCCAATCGAAGACGTATTCTCGATCTCCGGTCGCGGTACTGTTGTGACTGGTCGTGTTGAGCGTGGCATCGTCCGCATCCAGGAGGAAGTTGAGATCGTCGGTCTGCGCGACACTCAGAAAACTACCTGCACCGGCGTTGAAATGTTCCGCAAGCTGCTCGACGAAGGTCGTGCTGGCGAGAACTGCGGCGTACTGCTGCGCGGCACCAAGCGTGACGACGTTGAGCGTGGCCAGGTTCTGGTCAAGCCAGGCACCGTCAAGCCGCACACCAAGTTCACTGCAGAAGTTTACGTTCTGAGCAAGGAAGAAGGCGGCCGTCATACTCCGTTCTTCAAAGGCTACCGTCCACAGTTCTACTTCCGTACAACTGACGTGACCGGTAACTGCGAGCTGCCAGAAGGCGTTGAAATGGTAATGCCAGGTGACAACATCCAGATGACTGTCACTCTGATCAAGACCATCGCGATGGAAGACGGTCTGCGTTTCGCTATCCGTGAAGGCGGTCGTACCGTCGGCGCTGGCGTCGTAGCCAAAGTCATCGAGTAAGTCTCTTGTAGGCTCAGCTCGATGAGTTGAAGAGCCCCCGCCTAGCGGGGGCTTTTTTATTGGGTTGACACCTATCAGGGGCGTCTATAGAATTGCGCCTCCTTTTAACGGGCGTATTGCGCTCGGTGGGAATAGCAGCCGGAGTCTGAAATCCAATGCAAAATCAGCAAATCCGTATCAGGTTGAAGGCTTTTGACCATCGCCTGATCGACCAATCCACCCAGGAAATCGTGGAAACCGCGAAACGTACTGGTGCTCAAGTGCGTGGTCCAATTCCACTGCCTACCCGTAAAGAGCGGTTCACCGTTCTGGTCTCCCCGCACGTCAACAAAGACGCGCGTGACCAGTACGAGATCCGTACTCATAAGCGCGTTCTGGACATCGTCCAGCCAACGGATAAAACCGTTGATGCACTTATGAAGCTTGATCTTGCGGCCGGTGTGGAAGTACAGATCAGCCTCGGCTAAGACTCGGTCTTGGTCGTGTAACGCTCTGAAATGGGCGGCCATAGCGGGTGAAAGCCCCGTACACTCATGAGGTTTACAACATGACTATTGGTGTAGTCGGTCGTAAATGCGGTATGACCCGTATTTTCACCGAAGAAGGTGTCTCCATTCCGGTCACGGTCATTGAGATCGAGCCGAATCGCGTCACCCAGTTCAAAACTGAAGAGACCGATGGCTATCGTGCAGTGCAAGTCACTGTCGGCGAGCGTCGTGCTTCGCGTGTAACAGCTGCTCAAGCTGGCCACTTCGCCAAGGCGAACGTTGCCGCTGGTCGTACCGTAATGGAATTCCGCCTTGAAGAAGGCGAGTACCAGGCCGGCGATCTGATCAACGCTGAAATCTTCGCTGCTGGTCAACTGGTTGATGTAACCGGTCAGTCCAAGGGTAAAGGCTTCCAGGGTACGATCAAGCGTTGGAACTTCCGCGGGCAAGATAACACCCACGGTAACTCCGTATCCCACCGCGTTCCAGGCTCTATCGGCCAGTGCCAGACTCCTGGTCGTGTATTCAAGGGCAAAAAAATGTCCGGTCATATGGGCGCTGAGCGCGTGACCGTGCAGTCCCTCGAAGTAGTGCGCGTGGACGCTGAACGCAATCTGTTGTTGGTCAAGGGCGCTGTTCCTGGCGCTACTGGCGGCAACTTGGTTGTACGTCCAGCAGCCAAGGCTCGCGGTTAAGGGGAAGCTGACATGCAATTAAATGTAAATGACGCTCAAGCGATCGAAGTTTCCGAACTGACATTTGGCGGCGAATTCAACGAGACGCTGGTTCACCAAGCAGTCGTGGCCTACATGGCTGGCGGCCGTCAAGGTAGCAAGCAGCAAAAGACCCGTTCCGACGTTTCTGGTGGCGGTAAGCGCCCATGGCGTCAGAAAGGTACTGGCCGTGCTCGTGCCGGTACTATCCGTAGCCCAATCTGGCGTGGCGGCGGTACCACTTTTGCAGCTCGTCCTCAGGATCACTCCCAGAAGCTGAACAAGAAGATGTATCGCGCAGCAATGCGTTCCATCCTTGCTGAGCTGGTGCGTACTGATCGTCTGGTCGTGGTTCAGGACTTCGCTGTTGAAGCACCGAAAACCAAAGATCTGCTGAACAAGCTGAACGGCATGGGCCTGACTGACGTCCTGATCGTGTCTGACGCTGTTGATCAGAACCTGTACCTGGCTGCTCGCAACCTGCCACACGTTGATGTTCGTGACGTGCAAGGTTCCGATCCGGTCAGTCTGATCGCATACGACAAGGTGTTGATCACCGTGTCGGCCGTGAAGAAATTCGAGGAGCTGCTGGGATGAACCAGGAACGCGTATTTAAAGTTCTGCTTGGCCCGCACGTTTCCGAGAAGGCTACGGTTCTGGCAGACAAGAAAGGCCAGTTCGTTTTCAAGGTTGCTACCGACGCAACCAAGCTGGAAATCAAGAAGGCCGTCGAAAGCCTGTTCAGCGTGAAAGTAGAGCGCGTTACTACCCTGAACGTTCTGGGTAAGAGCAAGCGCACTGCTCGCGGTCTGGGCAAGCGTAATGACTGGAAGAAGGCAGTTATCTCCCTTCAGCCAGGCCAAGATCTCGATTTCAGCAGCAGTGCTGAGTAAGGAAGGGGTGCATCATGGCAATCGTTAAATGCAAACCGACTTCCCCTGGCCGCCGTTTTGTGGTCAAGGTGGTCAACCAGGAGCTGCATAAAGGCGCTCCTCACGCACCGCTGCTCGAGAAAAAATCGAAGTCTGGTGGTCGTAACAACAATGGCCGTATTACCACTCGTCACATCGGTGGTGGTCATAAGCAGCATTATCGTCTGGTCGACTTCCGTCGCAACGACAAGGATGGCATCGCTGCCACCGTCGAGCGTATCGAATACGATCCAAACCGTACTGCTCACATCGCTCTGCTGCTGTACGCAGATGGCGAGCGTCGCTACATCATCGCCCCTAAAGGCGTGAGTGCTGGCGACCAGCTGATCGCAGGTGCTTTGGCACCGATCAAGCCGGGCAACGCTCTGCAACTGCGTAACATTCCAGTTGGTAGCACCGTACACGGCATCGAATTGAAACCAGGTAAAGGCGCACAGATCGCTCGTTCCGCTGGTGCTTCGGCTCAGCTGATCGCTCGTGAAGGTGTCTACGTGACCCTGCGTCTGCGTTCTGGTGAGATGCGTAAAGTACTGGCTGAGTGCCGTGCGACCCTGGGCGAAGTCTCGAACTCCGAGCACAGCCTGCGTTCGTTGGGTAAAGCTGGTGCCAAGCGCTGGCGTGGCGTTCGCCCAACCGTTCGTGGTGTTGCCATGAACCCGGTTGACCACCCACATGGTGGTGGTGAAGGTCGTACCTCTGGTGGTCGTCATCCGGTATCGCCATGGGGCTTCCCGACTAAGGGCGCGAAGACTCGTGGTAATAAGCGTACCGACAAAATGATCGTCCGTCGTCGCAAGTAAATAGAGGGATACGACAGTGCCACGTTCTCTGAAAAAAGGTCCTTTTATTGATCTTCACCTACTGAAGAAGATCGAAGTGGCGGCGGAAAAGAACGATCGCAAACCAGTTAAGACCTGGTCGCGTCGTTCGATGATCCTGCCACAAATGGTCGGTCTGACCATCGCAGTACACAACGGTCGCCAACACGTCCCAGTTCTCGTTAACGAAGACATGGTCGGCCACAAACTGGGCGAGTTTGCCGGTACCCGCACATACCGTGGGCACGTGGCTGACAAGAAAGCCAAGCGTTAAGGGGTAAGGAAATGGAAGTAGCCGCTAAGTTGTCGGGCGCTCGAATCTCCGCCCAGAAAGCCCGCTTGGTCGCCGACCAGATCCGCGGGAAGAAGGTGGGCGAAGCGCTCAACCTGTTGGCTTTCAGCAGTAAGAAAGCCGCCGAGATCATGAAGAAAGTGCTGGAGTCGGCCGTAGCCAACGCCGAGCATAACGAAGGCGCAGATGTTGATGACCTGAAGGTCAGCACCGTTTTCGTCAACGAAGGGCGTTCGCTGAAGCGCATCATGCCACGTGCCAAAGGCCGTGCTGATCGCATCGTCAAGCGGTCTTGCCATATCACTGTCAAGGTTGCTGACAAGTAACGGAGTCGAAGAGATGGGTCAGAAAGTACATCCCATTGGCATTCGCCTGGGAATCGTCAAGGAGCACACCTCCGTCTGGTACGCAGACGGTCGGACTTATGCGGACTACTTGTTCGCTGATCTGAAGGTGCGTGAGTATCTCCAAGACAAACTAAAAAGCGCGTCCGTAAGCCGTATCGATATCCATCGTCCGGCGCAGACTGCACGCATCACCATCCACACTGCTCGTCCAGGTATCGTTATCGGGAAGAAAGGTGAAGATGTTGAGAAGCTGCGTCAGGACCTGACCAAGCAAATGGGTGTGCCTGTGCACATCAATATCGAAGAGATCCGCAAGCCGGAGCTCGACGGTATGCTGGTTGCGCAGAGCGTAGCTCAGCAGCTGGAGCGTCGTGTAATGTTCCGTCGCGCTATGAAGCGCGCTGTACAGAACGCAATGCGCATTGGTGCCAAAGGCATCAAAATCCAAGTGAGCGGTCGTCTCGGCGGTGCTGAAATCGCACGTACTGAATGGTATCGCGAAGGTCGTGTGCCACTGCACACCCTGCGTGCCGACATCGACTATGCCAACTACGAAGCTCACACCACCTACGGTGTGATCGGTGTAAAGGTTTGGATCTTCAAAGGCGAAGTAATTGGTGGTCGCCAAGAAGAGCTGAAGCCACAAGCACCAGCGCCTCGTAAAAAAGCTGCTAAGTAAGGGGTACGCCAAATGTTGCAACCAAAGCGTACGAAGTTCCGCAAGCAGATGACCGGTCACAACCGTGGCCTGGCATTGCGCGGTAGCAAAGTCAGCTTCGGCGAGTTCGCGCTGAAGTCTGTTGCTCGTGGTCGTCTCACCGCTCGTCAGATCGAGTCAGCGCGTCGTGCTCTGACCCGTCACGTAAAACGTGGCGGCAAGATCTGGATCCGTGTATTCCCGGACAAGCCTGTCACCAAGAAGCCACTCGAAGTTCGGATGGGTAAAGGTAAGGGTAACGTGGAGTACTGGGTTGCCCAGATTCAGCCAGGCAAAGTCCTGTATGAAATCGAGGGTGTTTCTGAAGAGCTGGCGCGTGAGGCTTTCGCCCTGGCTGCTGCAAAGCTGCCGCTCGCCACCTCCTTTGTTAAACGGACGGTGATGTGATGAAAGCGAATGAACTTCGTGAAAAATCAGCACAGCAGCTGAACGAGCAACTGCTCGGCCTGCTGCGCGACCAGTTCAATCTGCGTATGCAGAAAGCAACTGGCCAGTTGGGGCAGTCTCATCTGCTCTCGCAAGTTAAGCGTGACATCGCTCGCGTGAAAACTGTGCTCAACCAGCAGGCAGGTAAGTAATCATGGCTGAAGCCGAAAAAACTGTCCGTACGCTGACTGGCCGTGTTGTCAGCGACAAGATGGACAAAACCATCACCGTTCTGATCGAGCGTCGCGTTAAGCACCCGATCTACGGTAAATACGTTAAGCGTTCGACTAAGCTGCACGCGCACGACGAAACCAATCAGTGCCACATCGGCGACAAAGTCACTATTCGTGAAACTCGTCCGATGGCCAAGACCAAGTCTTGGGCGCTGGTTGATGTTCTCGAACGCGCTGTGGAAGTCTAAGGGCTAGGGGTCGGAGAAATTATATGATTCAGACTCAATCCATGCTCGATGTGGCCGATAACAGCGGCGCTCGCCGTGTTATGTGCATCAAGGTGCTGGGTGGCTCCCATCGTCGTTACGCTGGTATTGGTGACATCATCAAAGTTACCGTCAAGGAAGCAATTCCTCGCGGTAAGGTGAAAAAAGGCCAAGTGATGACTGCTGTTGTAGTCCGCACTCGCCACGGTGTTCGTCGCGCTGACGGCTCCATCATCCGCTTTGATGGCAACGCTGCTGTTCTGTTGAACAACAAGCAAGAGCCAATCGGCACCCGTATCTTTGGGCCAGTGACCCGTGAGCTTCGTACTGAGAAGTTCATGAAGATCGTCTCGCTCGCCCCAGAAGTGCTGTAAGGAGATCCGACATGCAAAAGATTCGTCGTGACGACGAGATCATCGTGATCGCCGGCAAGGACAAGGGTAAGCGCGGTAAGGTGCTGAAGGTTCTCGCTGACAACCGTCTGGTTGTTGGTGGCCTGAACCTGGTCAAGCGCCATACCAAGCCTAACCCGATGTCGGGCGTACAGGGCGGTATCGTCGAGAAAGAAGCGCCACTGCACGCTTCCAACGTCGCCATTTTCAACGGCGAAACCAACAAGGCTGACCGCGTTGGTTTCAAAGTAGAAGACGGTAAGAAAATTCGTGTCTTCAAGTCGACCCAAAAAGCGGTTGATGCTTGAACACTGCTAGGTAGAAGACCATGGCACGACTAAAAGAGATTTACCGGAAGGAAATCGCACCGAAGCTTAAGGAAGAACTTAAGCTTTCGAACGTGATGGAAGTTCCGCGCGTTACCAAAATCACCCTGAACATGGGTCTGGGCGAAGCGATCGGCGACAAAAAAGTCATCGAGCACGCTGTTGCTGACCTGGAAAAGATCACCGGTCAGAAAGTCGTTGTGACTTACGCTCGGAAATCCATCGCTGGCTTTAAAGTCCGTGAAGGTTGGCCGATCGGCGTCAAAGTGACCCTGCGCCGTGAGCGTATGTACGAGTTCCTGGATCGTCTGCTGTCGATCTCCCTGCCTCGGGTTCGCGACTTCCGCGGCCTGAATGCCAAGTCCTTCGATGGTCGTGGTAACTACAGCATGGGCGTTAAAGAGCAGATCATTTTCCCGGAAATCGATTACGACAAGATCGACGCTCTCCGCGGTCTGGACATTACCCTGACCACCACTGCTCGGACGGATGACGAAGGTCGCGCACTGCTGCGCGCTTTCAAATTCCCGTTCCGCAACTGATTGGAGTAGGAAAATGGCCAAGAAGAGCATGAAAAACCGTGAGCTGAAGCGTCAGCTCACCGTTGCCAAGTACGCCACCAAGCGTGCAGCGCTGAAAGCTATCATCGTTGATCTGAACGCAAGTCCAGAAGCGCGCTGGGAAGCTACCGTAGCACTGCAGAAGCAGCCACGTGACGCAAGCGCTTCGCGCATGCGTAACCGCTGCCGCCTGACTGGTCGTCCGCACGGCGTGTACCGCAAGTTCGGCCTCGGCCGTAACATGCTGCGTCAAGCTGCAATGCGTGGTGACGTTCCAGGTCTGGTTAAAGCCAGCTGGTAAGCACTGTCAATGTCTCGGTGTTCGGGGTCGCAAGATCCTGACCGCCGGTGACCTTGAACTTGAATCAAGCCCCTTTTGGGGCTTGATTCATTTGTGGGGTGTGTCTAGAATACCCGGCTCGCCTGAGCCCGTGCTTTTATCGCGCGGATGTACTCGGCGACACGTAGTAGCCGAAAGGCTAATTTTTTGTGTATTAGGAGCGTCTAGCCCATGAGTATGCAGGACCCGTTAGCGGACATGCTAACTCGTATCCGTAATGCCCAGATGGCTGAAAAGTCCGTCGTAAGCATGCCATCTTCTACTTTGAAGGTAGCTGTTGCCAAAGTCCTGAAGGACGAAGGTTACATTGCGGGTTATCAGATCAGCAGCGAAATCAAGCCACTGCTGTCCATCGAGCTGAAGTACTTCGAAGGCCGTCCGGTCATCGAGGAAGTGAAGCGCGTTAGCCGTCCAGGCCTGCGTCAGTACAAGTCCGTCGAGGATCTGCCAAAAGTTCGTGGCGGTCTCGGTGTGTCTATCGTCTCCACCAACAAGGGTGTGATGACGGATCGTGCTGCGCGCGCTGCCGGTGTCGGCGGCGAAGTTCTTTGCACTGTGTTCTAAGGGGGGATAAGCATGTCACGCGTCGCTAAGAACCCCGTTAAGCTGCCAGCCGGTGTCGAAGTCAAATTCGCAGGCCAACAGCTTTCGGTGAAGGGTGCCAAGGGCACTCTGCAACTGAACATCCATTCGTCCGTTGAGATTGTTGAAGAAGCTGGTGAGCTGCGTTTCGCTGCTCGCAATGGCGATCAACAGACTCGCGCAATGGCTGGTACCACTCGTGCGTTGGTAAACAACATGGTCCAAGGCGTAAGCCAAGGCTTCGAGCGCAAGCTCCAGCTGGTCGGTGTTGGTTACAAGGCGCAAGCAAAAGGCACAGTGCTGAACCTGGCTCTTGGCTTCTCGCACCCAGTGGATTATGAACTGCCGGAAGGCATCACCGCTGAGACTCCTAGCCAGACCGATATCCTGATCAAGGGCATCGACAAGCAGCTGGTAGGTCAAGTGGCCGCCGAGATCCGCGACTTCCGTCCACCAGAGCCGTACAAAGGCAAAGGTGTGCGCTACGCGGACGAAGTCGTCCGTCGTAAAGAAGCCAAGAAGAAGTAGGGCATAGCAAATGACCGACAAAAAAGTTACTCGACTGCGTCGCGCTCGCAAAGCACGCCTGAAAATGCACGAACTCGAAGTCGTGCGTCTCTGCGTGTTCCGCTCGTCGCAGCACATCTACGCCCAGGTCATTTCGGCCGACGGCAACAAAGTCCTGGCGAGTGCCTCGACTTTGGATAAAGAACTGCGTGATGGCGCCACTGGCAACATCGACGCGGCCACTAAGGTTGGCCAGCTGGTCGCTACGCGTGCTAAAGCCGCTGGCGTCTCGCAGGTGGCTTTCGACCGCTCTGGCTTCAAGTACCACGGCCGCGTCAAGGCGCTGGCTGATGCTGCTCGTGAAGCTGGGCTGGAGTTCTAAGTTATGTCAAATAACGACCAAAAGCGCGACGAAGGCTACATCGAGAAGCTGGTTCAAGTTAACCGCGTAGCCAAAACCGTTAAAGGCGGCCGTATCTTCACTTTCACCGCGTTGACCGTGGTTGGTGATGGTAAAGGGCGTGTTGGCTTCGGCCGTGGCAAGTCGCGTGAAGTGCCTGCTGCGATCCAGAAGGCAATGGAAGCTGCTCGCCGCAACATGATCCAGGTTGATCTGAACGGCACCACTCTGCAGTACGCAATGAAGTCCGCCCATGGCGCTTCGAAGGTGTACATGCAGCCTGCTTCTGAAGGTACCGGTATCATCGCTGGCGGCGCTATGCGTGCTGTCCTCGAGGTTGCTGGCGTTCAGAACGTTCTGGCCAAGTGCTACGGCTCGACTAACCCAGTAAACGTGGTTCACGCCACTTTCAAGGGTTTGAAAGCAATGCAGTCTCCTGAATCCATTGCCGCCAAGCGTGGCAAAAGCGTCAAGGAGATCTTCTGATCATGGCTACCGTAAAAGTTACGCTGATCAAAAGCATGACCGGCCGCATCCCTAACCACAAACTGTGCGTTAAGGGTTTGGGTCTGCGTCGCATCGGTCACACTGTAGAGGTCCTGGATACTCCCGAGAATCGCGGGATGATCAACAAGGCCTACTACATGCTGCGTGTAGAGGGTTAATCGATGAAACTCAATGATCTGAGTCCAGCGCCGGGTTCCCGTCGCGAAAAGCATCGTCCGGGCCGTGGTATCGGTAGTGGTTTGGGCAAGACCGGTGGCCGTGGCCACAAAGGTCAAACCTCCCGCTCCGGTGGCACCATTGCTCCAGGCTTTGAAGGCGGTCAACAGCCGCTGCATCGTCGCCTGCCGAAGTTCGGTTTCGTTTCCCTGAAGGCCATGGATCGCGCAGAAGTGCGTCTGTCCGAGCTGGCTAAAGTGGATGGCGACATCGTCACCGTGCAGTCCCTGAAGGATGCCAACGTGATCAACCAGAACGTACAGCGTGTGAAAATCATGCTGTCGGGCGAAGTTGCTCGCGCTGTCACCATCGGAAAGGGAATCGGCGCCACCAAAGGTGCGCGTGCGGCTATCGAAGCAGCTGGCGGCAAGTTCGAGGAATAAATGGCTAAGCAAGGTGCTCTCTCTGCGCTCGGCAAAGGCGGTATGTCTGAACTCTGGGCTCGTCTGCGTTTTCTGTTCCTGGCGATTATCGTCTACCGAATAGGCGCACACATCCCGGTTCCAGGTATCAACCCGGACCGACTCGCGGACCTGTTTCGACAGAATGAGGGGACCATTCTTAGCTTGTTCAACATGTTTTCCGGCGGTGCGCTGGAACGGATGAGTATCTTTGCTCTGGGGATCATGCCGTACATCTCGGCATCGATCATCATGCAACTGATGACCGCCGTCAGCCCACAGCTGGAACAGTTGAAGAAGGAAGGTGAAGCTGGCCGTCGCAAGATCAGCCAGTACACCCGCTACCTCACCGTCGTCCTTGCTCTTGTCCAGGCTGTTGGCATGTCCATCGGTCTGGCAGGGCAAGGCGTAGCGTTCACTGGTGACTTTGGCTTCCATTTCGTCGCGGTAACCACGTTTGTGGCGGGTGCGATGTTCATGATGTGGCTGGGTGAGCAGATTACTGAGCGCGGTGTTGGCAACGGTATCTCGATGTTGATTTTCGCAGGTATCGTCGCCGGTCTTCCGAGAGCGATCGGGCAGTCTTTCGAGTCTGCGCGTCAGGGTGACATCAACATTTTTGCCCTGGTTGCGATCGGTTTGCTGGCAGTAGCGATTATCGGTTTCGTGGTGTTCATTGAGCGTGGTCAGCGTCGTATTGCTGTTCACTACGCCAAGCGTCAGCAGGGCCGCAAGGTCTTTGCTGCGCAGACTAGCCACTTGCCGCTGAAGGTGAATATGGCCGGTGTTATCCCGGCTATTTTTGCGAGCAGCATTTTGCTGTTCCCGGCTTCGCTGGGTGCCTGGTTTGGTCAGTCTGAAGGTATGGGCTGGCTGCAGGACATCTCGCAGTCGATCGCTCCTGGTCAGCCGTTGAATATTCTGCTGTTTAGTGCAGGGATTATTTTCTTCTGCTTCTTCTATACGGCGTTGATGTTCAATCCGAAAGACGTAGCGGAAAACCTGAAGAAGTCCGGTGCCTTTATTCCGGGTATCCGTCCAGGCGAGCAGTCGGCGCGCTACATTGATGGCGTTTTGACTCGTTTGACCTTGTTCGGTGCTCTCTATATGACGGCCGTCTGCTTGCTTCCCCAGTTCCTGGTGGTTGCGGCAAACGTTCCGTTCTACCTTGGCGGGACCTCGTTGCTGATCGTGGTCGTGGTTGTGATGGACTTCATGTCCCAAGTACAATCGCACCTCGTTTCGCACCAGTACGAATCCCTGATGAAGAAAGCCAACCTGAAGGGCTACGGCAGCGGCATGTTGCGCTGAGTAGCGTCCATAAGGTTCGAGGAGTTGGTGATGAAAGTTCGTGCATCGGTGAAAAAGCTGTGCCGTAACTGCAAGATTATTCGCCGCGAAGGCGTTGTTCGGGTAATTTGCAGCGCGGAACCGCGTCACAAACAGCGCCAAGGCTGAGTGTGATTGTGCTTTAAGCCCGGCAGCTAGTGCGCTGCCGGGTTGATTATTTGTTATTACAGCGATATTATCTCGCGCCCTATTTCTTGGCTTCCGGGGCGTAGGTAGCTGTCAATTGGAGTCCCACTGAATGGCCCGTATTGCAGGCGTTAACATTCCAGATAACAAGCATACTGTTATCTCGCTGACCTACATCTATGGTGTTGGTCGCACTACTGCACAGAAAATTTGTGCAGTGTCTGGGGTAAACCCAGCGGCAAAGATCAAAGATCTGAGCGACGAGCAGATTGAACAGCTGCGTGGCGAAGTGGCGAAGTTCACCACTGAAGGTGACCTGCGTCGCGAAATCAACATGAAAATCAAGCGCTTGATGGACCTCGGTTGCTATCGCGGTCTGCGTCATCGTCGTGGTCTTCCAGTACGCGGTCAGCGTACCAAGACCAACGCGCGTACCCGTAAAGGTCCGCGTAAGCCGATCCGCAAGTAATCGCCCCAGCGAATCGACAGGAATTTAATCATGGCAAAACCTGCTGCTCGTCCTCGTAAAAAAGTTAAAAAGACAGTGGTTGATGGCATCGCCCACATCCATGCTTCTTTTAACAACACCATCGTGACCATTACCGACCGTCAAGGTAACGCTCTTTCCTGGGCAACCTCCGGTGGTTCGGGTTTCCGCGGTTCCCGCAAGTCCACCCCGTTCGCTGCTCAAGTAGCTGCTGAGCGTGCTGGTCAAGCTGCGCTGGAATACGGTCTGAAAAACCTCGACGTTAACGTCAAGGGTCCAGGTCCGGGTCGTGAATCCGCAGTCCGCGCTTTGAACGGCTGTGGCTACAAGATCGCCAGCATCACCGACGTGACGCCAATCCCGCACAACGGGTGCCGTCCGCCGAAGAAGCGCCGCGTGTAATCCAGGAGATTGTAAAGAATGGCTCGTTACATTGGTCCAAAATGCAAACTCGCTCGTCGCGAAGGCACCGATCTCTTTCTGAAGAGCGGCGTGCGCGCGATCGAATCGAAGTGCAACATTGAAGCAGCACCTGGTATCCACGGCCAACGCCGCGGTCGCCAGTCCGATTACGGCACCCAACTGCGTGAAAAGCAGAAGGTCCGTCGTATCTACGGCGTTCTCGAGCGTCAATTCAGCGGCTACTACAAAGAAGCAGCTGGCAAGAAGGGCGCAACCGGCGAAAACCTGTTGCAACTGCTCGAATGCCGTCTGGACAACGTTGTATACCGTATGGGTTTCGGTTCTACTCGTGCCGAATCCCGTCAGCTGGTATCGCACAAGTCGATCAGCGTTAACGGTCAGACCGTAAACGTTCCGTCCTACCAGGTTCGTGCTGGTGACGTGGTTGCTGTTCGCGAGAAAGCAAAGAACCAACTTCGCATTGTCCAAGCTCTCGATCTGTGTGCCCAACGTGGCCGCGTAGAATGGGTAGAAGTAGACACTGAGAAGAAGTCGGGCGTTTTCAAGAACGTTCCTGCTCGCAGTGATCTGTCCGCCGACATCAACGAAAGCCTGATTGTCGAGCTCTACTCCAAGTAAGGGCTAGAAAATAGGTGCATCCATGCAGATTTCGGTAAATGAGTTCCTGACACCCCGCCATATTGATGTGCAGGTTGTCAGTCCAACCCGCGCCAAGATCACACTCGAGCCTCTCGAGCGTGGTTTCGGCCACACCCTGGGCAACGCGCTGCGCCGCATCCTGTTGTCCTCAATGCCCGGCTGTGCAGTAGTCGAGGCCGAGATTGACGGTGTGCTCCATGAGTACAGCGCCATCGAAGGTGTACAGGAAGATGTAATTGAAATCCTGTTGAACCTTAAAGGTCTGGCTATCAAGCTGCACGGTCGTGACGAAGTTACGCTGACCTTGTCGAAGAAGGGTTCGGGGGTGGTTACCGCTGCCGATATTCAGCTGGATCATGATGTCGAGATCGTTAACCCCGATCACGTAATCGCTAACCTGGCGTCTAACGGCGCCCTGAACATGAAGCTCACCGTAGCTCGTGGTCGTGGTTATGAACCGGCAGACTCGCGTCAGAGCGATGAAGACGAAAGCCGCAGCATCGGTCGCTTGCAGCTCGACTCTTCGTTCAGCCCGGTTCGCCGTATCGCATACGTGGTGGAAAACGCCCGTGTCGAACAGCGTACCAACCTGGACAAGCTGGTTATTGATCTGGAAACCAACGGTACCCTGGATCCTGAAGAGGCCATTCGCCGCGCTGCAACCATCCTGCAACAGCAGTTGGCTGCGTTCGTCGACCTCAAGGGTGACAGTGAGCCAGTGGTTGTCGAGCAGGAAGACGAGATCGATCCGATCCTGCTTCGCCCGGTTGACGATCTGGAACTGACTGTACGTTCGGCTAACTGCCTTAAGGCGGAAAACATCTACTACATCGGCGACCTGATTCAGCGCACCGAAGTAGAGCTGTTGAAGACTCCGAACCTTGGCAAGAAATCCTTGACTGAAATCAAGGACGTTCTGGCCTCCCGCGGTCTGTCCCTCGGCATGCGCCTCGACAACTGGCCGCCTGCAAGTCTTAAGAAGGACGACAAGGCGACTGCCTGATCGTCGTAATCACCGAACGTTGTGTTTGGTAAGGAATGAACCATGCGTCATCGTAAAAGTGGTCGTCACCTGAGCCGCACCAGCTCGCACCGCAAGGCCATGTTCCAAAACATGGCGGTGTCGCTGTTCGAGCACGAGCTGATCAAAACTACACTGCCGAAAGCCAAAGAACTGCGCCGCGTTGCTGAGCCGCTGATCACTTTGGCCAAGACAGATAGCTTGGCTAACCGCCGTCTGGCTTTCGACCGTACTCGTTCGAAAGCTATCGTTGGTAAGCTCTTCAACGACCTGGGCAAGCGTTACGCTACCCGTGAGGGTGGCTACCTGCGCATCCTCAAGTGCGGTTTCCGCGCTGGCGACAACGCGCCTATGGCGTACGTCGAGTTGGTTGATCGTGCTACCAGCGGTGAAGCTGTATCCGCTGAGTAAGTCGGCAACATACAAAAAACCGGGCCTTGTGCCCGGTTTTTTGTGCCCGGTCAAAAAGTGGCAGTCACCTCTGTTGGCTGGCTTGCGCTTGGCAATGCGACAGCATTAGATAATGACTATCGATGTCCATGATTTAATGAATTTGGATACTGTCATTAACATGATCAATACTCCTTTCCAGCCGATTAGCCGGCAGTTTGAAGACCGACCTAGGAAGATTGAGCATGAGCCAGACCAAAACGCTTACGACCGCCAGCGGCGCTCCTGTCGCCGATAACCAGAACTCTCGCTCCGCTGGCCCGCGTGGCCCGCTGTTGCTCGACGACTTCCACCTTATCGAGAAGCTCGCTCACTTCAATCGCGAGAACATTCCCGAGCGCCGTGTACACGCTAAGGGATCGGGCGCTTACGGCACATTTACCGTAACCCGGGATATCACCCAGTACACCAGCGCCAAGCTGTTTGAGTCGGTCGGCAAACAGACCCCGACGTTCCTGCGTTTTTCCACCGTGGGTGGCGAGCGTGGCTCTGCCGATACTGAGCGCGATCCACGCGGTTTCGCCCTGAAGTTCTACACCGAGGAAGGGAACTGGGACATCGTGGGTAATAACACCCCTGTGTTCTTCATCCGCGATCCGCTGAAATTCCCCGATTTCATCCATACGCAGAAGCGCCTGCCCCAAAGCAATCTGAAAAGTGCCCAAATGATGTGGGATTTCTGGTCGCATTCGCCCGAGGCTTTGCACCAGGTCACCATTCTGTTCTCTGATCGTGGCATTCCCGATGGCTACCGTCACATGCACGGCTTCGGCAGCCACACCTATAGTCTGATCAGCGCCCAGGGTGAGCGTCACTGGGTGAAATGGCACTACAAGACCAAGCAAGGGATCAAGAACCTGACGCCGGCTGAAGCTGCACGCCTGGCGGGCACCGACCCGGATTACGCTCAGCGTGATCTGTTCAATGCGATCGAGCGTGGCGATTTCCCGAAGTGGAGCGTCTGCATCCAGATCATGACCGAGGCCCAAGCGGCGGCCCATTACGAGAACCCGTTCGACGTGACCAAGACCTGGTCGCAGAAGGAGTTTCCGTTGATCGAGGTCGGCGAGCTGGAACTCAACCGTAACCCGCTGAACTACTTCGCTGAAGTTGAGCAGGCGACGTTCGGGCCGAGCAATATGGTTCCAGGGGTGGGCCTTTCGCCGGACCGCATGCTGCAAGGTCGTGTATTCGCCTACGCTGATGCGCACCGCTACCGTGTGGGCACCAATCACCAGCAATTGCCAGTCAACGCCCCGCGCAGCCCGGTCAACACTTACCAGCGCGACGGAGCCATGGCGTTCGGCAGCAATGGCGGTGCAGCACCGAACTACGAGCCAAACAGCTACGTCGAGGCCCCCAAGCAGGCTCCGCGTTATGCTGAACCGGCCCTGGCGCTCGGTGGTTCGGCAGACCGTTACGATCACCGCGAAGATACCGACTACTACAGTCACGCCGGTGCGCTGTTCCGCTTGATGAATGATGCGCAGAAAGCGCTGCTGATCAGCAACATCGCGGGTGCGATGGCCGGTGTATCGGCGGATGTCGTCGATCGTCAGTTGCAGCACTTCTTCAAAGCGGATGTCGCTTACGGTGAAGGCATCGCGAAAGCGTTGGGCGTACAGCTTAACTAAGTCTAAACGAGAAGCAGAACCGCCCTCAATTGGGCGGTTTTTGCGTTATTTAACCGGCTTTTCTCGGATTTTCTTCGCTTTTATCGCGATAGGCGAGTGACCTTGCGGTCAGCTTGGTTCAAACTAGAGCCTTCAAAGCTTGTGGAGATGTAGGGCGATGCAAGGTCACCCAGACGTAATCGATTACCTCAACACGCTGCTGACAGGCGAACTGGCAGCCCGTGATCAATATTTCATCCACTCGCGGATGTACGAGGACTGGGGTTTTACCGAGCTCTACGAACGTATCAATCATGAGATGGAAGAAGAGGCACAGCACGCTGATGCGTTGATGCGCCGGATCCTGATGCTCGAAGGTACGCCACGCATGCGCCCGGATGATCTGGACATCGGCACCACGGTGCCAGACATGCTCGCGGCCGACCTGCGCCTGGAATACAAAGTCCGTGCCGCGCTGTGCAAGGGCATTGAGCTCTGCGAACAGCACAACGATTACGTGACCCGCGAGATCCTGCGCATCCAGCTCAACGACACCGAAGAAGACCATACCTACTGGCTCGAGAAGCAGCTGGGCCTGATCAAGTTGATAGGCCTGGAAAATTACCTGCAGTCGCAGTTCTGATTGCAGGGAAAGGGAACGCAGAGCGTCCCAAGCTGCATTCCCACCCGGAGCGTAGGAACGATCAAACAAAAAGCCCCTGTCATTGATGAGATGACAGGGGCTTTTTCGTGGCCGGGGAAAAATCAGTCCCGGTCACGCTCCAGCAGCGGCTTGAGGTAGTAGCCAGTGTGCGACTGCTTCATTTCGGCCACTTCCTCGGGCGTACCCACCGCGATGATCTGACCACCCTTGGAGCCACCTTCCGGCCCCAGGTCCACCAGCCAGTCCGCCGTCTTGATCACATCCAGGTTGTGCTCGATTACCACCACGGTGTTGCCATGGTCGCGAAGGCGATGCAGGACGTCGAGCAATTGCTGGATATCAGCGAAGTGCAAGCCCGTGGTCGGCTCGTCGAGGATGTACAGGGTCTTGCCGGTATCACGCTTGGACAGCTCGCGAGACAGCTTGACCCGCTGGGCCTCGCCGCCGGACAACGTCGTTGCCGATTGCCCAAGCTTGATGTACGACAGCCCCACATCCATCAGCGTCTGGAGCTTGCGCGCCAGGGCCGGCACCGCGTCGAAGAACACCCTGGCCTCTTCGATGGTCATCTCGAGGGTTTCGTGGATATTCTTGCCCTTGTACTTGATCTCCAGGGTTTCGCGGTTGTAGCGCTTGCTCTTGCACACGTCGCACGGCACATAGATGTCCGGCAAGAAGTGCATCTCGACCTTGATCAGGCCGTCGCCCTGGCAGGCTTCGCAGCGCCCGCCCTTGACGTTGAACGAGAAACGCCCCGGGCCATAGCCGCGTGAACGGGACTCCGGCACGCCGGCGAACAGCTCGCGGATCGGCGTGAACAGCCCAGTATAAGTCGCCGGGTTGGAGCGCGGTGTGCGGCCGATGGGGCTCTGGTCGATGTCGACGACCTTGTCCAGATGCTCCAGGCCCTTGATGCTGTCGTGGGCGGCGGCTTCCAGGGTCGTGGCGCCGTTCAGGGCGGTAGCGCTGAGAGGGAACAGGGTGTTGTTGATCAGCGTCGATTTGCCGGAGCCGGACACACCGGTCACGCAAGTCAGCAGCCCAATCGGGATGTCCAGGTCAACGTTGCGCAAGTTGTTGCCACGGGCGCCCTTGAGGCTCAGCGACAGCTTCTTGTTGCGCGGCGTACGCTTGGCCGGCACCTTGATCTTCACCCGGCCCGACAGGTATTTGCCGGTCAGGGAGTCGGGATGCGCCATGACTTCGGCGGCTGTGCCTTGGGCAACGATATGCCCGCCATGCACGCCCGCACCCGGACCGATGTCCACGACGTAATCCGCCAGGCGGATCGCATCCTCGTCGTGTTCGACCACGATCACCGTGTTGCCGATGTCTCGCAGGTGCTTGAGCGTCCCGAGCAGTCGGTCGTTGTCCCGCTGGTGCAGGCCAATGGACGGTTCATCGAGGATGTACATCACCCCCACCAGGCCGGCACCGATCTGGCTGGCCAGGCGAATACGCTGGGCTTCGCCGCCGGACAAGGTATCTGCGCTGCGATCGAGGGTCAGGTAGTCCAGGCCAACGTTCACCAGAAATTGCAGGCGCTCGCGGATTTCCTTGAGGATCTTGTCGGCAATTTCGCCCCGGCGGCCGGTGAGCTTCAAGCCGCCGAAGTAGTCGGTGGCGTCCCCAATTGGCAGGTTGGTCACCGCCGGCAGGGTTTTCTCGCCGACCCACACATGTCGCGCCTCCCGACGCAAGCGGGTACCGCGGCAATCGGGGCAGGGCTGGGTGCTGAGGAACTTGGCCAGTTCTTCGCGCACGCTGGCCGATTCGGTCTCGCGATAACGCCGCTCCAGGTTCGGCACGATGCCTTCGAACGGGTGGGAGCGTTTGACGATATCGCCACGGTCGTTCAGGTATTTGAAGTCGACACTTTGTGAGCCGCTGCCGTGCAGGATGAATTTCTGCTGGTCGGCGGGCAGTTCATTGAAGGGTTTGTCCAGGCTGAACTTGTAGTGGGCCGCCAGCGACCCGAGCATCTGGAAGTAGTAGACGTTACGCCGGTCCCAGCCGCGAATCGCGCCCTCGGCCAGGGTCAGTTCGCCATTGACCAGGCGCTTGGTGTCGAAGAACTGCTTGACCCCCAGGCCATCGCAGGTCGGGCACGCGCCGGCCGGGTTGTTGAAGGAGAACAGCTTGGGTTCCAGCTCGCTGATGGCGTGGCCGCAGATCGGGCAGGCGAAGCGCGCCGAGAAGATGATTTCCTCGCCGGGCTCGTCGTCCATCGGCGCTACCAGGGCGATGCCGTCGGCCAGTTTCAGCGCGGTCTCGAAGGATTCGGCCAGACGCTGTTGCAGGTCGGCCCGGACCTTGAAGCGGTCGACCACCACATCGATCGAGTGCTTTTTCTGTTTATCCAGCTTCGGCAGTTCGTCCAGCTCGCACAGCTTGCCGTTGACCCGTGCCCGAACGAAGCCTTGGGCGCGCAGTTCTTCGAAGACCATCAGGTGCTCGCCCTTGCGCTCGCGGATGACCGGCGCCAGCAGCATCAACTTGCTGCCTTCGGGCTGAGCCAGCACCAGGTCGACCATCTGGCTGACGGTCTGGGCTTCCAGCGGGATGTCGTGGTCGGGACACCGGGGAATACCGACCCGCGCATACAGCAGGCGCAGGTAGTCGTAGATCTCGGTGATGGTGCCGACGGTTGAACGAGGGTTGTGGGAAGTCGACTTCTGTTCGATGGAAATCGCCGGCGACAGGCCTTCGATGGTGTCGACGTCGGGTTTTTCCATCATCGACAGGAACTGCCGGGCGTAGGCCGACAGCGATTCGACATAGCGCCGCTGGCCTTCAGCGTACAGGGTGTCGAAGGCCAGGGATGATTTGCCGGATCCGGACAGGCCGGTGATGACGATCAGCTTGTCCCGTGGCAGGGTCAGGTCGATGTTCTTCAGGTTGTGGGTACGGGCCCCACGAATCAGGATCTTGTCCAAAGTGGCCTCGCTCGGCGGGCGTCGAAAACGTAGGAGTATACGGGCAAATACTGGATGGATGCACACTATTGAAAGTGAGTTTGCAGTCATACATGAAGACTGCGCGGCAAACGGTCGCGATATACCCCCTCAATCGATGGGACTGGTAGAATCGCCGCCGGTTCACACGAGGTTTTTCCATGCACGATCCCCACAGCGAACGCATGAGCAGCGGCGAGACACGCGCAGCAAGCGGTCTGGCTCTTGTGTTCGCCTTCCGTATGCTGGGCATGTTCATGGTGTTGCCGGTGCTGGCGACCTATGGGATGGATCTGGCAGGCGCGACCCCGGCCCTCATCGGGTTGGCGATTGGCGCGTACGGCCTGACCCAGGCGATTTTCCAGATCCCGTTCGGGGTCATTTCCGACCGCATAGGCCGGCGTCCCGTCATCTACCTGGGCTTGATTGTCTTCGCCCTGGGCAGTGTGCTGGCGGCCAATGCCGATTCGATCTGGGGCGTGATCGCCGGGCGCATCCTGCAAGGCGCCGGGGCGATTTCCGCAGCCGTCATGGCTTTGCTGTCGGACCTGACCCGCGAACAGCATCGGACCAAGGCCATGGCCATGATCGGCATGACGATCGGTCTGTCGTTCGCCGTCGCCATGGTCGTCGGGCCGTTGCTGACCCGCGCCTTTGGCTTGTCGGGGTTGTTTCTGGTCACGGGGGGCATGGCGCTGGTGGGCATCCTGATCGTGGCGTTCATGGTGCCGCGCTCCACCGGGCCGTTGCAGCACCGCGAATCAGGGGTGGCTCGCCAGGCGCTGATGCCGACGCTCAAGCACCCGGACCTGCTGCGTCTGGACCTGGGCATCTTCGTGCTCCACGCCATGTTGATGTCCAGCTTCGTTGCCTTGCCGCTGGCGCTGGTGGAGAAGGCCGGCCTGCCCAAGGAGCAGCACTGGTGGGTTTACCTGACTGCGCTGCTGATTTCGTTTTTCGCCATGATTCCGTTCATCATCTACGGCGAGAAGCGACGCAAAATGAAACGAGTTTTGCTCGGCGCCGTCGTGACGCTGATGCTCACTGAGCTATTCTTCTGGCAGTTCGGCGACAGCCTGCGGGCCCTGGTGATCGGCACAGTGGTGTTCTTCACCGCGTTCAATCTGCTGGAGGCGTCGCTGCCGTCGCTGATCAGCAAGGTTTCACCGGCGGGTGGCAAGGGCACGGCGATGGGGGTTTACTCCACCAGCCAGTTCCTCGGTTCGGCGTTGGGCGGGATCCTCGGCGGCTGGTTGTTCCAGCATGGCGGTTTGTCGGTTGTGTTCCTGGGATGCGCCGCGCTGGCTGCACTTTGGCTGGTCTTTGCTGTTACCATGCGCGAACCTCCGTATGTGACGAGCCTGCGCTTGCCGTTGTCGCCCGAAGCCATCCGCGAAGCAGGCCTGACCGAGCGCCTTAAGGCCGTCGTTGGAGTAACCGATGCAGTGGTGGTCGCCGACGAAGCGGCCGTTTATATCAAACTGGACACCGAATTATTGGATCGCGCGACGCTCGAGCGCCTGGTGAACAACCCGGCCCCGACCACGTGCGAAGCCTAGGAGAACGTTATGGCCCGTGGGGTTAACAAAGTCATATTGGTCGGTACTTGCGGCCAGGATCCCGAAGTTCGCTACCTGCCCAATGGCAATGCTGTGACCAACCTGAGTCTGGCGACCAGCGAACAGTGGACCGACAAGCAGACCGGCCAGAAGGTCGAGAAGACCGAATGGCACCGCGTGTCGATGTTCGGCAAGGTGGCCGAAATCGCCGGCGAATACCTGCGCAAGGGTTCGCAGGTGTACATCGAAGGCAAGCTGCAGACCCGCGAGTGGGAAAAAGACGGCATCAAGCGCTACACCACCGAAATCGTGGTCGACATGCAAGGCACCATGCAACTGCTGGGCGGTCGTCCACAGGGTGACCAGCAGCAAGGTGGCAACAACTACCAGCAGGCTGCTCCACGCCAGCAGGCGCCTCGCCCTCAGTCGGCGCCTCAGCCACAGCGTGAGCGCCCAGCGGCTCCGCAACAGGCCGCGCCGCAACCGGCTCCGGATTTCGACAGCTTTGATGACGATATTCCGTTCTAAAGCCGCTGGAAGCTCCAGGCAGCGAGCTTCAAGCTAAAAACAAAACCGCGCTTCGGTTTACGAGGCGCGGTTTTTTTTAGCCTTGAATTTGCCGCTTGGGGCATCACTCAGTGGCGGGCAGCCAAAAACTGTTCAGTGCTCACCACATCCGCATAGGCAAAACCCAGGGCCGACATGAAGGCCGCATGCACTTGAGCCGCCGGGACGACGAGCCCATTGAATTCCAGATCGCGGCTGGCACAAGCATCGTGAATCACCGTGACCTCATAGCCCATGTCCGCCGCCGCTCGGGCGACCCCGTCGATGCACATGTGGCTCATGCTGCCGACGATCACCAGATGTTTAATGTCGTGGCGGTCAAGGATGGCTTGCAATTGGGTTTCGCGGAACGAGTTGACGAAGTGCTTGAGCACCACCGGTTCGTCGGTGCGGTTGAGCACTTTGGGATGCAGTTGCGCACCTTCAGAGCCTGGGGTGAAGAACGGTGCGGAATCGGAGGTGAATTCGTGACGGATGTGCACCACCTGATCCGCTGCCTGGCGAAAGGCTTCGATCAATCTGGCGGCGTTATCGGCGGCCGCTTCGGCACCGACCAATGGCCATTTTCCCTGGGGGAAGTAGTCGTTCTGGATATCGACTACGATGAGCGCTTGCTTGGACATGAGGCTTCCTCGATCAGTGGGGTCTGAAGCCAGTATTGGCTCATGCCACCGGTTTCAGAATGGGCCGTAACGACAATAAGCGAGGGAAAACTGACAATGACGCAGCAAAGGGCAGTCGCTGAGCTCGGGGTGCTCATCTACCCCGGCGCGCAACTGGCGGCGGTGCATGGCTTGACCGATCTGTTCGCCGTGGCGCAGCGGATTGCCGACGAGCAAGCCAGTTCTCAGTTGCCGCGCCTGCGGGTCAGTCATTGGCGAGCGCAGGAGGGAGAAATACCGACCCGGGTGTTCGAGAGTTTCGCCGGTCCTCAGGGCAGGCTGGTTGCGCTGCTGATTCCACCGTCCATCGCCGGTTTCAGTGAGGGGCTGGTGTCGCAGGCGCTGATGACCTGGTTGCGAGCGCGGCATGCCGACGGCACGGTGCTGGGTGGGGTGTGTGTCGGTTCGATTCTGTTGGCCGAAAGCGGCCTGCTCGATGGGCGCAGCGCCACGACCCACTGGACCTCGGCCAAGACCTTTGCCGCGCGTTATCCGAAGATCAAGCTCGACGCTGATAAACCCATCGTCGACGATGGCGACCTGATTACCACGGCCGGGCTGATGGCCTGGTCAGAGCTGGGGCTACGACTGGTGGACCGCCTGCTCGGCCCCAGCATCGCCACGCGCACGGCGCAGTTTCTGGTGATCGAACACAGCGACAGCGCCAGCCAATGTGGCAGTAACTTTGCGCCCATCCTCGGACATGGTGACGCGGCCATTCTCAAGGTCCAGCACTGGTTGCAAGGCAGCGGCGCAGTGGACGTTTCCCTCGGCGCCATGGCCGAACAGGCCGGGCTGGAGGAACGCACCTTCCTGCGCAGGTTTCGCGCCGCCACCGGGCTCAAACCTACCGAATACTGCCAGCACCTGCGCGTCGGCAAGGCGCGGGAAATGCTGGAGTTCACCAATGGCACCATCGACCACATTGCCTGGACGGTGGGTTATCAGGATCCGGGGGCTTTTCGTACGACGTTCAAGAAAATTACCGGGTTGGCGCCCAGTGATTATCGGGCGAGGTTTGGGGTCAGCCCGATGAATGCGCCAAAGTAGTCATCGATCTCCTCGCCACCGTCGCAGTCGTCGTGCAATTTGCCGGATGTCCTCAGGGTGTCGTGCAGAATGAAACAGGCCCGGTGCTATCAATCATCCCTCAGACGCCCGTTTCGTTGCTCGTCCTGGCTCGCAACACCGTTGGCCTGATCTCTGCACCCCTTTATCTAAAGCCATCGAGCGCAGTTAAAAGGGCACCGCATGACGACGGTCAATCGTAACAAACTGGTAGTGGACCATTCGATCAACCCCCACGCGCCGCTTCATGAAGTCGAAACCAATCGGGCGCTGGCCCGTTGGCTGGCGCAGATTCTCGGCCTTGAATACGGCGGCAGCTATGATCAAGAGCAGCATGCTGGCCATGATCTGTACTTGCTGCCCACGCAAACCGTCATAGGTGCCGAAGCAGCCCTGCGCTTGGGCGTCAAAGGGCCAGAGGATCTATGGGGCGGTTACGTCGAGCATGATTTTATCTGCACCAAGGCGATCACCCACGGTCTGCTGAACAGGCACGCGGTCGCGCCCTTGGGCTGGTCACCGCTGTTTGCCAAGTTGACCCGGGGGGCGGTGCTCGATGGCGTGACGGTATTTGCGCTCCAGGACGCGCGCCAGGCGGCCGAGCACCTGCTGTACACCGGAGCGATCCGCTTCAAGCCTATCCATGCCTGTGCCGGACGCGATCAGCGGGTGATCAAGAGTCTGGCGCAATTCGATGAAATCGCCGCCGGCCCCGAGGCTCAAGCGCTGTTTCGCGACGGTGTGGTGCTTGAGCAGAACCTCGAACAGGTCAAGACCCAAAGCGTCGGCCAGAGCTTCATCAACGGCAAGGTCTTGAGCTACTGCGGTGTGCAACATCTGACGCGGGACAGTGAAGGGCTGGAGGTTTACGGCGGCTCGGACCTGTTGGCGGTGCAGGGCGGCTATATTGAATTGCTCAAGCTTGAGCTGCCCGACGATGTGCGTGAGGCGGTGCGGTTGGCGCAGGTGTTTGACGATGCCGCCAATCAGGCCTTTCCAACGTTCTTTGCCTCGCGGCGCAACTACGACATCGCCCAGGGCATTGACGTCAGTGGTCAGCCTCGCGGTGGTGTGCTGGAGCAGTCATGGCGCATGGGCGGGGCCAGCAGTGCTGAGCTCGCGGCGTTGCAGGCGTTCATTGAGGATCCTACGTCCAGCGCGGTCCGTGTGTCCTCGGTGGAGACCTACACTGACCAGCCGCTGCCCCCTGGGGCCAGGGAGGTCTATCGCGGCCCGGCGCACAATGGTGACTTTCTTCTTAAATACGTAACGGTTCATTCCTATGACGGCTAGAAGCGAAACCATTCAGATCGAGATCGACGACGAATACATGAACGGCACCTTTCTGAGCCCTAAATCGAAGGTTCCAGGGGTGTTGTTCGTCCACGGTTGGGGCGGTAGCCAGGAGCGTGACCTGGAGCGCGCCAAAGGCATTGCCGGCCTGGGCTGCGTCTGCCTGACCTTTGACTTGCGCGGGCACACCGGCGGGGCGGGCATTCCGTTATCCCGGGTAACCCGGGAAGATAACCTGCGGGATTTGCTCACCGCCTATGACCGGCTGCTCGCCCATCCAGCCTTGGACACCTCGGCGATCGCCGTGGTGGGCACCAGCTACGGCGGTTACCTGGCGGCGATCCTGACGTTGCTGCGGCCAGTGCGCTGGCTGGCTTTACGAGTGCCGGCGCTGTATCGCGACGAGCAATGGCACACGCCCAAGCGTGACCTGGACAAGACTGACCTGCTGGATTATCGCAGTACCCTGGTGCACGCCGACACCAACCGCGCCTTGCACGCATGCTCGCAGTTCACCGGTGATGTGTTGCTGGTGGAGTCGGAGACCGACGACCATGTGCCCCACGCGACGATCATGAGCTACCGAGCGGCGTGCCAGCAGACCCATTCGCTGACGCACCGGATCATCGACGGCGCCGACCATGCCTTGAGCGACCCAGTGTCCCAACAGGCCTACACCTCAATCCTGGTGGACTGGATCACCGAGATGGTAGTGGGTGAGCGGTTGAGCATTATTCAGGCGCGGTGATTGCGTTGTGTTCATGCGGCCCTTATCGCGAGCAGGCTCGCTCCCACAGGAGATCTTTGGTGGACAGGAATCCTATGTTCGCCGCAGATCAATTGTGGGAGCGAGCCTGCTCGCGAAGAGGCCCGCTCAGACAACCCATAACTCAGAACCTTGTCACTTAGGCCCCGGCTTGACCCGCAATGCCTTGGCCTTCGCCTCGATCACCAGGTACATCACCACCGTGATCAACAATGGCAAGATGAAGTAGATCGCTCGATAGGCAATCAGCCCCGCCAACAGGCCTCCGCGAGAAACCTCGTGCTGCAGCAGGGCAATGAACACCGCCTCCAGCACCCCCAATCCCGCCGGAATGTGCGTGATGACCCCGGCAATGCTGCTGATCATCAGCACCCCGAGCACCACCGGATAATCCAGCTTGCCCGGCAGCAGGGTGAAGATCACCGCCGCCATCAGCGACCAGTTCAACGCCCCCAGCGCCAGTTGCAGCCCCGCCATGCGCAGCGACGGCAGGTTGATTTCCATGCCGCGGATGGTCCAGGCCCGACGTTTGGAAAACCGACAGGCCACCAGATAACCGGCACTGATGCACAGCAGCAGCACGCCCACGCCTTGCAGCGCAGTGCTGCTCAGTTTCCAGCCCGGAGGCATCGTCACCAGGCCGCTGCTGAACACCACCCCGGCCAGCGTCATGTAGCCGAACCAGTTGGTGGCCAGGCTCAGGCCGAGGATCTTGGCGATGTTCCCATTGCTCACCCCCAGCCGTGAATACAGCCGGTAGCGCATGGCGATGCCGCCGACCCAGGCACTGAGGTTCAGATTGAAGGCGTAGCTGATCACTCCCACCGGCAATATCTGCCGCCAGCCCAGTTTCTGCCGTATGTAGGTGCGGCCGATCAGGTCGTAGCAAGCGTAAGTGATGAAACTGGTAACGGTGAGCGCAGCGGCAATGAGCAACGTGCGCAGTTTGAAGTCCGCCAGGGTCGCGAACACTTCGGCCCAGTCAATGCGCCGAGCCAGGGCAGTGAACAACACGATCAGCAGCAGGAAGAAGGCCAGGGTCAGTGGGCGTTTCCAGCGGCTCCAGCGTGATTTGGGTTTGCTGTGTTCGGCCGCGTGGGCATCAGATGCGTGGGCATCACTTGGCGCCGTGTGCGCGTCAGAGTGGTTCATGGGGTTCGCTCCGAACCGCCGTGGGCGGCGAAAAAGGTTTCAGGCGCGGCTTATGGGCTGGCAGCCAGCCGGCCCAGGCCGGAAAGTGGCGCAGGAAGTGAAACACCATGAAGCCGATGGTCATGCGCCACAGCAGGCCCCGAGGGGCAGGGTTGGCCGGCATGACGGTGCAATGGTTGCGGCTCAGATCATCGAGGCGCTCGAACAATTCACGGTTGAAGGCCCGGTCGCGGATCAGCACATTGGCTTCCAGGTTCAGGGACAGGCTCAGGGGGTCGAGGTTACTTGAGCCCACCGTGCTCCAGTCCTCATCCACCAAGGCGACTTTGCCGTGCAACGGCCGTTCGCAATACTCGTAGATCACCACGCCGGCCTTGAGCAGATAGTTGTACAGCATCCGCGCCGCGAGCTTGGCGATCATCATGTCCGGCTGGCCCTGCAGGATCAGTCGTACTTCCACGCCACGCCGCGCGGCATTGCGGATCTCGCGCAGCAGCCGGAAACCGGGGAAGAAATAGGCATTGGCAATGACCACGCGTCGCTGGGCGCTGCGCAATACTTGCAGGTACACCTCTTCGATGTCGGTCTGATGCTCATGGTTGTCGCGATAGACCAGCCGCACCTGACCATCATGATCGTTGAAGGCCAACTCGTTGCGGCGGCTGCGGCGGCGTTGCCACCAATATTTGGCCCGGCTGGGCCGACCGCTCTGCAACAGCGCGAAGTGATGGATATCCACCACCGCCGGTCCTTTGACCTCCACGGAATAATCCTGCTTGGCCTCGGGACCGAAGTCGCCCAGATGGTCTGCGGAAAAATTGATCCCGCCGATAAACGCGATCACACCGTCCACCACGACGATCTTGCGGTGCAGGCGCCGGAACCAGTTGGTGCGGATGCCCAGGTGCCGGGGTGCGGGATCGAATATCTGCAAACGCACCCCGGCGTCGCTCAATGTCGCCAGAAATTCCGGGGTCAGCTCGCCGCAGCCAAAACCGTCCAGGCTGACGGTGATGCGCACGCCACGTCCGGCCGCGTCCACCAACAGGTCCCGGAGTTCGATACCGACTTTGTCCTCGAACAGAATGAAGGTCTCAAGGAGGATTTCCTTTTCGGCCCGGCGTATGGCCTCAAAGACCCTGGGAAAATATTCCTCGCCGTTCTCCAAAAGCGTGACCCGGTTATTGCCGTGCCAACCGTACTCGATGTCCACCAGCGCCGGATTGCGCTCGGTCGGCGGAACCTCTACCTGTTCCACCGTCGCCTTGTTCATAGTCGCGCTCATAATTCGATCTCCACCGAAAGCGGTGCATGGTCGGAAAGGTGCGACCAGGGGCGTACGTTCAATACCTTGGGATGACGGGCCTTGAGGTTGCGCACGTAGATGCGGTCCAGACGCAGGACCGGCAGGCGCGCCGGAAAGCTGCGGGCCGGCTTGCCCCATTGCTCGGCGAACACCTCCCGCAGGCCGCTGGGTTCAAGCAGCTCGCTGGCTTTGCCGCGCCAGTCATTGAAATCCCCGGCGACAATCACCGGCGCCTCGGGCGGCAGTTCGCTCAAACGCTGGCAAAGCAATTTCAATTGCTCGACACGATGCCCCTCGCGCAACCCCAGGTGCACGCAGATGGCGTGGATTTCCCGCTCATCGCCGCCCGGCAGACGCAGCACGCTGTGGAGCATGCCGCGGCTTTCATGGCCGCTGATAGACACGTCCAGGTTGTCGTGGCGAATGATCTGGAATTTGGACAGCAATGCGTTGCCATGGTCCCCCGCCGGGTACACCGCGTTGCGCCCGTAGGCGAACTGTGGCCAGAGGCTATCGGCGAGGAATTCGTATTGCGGCATGCTCGGCCAGTTGGAATAGCGCTGCGGGTGGTGTTCGTGGGTGCCGTGGACTTCCTGCAAGAACACCACGTCGGCGGACACACTGCGCACCGCCTCGCGCAGTTCCGGGAGGATGAAGCGCCGGTTCAGGGCGGTGAAACCTTTATGGGTGTTGACCGTCAGGACGGTGAAGCGATTGATCCGGTCGAGGTCTTGCGTCCGTTCCTGGGTTGGATCGCGGGTCGTTTCGGTGAACTCCGGGATGCTCATGGCAATACCCCCTCGGCCGGGCGCTCGCCGGGCGTGGTGGCCAGGTCCTTGTCCAGGTCGAAGTGCTCCAACAAGTGACGCGCGTCATAGGGCGCACGGACTTTGATGTCATTGTCGAAATAGCAGAACACCTCCCGGCTCTTGCGGGCGCGGGGTTTCTTTTTCGGGTCGATCAAATGGGCATCGCGCGGTTGTGTGCCGTGGCTCCAGGCCTCGATCCGCTCGCCCCAGCGTTTCAAGGCCGCATCGGTGTAGCCGCTGGCGTATAGCTCCTCGGCTCCGTGCAGGCGCAAGTACACGAAGTCGCTGGTAACGTCTTCGCGATACGGCCATTTTCCCGCGGTGTCAGCGATCACCAGTGCCACGTCGTAGCGTTTGAGCAAGGTGATGAAGTGTGGATCGATAAAGCTTTCATGACGGATCTCCACCGCGTGACGCAGCGGCCGCTTCTTGTCGGCCTGGGTGCTGGCGTGGCCGTTCAGGCGCGGTTCGTGCTCCCGGGCCAGGGCGGCGGCATCTTCGGTGTTGTGGGGCAGTTGCTTGAGAAAGTCTTCGAACAACTCGGGATCGAATTTGAAACTGGGAGGAAACTGCCAGAGGATCGCGCCGAGTTTCTCCTTGAGCTCCAGCACGCCGGAAGCGAAGAAATTGGCCAACGGCTTGTGAATGTCCCGAAGACGTCTGATGTGGGTGATGAAACGCGGCGCCTTGACGCTGAAGACGAAGCCGGGCGGGGTCTCGGCGTACCACTGGGCATACCGTTCGGGGCGTTGCAGGGCGTAGAACGATCCATTGATTTCGATGCTGTTGACCGCTCGCGAGGCGAATTGCAATTCCCGTTTCTGGGTCAGCCCCTTGGGGTAGAAATCCCCCCGCCAAGGCGTATAACGCCAACCGGAAATGCCAATGTGGATCGCCGTCATGTGTCCCTCCCGTGCCAATGACCTCGTACCGCCTGTGTCTTTTGATGACTGTCGCGCGGGGTAGAAAGTTTCGATGGAGTTACCGACGGTGAGGGCAGGTGAAGTCCTGCAGTCTTGTTCGCTGTGTTTCAGTAGTTGCTGAATGGGCCCCCAGCGCAGATCAAATGTGGGAGCGAGCCTGCTCGCGATGAGGTCCGTCCAGACACCCTCAACTTCTCTGGATCAGCTTGTTCCTTACCTCAGTCATGCCCTGCGCATCCAGCTCCAGCCACACATGCTGTTTGCCCGCGATCTGCGCTGCCGCCGGCAGGCCATCGCGATACACCAGCCGATTGCTCGCCAGCGCCGGTACTTTCGCTCCCGGCAACAAGGTGCCGGCCAGGTTCAGCGGGTCGACACCGCACACCGCGACCAGGGCGCCGTCGCTGGTGCGGCGGCGCACTTCCCGCAGCAATGGAATGGCTTCGGGCAGGGCGAATTGCTCGCCCGCCAGGCCGCTGACAAAACGTCCGCCACGAATCTCTCCCCGCGCCTCCAGGCGATGAAACGTGCGCAGTAACTCGCGCCAGCTCGGCAACCAATCCGCCTCCCGCTCCAACAGGCGCCAGAACACCACGCCATAACGGCGCAGCAAGGTCATGGCGATGTGTTCGAGGGTGTCGGGTGGTATCGCCGCTGGCCGGTTTCCTTCCTCGGGCTCTGGTGTGCTACGGCGTAACAAGGCCCAGCGCCCGGCATCGTCCATGCCGCCAACGAATGCCCCGCGCCCGCGCCGACTGCTGCGCGCCTGGCGCTTACTGGCAGGGGTGATCAACGCGCGCAACCCGGCGAAGCTGTCGGCATTTACCAGCCCGGCGCCTACCAGTTCCTGTAGCGCGATTTCCAGTTCGCTGCGCAGCAAGTGCGCCTCGTGCAACAACTCATCGAAAAACAGCGCGCCGTGTTCGCTGAGGGCCTTATGGACTTTTTGCGTCTTGGGTGACAGCTCGCTGGGAGGGGTCTGTTCAGTCAGGCTGCTCCAGAGGGCGACCTGATTGCGCGGCAGCAACACAATCGGCGTGCTGCGCAAGGCGCTGGAAGATTGCTTCTGACGAGCGCTCAGGCGCGTCCACACCAGCTTGCCGCTGCGGCACAGCTCATCGAGCCAACTCGGGGAATAGTCCTTGATCCGCGCCGGCAACAGGTCGCTGTCCCACGCCGAGGCGGCGGCCGGATAGCCTTCGAACTGGCTGATGATCGACGGCAGCACCGCGTTGCCCCGGCCTTGGGTGGACGGCGACAGATGCTGCCAGTCGAACAGGAACCGCATGAAATCCTGCAACATCACCGGCTCGATTTCCCGGCGCAGGCGCTTGACGGTGTAGCGGTGGATACGCGCCAGCAAATGCCGCTCGCACCATTCTTCCTGTCCGCTGCCGGGGGTGAATCGGCCACGCAGCACGTAGCCTTGCTGTTCCAGTTGCGCCAGGGCCTGGGTGATGGGCGGGGGCGTGAGCCCCAGCGGGTAGGCGATGGCCTCCAGCGGCAGTGGACCAAAGGCGCTGAGCCGCGCGCGCAGTACCTCCACCATGGCCTCATCGCGGTCCCAGGGTTCATCGAAACCCGCCAGCGGCGTCAGCGGCGGTCGCCATTGAGCCTGTGGATAAATGGCTTGCAGACACGTCAGCCGTTCCAGCGCCACCCACACACCTCGTTCGGCACTGATCTGTACATGACTGGCGCGGCCGCGCTCGGCCAGGGCCTGCAGCCAGTCCAGCCACGACGGCTGAGCACTTGCCTCGCTGTCGGCGATGCAGGCCAGGCTCATCAGTGCTTCGTGCATTTCATCGAGGTTGGTGGGGGCCGGCCAGGCTTCGTCCCGTACCGCCTGGATGGCGTCGGCGTCGAGTGCACCGAGGTCGTCGGTAGACTGCGGGTCGCTCCAGCGCCGGTTGATCACCGCTTGAGTGCGGCGTTCTTCCAGCGGGGCGTCGTCGAGAAAGGTGTAGGGCCGGGCGCTGAGGATTTCCGCCGCCAGGGGCGAGGGCGCCGGCAGATCGCGGCTGATCAGACGAACCTCGCCGGCTTCCATGCGCCGCAACAGCGTCAGCCAGCCTTCGCTGTCCATGGCTTCGTGCAGGCAGTCGTCGAGGGTCTGTTCCACCAGTGGGTGATTGGGAATTTCCCGTTCGCCGGCGAGGTTCTCCAGGCAGGCGATCTGGTCCGGGAATACGCTGGCGATCAGGTCTTCGCTTTTCATGCGCTGGATCTGCGGAGCGACTTTGCGTCCGCCCGAATAGCGCGGCAAGGCCAGGGCGACACTGGCATTCCAGCGCCAGCGCACGCCGAACAGCGGCGCATCCAGCACTGCCTGGATCAATATCTGTTCGGCACTATGGCTATTGAGATAGCGCCAGACCTCGTCCAGCTCGAAGCTGTGGCTGGTGGACAGCGACAGCACAATGGCGTCTTCGCTGGCGGCGGCCTGCAATTCGAAATTGAAGGTGCGGCAGAAACGCTTGCGCAGGGCCAGGCCCCAGGCGCGGTTGATGCGGCTGCCGAACGGCGTATGGATGATCAGTTGCGTGCCGCCGGACTCGTCGAAAAACCGCTCCATCACCAGTGTGTCCTGGGACGGCAGGGCGCCGAAGGCCAGGCGTGCCGGGGCCAGGTAGTCCACCAATTGTTCGGCACTGGCCAGGTTCAGTTGCAAGGTGCCGGTCAGCCAGTCGAGGGCCGGTTGCAAGTTGCCCGGCGTGGCACCGAGCAGTTGGTCCAGTTGGGCTTGCAGACGGGCTACCGCCAGAGACAACTCGGCGCTGCGGCCAGGGGCTTCGCCAAGCCAGAACGGAATGGTCGGCGGCTGGCCCTGGGCGTCCTCGACCCGCACCCGACCGGTCTCCACGCGAATGATGCGGTAAGAGGTATTGCCCAGTTGGAACACGTCGCCGGCAATGCTCTCCACGGCGAAGTCTTCGTTGACGCTGCCGATGTTCAATCCTTGGGGTTCGAGCAGCACGCTGTAGTCGGCGTTGTCCGGGATAGTGCCGCCGCTGGTCACGGCGGTCAGCTTGCTGCCCCGGCGCCCGCGCAGGGTGCGGGTGACGGCGTCGCGATGCAGGTACGCACTGCGCACGCCCTGACGACCATTGAGGCCCTCGGCGAGCATGTGCAGCAGCGCCTGATAGTGGCCGTCGTCCAGCTCGGCATAGGGCGCGGCGCGGCGAAAGGTTTCCAGCAGCGCCTGTTCCGGCCATTCCTGGCAACTGACCTCGGCGACGATCTGCTGGGCCAGCACATCCAGTGGCGCCTTGGGGATGTGCAGAATGTCCAGCTCGCCACGGCGCACGCAATCGAGCAGGGCGACGCATTCGATCAAGTCGTCGCGGGTGGTGGCGAACAGGCGTCCCTTGGGCGTGCCGCCAACCTGATGGCCCGAGCGGCCGACCCGTTGCAAAAACGCCGAGATCGACCGCGGCGAGGCGATCTGACACACCAGGTCGACGTCGCCGATATCGATGCCCAGTTCCAGGGACGCGGTGGCGATCAACACCTGCAACTCGCCGCGCTTGAGCCGTTGTTCGGCGTCGAGGCGAAACTCCTTGGCCAGGCTGCCGTGGTGGGCGGCCACGGCGTGCTTGCCCAGGCGTTCGCTCAAATGACGGCTCAGGCGTTCGGCCAGTCGCCGGGTGTTGACGAAAATCAGGGTGGTGCGGTGTTCCCGGGCCAGTTCGGCGAGGCGGTTGTAGACCAGTTCCCAGACATCATTGGCCATCACCGCCGAAAGCGGCACCGGCGGCACCTCGATGTCCAGGTCCCGGGGGCGGGCGTGGCCGATGTCGACGATTTCACAGCTGCGCCCCTGGCCAACGAGAAAACGCGACACCGCTTCGATGGGTTTTTGCGTGGCGGACAGACCGATGCGCATCAACGGTTCGGCGCACAGCGCTTGCAAACGCTCCAGGCTCAAGGCCAGGTGACTGCCGCGTTTGCTGGCGGCGATGGCGTGGATCTCGTCGACAATGACGGTGCGGGTGCTGGCGAGCATTTGCCGGCCGGAATCGGAGCCGAGTAGCACGTAAAGCGATTCGGGAGTGGTCACCAGAATGTGCGGCGCGGTCTTGCGCATCGCTGTGCGGTCTTTTTGTGGCGTGTCTCCGGTGCGCACGGCGGTGGTGATGTGCAACGGCGGCAGGCCCATCTGCCGCAATTGTTCGGTAATGCCGGCCAGCGGGTTTTGCAGGTTGATCTGGATGTCGTTGCTCAATGCCTTGAGCGGTGAGACGTAGACCACCAGGGTCTGGTCCGGCAGACCGCCTTGTTCCAGGCCTCGGTGTACCAGGTCATCCAGTACGGCAAGAAATGCTGTGAGGGTCTTGCCCGATCCCGTGGGCGCAGCCACCAGGGTCGAACGGCGCTGCCCGATCAACGGCCACGCCCGGGCCTGAGCGGCCGTGACCGCCGGGAATGTCTGGCTGAACCAGGCGCGAACGGCGGGATGAAAGCCTGCCATGGCGTGGTCGGCTGGGAAGGGCAGATTCATGTGGGCAGTTATGCGGGTGGGATGGGGAAGATGCAAGTACCTCTGAGCGATGCCTGGCCTGGGAGGGCCTCATCGCGAGCAGGCTCGCTCCCACATTCGACCGCATTCTTTCTGAAGAGACTCGCTCCATTGTGGGAGCGAGCCTGCTCGCGATAGAGCCTGTGAACCTTACACAAATACCGGATCTGCACTTTACGGATGACGGTTGCGCACTAAACCCGCAAAATGCAACGATTCCGACAACGCCTGCGGGCGTTGTCGACCCAATTCTTTTGCCAACAGACCGGGCCTGCTGACTTTATGCGAATGCGCCTTATGTTACTGGGCGGCGGAAATGCCCTTGGGCAGGCGCTGATTCGCCTCGGTGCGGAAGAAGACATCGGTTTTCTTGCCCCCCGCCCCCCCGAAGACGGCTGGGATGCCGCGAGCCTGACGCAGCTGCTGGACGACACTCGACCGGACGCCTTGATCAACCTGGCGTACTACTTCGACTGGTTCCAGGCTGAGACCGTCAGCGAGCAGCGCCTGGCCAGCCAGGAGCGCGCTGTCGAGCGGCTGGCCGAGCTGTGCCAGCATCACAACATCATTTTGCTGCAACCGTCGAGCTATCGCGTGTTTGATGGATCCCGCGCTACGGCCTACAGCGAAAAGGACGAACCCGTGCCCTTGGGTCTGCGCGGTCAGGCCTTGTGGCGGATCGAGCAGAGCGTGCGCGCCACCTGTCCGCAACATGTGCTGTTGCGTTTCGGCTGGCTGCTGGACGACAGCGCCGACGGCATCCTGGGACGTTTCCTGGCCCGGGCCGAACAACCCGAAGACCTGCTGTTGGCCGACGACCGTCGGGGCAATCCGACGCCAGTGGACGACGCGGCGCGGGTGATCATCTCGGTGCTCAAGCAACTCGATTGCGCCGCGCCGTTGTGGGGCACCTACCACTATGCCGGGCATGAGGCGACCACGCCGCTGGCGTTGGGGCAAGCGATCCTCACCGAAGCCCGGGCCCTGCATCCCCTGGCAATCGAATCGCCTACCCCCCAGGCACACGCCGCACGGCCGGACGCCGCGGAAGAACCGCAGCATGCGGTGCTGGCCTGCAAGAAAATTCTGCACACGTTCGGGATCAAGCCCCGCGCCTGGCGCGCTGCACTCCCGGGCTTACTGGATAGGTTTTATCGTCATGGCTAAAGGTCCTGTTTTAATCACCGGCGGCGCTGGTTTCATTGGTTCGCACCTGACCGACGCCTTGCTCGCCAAGGGTCATTCGGTACGCATCCTCGATGACTTGTCCACCGGCAAGCGCAGTAACCTGCCGCTGGACAACCCTCTGGTTGAACTGATCGAAGGCGACGTGGCCAATGCGGCGCTGGTAGCCCGGGCCGTGGCCGGTTGCAGCGCCGTGGCGCACCTGGCAGCAGTGGCTTCGGTGCAGGCCTCGGTGGACGACCCGGTGCGCACCCACCAGAGCAATTTCATCGGCACCCTCAATGTCTGCGAAGCCATGCGCCAGGCCGGGGTGAAGCGGGTGCTGTTCGCCTCCAGCGCAGCGGTCTATGGCAACAACGGCGAAGGTGAGTCCATCGACGAAGACACGCCCAAGGCCCCGCTCACGCCATATGCTTCGGACAAGCTGGCCAGCGAGTTCTACCTGGACTTCTACCGCCGCCAGCACGCACTGGAGCCGGCGGTGTTCCGCTTCTTCAACATCTACGGCCCGCGTCAGGATCCGTCCTCGCCTTATTCCGGGGTCATCAGCATCTTCAGCGAACGGGCACAGAAAAGCCTGCCGATCACGGTGTTCGGCGACGGCGAGCAGACCCGGGATTTTGTCTACGTCGAAGACCTGGTGGACGTGTTGGTGCAGGCCATTGAAACACCTGAGGTGCAAGTGGGCGCGGTGAACGTCGGCTGGAACCAGGCCACGACCCTCAAACAATTGCTCCAGGCCCTGGCCGTGGTGGTGGGCGATCTGCCGCCGATCAGCTACGGCCCGGCTCGCTCCGGCGACATCCGCCATTCCCGGGCTGACAATCGCCGGCTGTTGGAGCGCTTCAGCTTTCCACCACAAACGCCGATGAGCGTGGGGCTGGCGCGGCTGCTGGAACGCTGAATCCTACGCCACCAAAAACTGTGGGAGCGAGCCTGCTCGCGATAGCGGTTTATCAGCTGGCATCAATGCCGGCTGATCCAACGCAATCGCGAGCAGGCTCGCTCCCACAGGTTTTTTCTTAATCTCAAGAATGATTTAGAACTTGTAACCCAACCCCACCATGTAGATCCAAGGGTCCACATCGACATTCACCTTGGCCCGGGTTCCGCTGGCCACGGCGTTGTTGTCCACATAGGCGGTGGTGTCGATGTCGATGTAGCGAATCTGGCCGTTGACCATGATGTTGTCGGTCAGCATGTAGTCGGCGCCCACTTGCCACGCCATGCCCCAACTGTTGCTCGCCCGGAAGTTGCTGAAGCCGTTGGCGCTGGCTTCGCTGCCGACGTGCTCATCGTAGATCCAGGTGTAGTTGATGCCGGCGCCGACATAAGGCTGGAAGGCCGACTTGGCGTCGAGCGGGTAGTAGACCAGGCTCAGGGTTGGCGGCAGGTGCTTGAGGGTGCCGAGCTTGTTGTTGGCCGCACCCAGGGCGGTGCCTTTGATCTTCACATCGTGCTCGAACGGCGACGCGGCCAGCAGTTCGATGCCCAGGTTGTTGGTGATCATGTAGGCGAAGTTCAGGCCTAGCTGTGTGTCGCTGCTCATGGTTGCCTTGCCGCCAAGGTCGGCGCCGGCCAGCGGGCCACGATCGACCTTGACGCTGGAGCTGTCGGCTTCCGGGTTGACGGTGATGGCGCCAGCGCGAACGATGATGTCGCCAGCGGTATGAGCCTGGGCGAGCGGGGAGGCGAGCGCGAGGGCCACGAGGGAAGCGCTGAGCAGAGACTTTTGCATGGGGGCTCCAGAGGGCATCTAAAATTGATGTCTCATGGTACGCAGCGCTCTAGGGCGGTCTTTTGACTCAGCTCAATGAGTCTGGGTCTATTAATTGACTCAGCTCAATAAAATGATGATGAGGAAATCTTGAGGGCCCCATCGCGAGCCTGCTCGCGATAGCTATTTCATTGCCAACACATCACCACCAGATTCACTCCGGCAGCTCATACACATAAATCTTCTCAGCCGCCATCTGATACCCGGCATCGGCCAGTTCACTGGTGGACGGCTTGACCTGCATCGGCCCTTCGACCCAGTACGGCTGGTACAACTCGTCGAGCTTGACCCCGATTTCACTTTTCACATGCACGATCTGATTCGACGGCGGTGGCGGTACGTGGATGCAAGCGCCGAAATACGGCACCAGCAAAAAGTCCGTGGTGCGGCCTTCCTCGCTGACTTCCAGCGGCACGATGTAACCCGGCAAACGAATCTGCTGGCCGTCGAGTTCCTTGACCACCGGCGCGTTGGGCAGATCCTGCTTGGCCGCGGGGGCCGCTTCGGCGGCCAGGGCATCGCTCATCTGCGACAGGTCGTGCAGCGGCGTCATGTTCGGCACTTCCGGCGGTGCGTCCGGCGGGATCATTTCCTGCCACGACAAGTCCCTCGGTTCGGCCGCCCACAGCGGTAGGGCGACCGTCATCAACAGCGCAAGCAAAGCGCGGGGCATCTTCAACGTCCTCATAAACGGATCGACAGGCCATCGGCCAACGATTGGCGATAGGCGCGCCAGGCCGGCACGCTGCCCATCAGTAGAGCGGCGACCAGAATGCCAGCCATCAGCGTCCATTCATATTCGCTCGGCCAGGCCAAGGGCAGATACAACCCATAGGCCGACTGCACATAACCCTGCGCGGCGGCGATGCCGATGTACAGCAGGGCCAGCCCGGCGGCGACCCCGGCCAGCGCCAGGGCGAAGGCTTCGAGCACCAGCAGGGTCGCGATGTGCCACGGCCGCGCGCCCACCGAGCGCAGGATCGCCATCTCCCGCCGCCGCTCGTTGAGGCTGGTGAGGATCGCCGTGAGCATGCCGATCAGACCGGTCAGCACCACGAACAGCGAAATCACGAACAAGGCTTTTTCCGCCGTGCCCATCAGGCTCCATAACTCCTGCAACGCCACGCCGGGCAGGATCGCCAGCAACGGCTCGCCGCGGAACTCGTTGATCTCGCGCTGCAGGGCGAAGGTGGAAATCTTGCTGTTGAGGCCAAGCATGAACGCGGTGATCGCCTTGGGCGTCAGGTCCATGTTGCGGGCCTGGTCGGCGCTGATGCGGCCCTTGCCCTGGGCCGGCACACCGTTTTTCCAGTCGATGTGGATCGCTTCCATGCCGCCGAGGCTGATGTGCAGCGTGCGGTCCACCGGGGTGCCGGTGCGCTTGAGAATACCGACCACGGTGAAGGGCTTGTCATCGTGCTTGACCAGGCTGACCACCGCCACGCCGTGGGCCAGCACCAGTTTGTCGCCCAGCGTGTAATGCAGCGCCTCGGCCACTTCGGCGCCGAGCACCACTTCGAATGGATCGGTGGCGAAGGCGCGGCCCTCGGCCAGCGCCAGGTGTTGCCGGCGACCGTATTGGTAATGCTCGAAGTAGGCCTCGGTCGTGCCCATCACCCGGTAACCGCGATGGGAATCGCCCAGGGACATGGGGATCGCCCACTTCACTTTCGGGTTGCTGGCGAACTGCTCGAAGCTGTCCCAGCGAATGTTGTTGGTGGCGTTGCCGATGCGAAACACCGAATACAGCAGCAGGTTCACCGAACCCGAGCGGGCACCGACGATCAGGTCGGTGCCGCTGATGGTGCTGGCGAAACTGGCCCGCGCCTCGGTGCGGACCCGCTCTACCGCCAGCAGCAGGCACACCGAAAGGGCAATGGCGAATGCGGTGAGGATCGCGGTGAAACGGCGGTTCGCCAGGCTGGCCATGGCAAGACGGAACAAATACATCTCAGACCTCGAGTGGCGTGGCGGCGCGATTGAGATCGGCCAGCGAGAGGTTGCGGTCGAACAGCGGCGCCAGGCTCTGGTCATGGCTGACGAACAGCAGGCTCGATCCGGCCTCGCGGCATTCAGCGAACAGCAGCCGCAGGAAATTTTCCCGGGCGTCGTAGTCCAGTGCCGAGGTGGGTTCGTCGGCGATCACCAGTTCCGGCTGGCCGATCAATGCCCGGGCGGCTGCTACTCGTTGTTGCTGGCCGATGGACAGCGAGTCGGCGCGGCGCCCAAGCAGATTCGTGTCGGTCAGGCCCAAGTGCGCCAGCAGCGTGGCAGCAGCTTGATCGACGCTGCCGTGACGCTGGATCGCCCGTTGCGCACGCAGTTTCGAGAAGTGACAGGGCAGTTCAACGTTCTCGCGCACCGAGAGAAACGGCAGCAGGTTGAATTGCTGGAAGATGTAGCCGGTGTGGTCGACGCGAAAGCGGTCGCGGGCCCCGGCGCCCAGTTCGGTGAGTTCCTGGCCGAGCAGGCGAATGCTGCCCCGGTCCGGTGTCTGCACACCGCCCAGCAGCCCCAGCAGCGTGGTCTTGCCGCTGCCGCTGGGGCCTTTGAGAAACAGCGTCTCCCCCGCCTCCAGGCGAAACACCGGGATATCCAGCAAGGGTGGATGTCCGGGCCAACTGAAGCCCAGGTCGGACAGTTCGATGAGTGCTTGAGTCATGTTTGCGGGTTCAAAAGATGAATACCTGTGGGAATACCGGTGGGAGCAAAGCTTGCTCGCGATGAGGCCGTCACATTCAACTTGGGTGTCGACAATCGAACCGCCATCGCGAGCAAGCTTTGCTCCCACCAGGCTCGCTCCCACATTGGTTTTGCGGTCAATCAGAATTTCAGGGTGGGTGCCTTGGCCGTCACTTCCACGCCTTGCTGGCCGCTCGGGCTGATCAGTTGTACCTGAATTTTCTGGGTGGCCGGGAAGGTTTTGAACAGCGTCGCCAAGTCCAGGTTTTTCAACGCACCTGGGGTGGCGCAGGTGAACTGGTAGTGGGCATGGATTTCACTGTGTTCGCCGTGGTGTTCGTCGCCATGCTCATCTTCGTCGTGGTCATCGTGGTCCGGTGCATCGCCAAACAGCGGACTCTCCAGTTCCTGCTGGGCCACGGTGCATTTGGCGGCGGCGGGCAGGCTGAACAGCGCCAGCGGCTTGTCCAGTTGCGCACGCACGGCGGCGACCTTGGCCTTGTCGGCATCGCTGGTGGCGGCGTGTTCGAAGCCCACCAGGTTCATCGCCGGGCTTTCCAGCTCCAGTTCCAGGGTCTGGCCATCCAGGGCGGCATTCAGCCGGCCGACACCGTGTTCATGGGCGCCGAGGCTGCCGTGCTCGTGATCATGATCGTGGTCATGCTCGACCGCCGCATGGGCGACAGCCAAGGGCAGCAGGGCGAACGGCAGGGCGAGAAGCAGACGGCGCATGACGAGTCTCCAGATAAAATGAGTGTTCTGTTATGTAATCTTATAACGAAAGTGCGCAGAGTTTGACCGGCTGCTTGGCGTCGCGCAAGGCCCATGGGAGCATGGGCACATGAAATTTTCAGGAGCACGGTAATGTTGCGGATACGCGGAACCGTCGGTGATTGGCCGGTGGACTTGTCGATCGACATGGATGAGGGCGACTGGGCGCAGCTCGGCGCGCAGTTGCAAACGGTCAGGCCCGATAATACGGCGACGGCTGCGGCCAGGCCGGCCACCCAGGACGATGCCTTGTGGCAGATCGCCAGGGAATTGCTGCGCAAGGCCGGGCAACTGAGCGGTCCGGACCTGCTGGAACAGCTCGAAGGCCTGACCGGCAGCGCCCCGGCCGGCAAACGCTTGTTAGTGCGCTTGCGCCATAGCCCGGACGTGAAAGTCATCAGCGGCGGCGATACACCGCTCTACAGTTGGCACGCAGATTGAGCCGCAAGCCCCAAGCTGAAACGAATCGCCGCTTGCAGCTCGAAGCTTACAGCTTGCAACGGCTCCTCTAGTACAGCGCTGCAAACAGCTTGCGGCGATAGGTCGTCACCAGCGGATGGTCGTTGCCCAGCAATTCGAAGACTTGCAGCAACGTCTTGTGGGGCAGGCCTTCGCTGTAGCTGCGGTTGCGGATGAACAGCTTGAGCAGCGCGTCGAGGGCCGGCTCGTACTGCTGGCGGGCCAATTGCTGGATTGCCAGTTGATACACCGCTTCGTCGTCCTGCGGATCTTTCGCCAGGCGGGCCTTGAGATCGGCGGCGTCCGGCAGATCCTTGGCCAGGCCGAGAAACTGGATCTGCGCCTTGGCCCCGGCCAGCGCGGCCTTGTGCTCGTCGCTTTTCACCGCGTCGAGCACAGTTTGTGCCTCAGTCAGCTCACCGCGCTCGGTCAGGCAGCGGGCATACAGGATCAGCGCCTTGGCGTTGGTATTGTCTTCCCCCAGCAGTGCAGTGAGCACGGCCTCGGCATCAGCGAAACGCCCCTCGTCGAACAGCGCCTGGGCCTGTTCAAACGGGTCGGCGGCGGCCGGAGGCGGCATCTGTACATGAGGTTCGAGCATCGCCCGCACGGCGGACTCCGGCTGGGCCCCGGCGAAACCGTCGACGGGCTGGCCGTCCTTGAACAGCACCACGGTAGGCAAGCTGCGAATGCCGAAGCGAGCGACGATGTCCTGCTCGATGTCGCAGTTGACCTTGGCCAGCAGCAGTTCGCCTCGATAGCTCTCGGCAATGCCTTGCAGCATCGGCATCAACGCCTTGCACGGCGCGCACCACTCGGCCCAGAAATCCACCAGCACCGGTTTGTGAAAGGAGTTGGCGATCACCGACTGGTCGAAGTCGGCAGTGGTGGCGTCGAAGATGTACGGGGTGTCCTGGGTCATGGGGAATCTCGTAGAACGCTTGAATGGGGCAACTATACGGCTTGGTGGGGGGCGGCTGAAAGCGGGGGGTTGCGGTGCCTTATCGCGAGCAGGCTCGCTCCCATATGGGATTTGTGATGAACACACATTTTGTATTCGACACAAAACCCTGTGGGAGCGAGCCTGCTCGCGATGCTTTTATGACTGGCGCCGCGCGTGGTACAGGCTCACATGCCGAAACTCCTCGGGCTCGGCCAGATCCGGCAAGGTCATGGCTTCGAGCATTTCGATGCGCCGGTACAGCGGATGCTGGAAATCCCGCACCCGGGAGTCGGCCACCAGGGCCTCGCGACCGCGACTGAGGAACTGGTCGAGCAACGGCAGGTTGGCGCGGTCGTAAAGCACATCCGCCACCAGGATCAGGTCGAAGCGATCGTCCTCGGCGAAAAAATCCTCCGAGTACCCAAGCGTTACGTCATTGAGCAGGGCATTGGCCTGGCACGCAGTAAGCGCCAGAGGATCCAGATCACAGGCCACCACCTCCAGCGCCCCGGCCTTGAGCGCGGCAATACCCGCCACGCCGGAACCGGCGCCGAAGTCCAGCACTCGCTTGCCTGCGACCCAATGCGGCTGTTCGACCAGATAGCGTGCCATGGCCAGGCCGCTGGCCCAGCAGAAGCTCCAGTAAGGTGGCTCGTGGAGAATGCGCCGGGTTTCTTCCGGGCTGAACGCGCGGTCCATGTTATCGCCGTCGATCAGCCACAATTCCAGCTCAGTCTCAGGCAGTGGGCAAGCCACTAGGCGCGCGTCTCCAAGCAACTGGCCCAACGCGTGTTGCAGGTCTTGCGGTGAATTCATGGCGCTTTGACAAATTGCAGCGCGCCCAGCGCCTGGGTGGTCGGCTGGCTGATGCGTTGCTCCGGCAGATGCAGGATCAACTGGCCCGACTGACTGGCGCGGCCGCGCAGTTCCACACGGGCGCCAACCGGGAAGGCTTCGGGGTTGAAGCGCAGGCGAAAGGGCAGCGCCTGGTTGTTGCCGATCAGGCTGGAGCTGGCGAGCAATTGTTGCGGACGGTCCTTGTCATCGATCACCAGCAGCGCCAGTTCGACCTCGGCCCCGGCCGGTATCCCTTGCAGGGTGCCGCTCAACTCCCGCTGGTGCGCCGGTAGCGGCCCCAGTTCGGCGGCCTGGCGGGCTTTTTCCTGGGCCTGTTTCGGCGCAGGGGTCTTGGCCGGGGCGGGGGCATCGGGTTTGGGGGCGTCGCTGCTGCACGCCATCAGCAGGCTGAATAGACTGAGCAAAACGAGCGATCGTAGCGGCATGTGTGGCTCCAGCAAGGTAAATTCCAGGGGGCTGACGGTAACCCCGTCTGTATACCGTAAACCCTATGGCTTGTCTTGCCAGTGGGATGCGCTACCATGGCCCTCCCTTTTTTTGTTGCCTGCCACCATGCACTGTCCCTTCTGCGGTGCCAACGACACCAAGGTCATCGACTCGCGACTGGTCGCCGAGGGCGAACAGGTCCGCCGCCGGCGCGAATGCCTGGCCTGCGGCGAGCGTTTCACGACGTTCGAGACCGCTGAACTGGTGTTGCCGCGCCTGATCAAGACTGACGGCAGCCGTCAGCCGTTCGACGAAGACAAACTGCGCGCTGGCATGCAGCGCGCCCTGGAAAAACGCCCGGTGAGCGTCGAGCGCCTGGAAGCGGCGCTGGTGCACATCAAGCACAAGCTGCGCGCCACTGGCGAACGCGAGGTCAAATCCCTGGTGGTAGGTGAACTGGTGATGGCCGAGCTGCAGAAGCTCGATGAAGTCGCCTACATCCGTTTCGCCTCGGTCTATCGCCGTTTCCAGGACTTGAACGAATTTCGCGAAGAAATCGACCGCCTGGCCCGCGAACCGGTGAAAGAATGACCAGCCCGGCGCAGCAGGCGGTCCTCGACGCCCAACACATGGCCCGTGCCCTGGAATTGGCGCGGCGCGGTCACTACACCACGCATCCCAATCCCCGGGTAGGTTGCGTGATCGTGCGTGACGGTCAGGTTGTCGGCGAAGGCTGGCACATTCGCACCGGCGAACCCCATGCCGAAGTCCATGCCCTGCGCGCCGCCGGTGAACAGGCTCGGGGCGCCACGGCTTACGTGACCCTCGAACCCTGTAGTCATCACGGGCATACGCCGCCCTGTGCCGATGCGTTGGTCAATGCCGGCGTGGCGCGGGTGGTGGCGGCGATGCAGGACCCGAACCCGGAAGTCGCCGGGCGCGGCCTGCAGCGGCTGGCCCAGGCCGGTATCGCCACCGAAAGCGGCGTGCTGGAAGGCGAAGCCCGCAAGCTCAATGAAGGTTTTCTCAAACGCATGGAACACGGCTTGCCGTTCGTGCGGGTCAAGCTTGCCATGAGCCTCGATGGCCGTACCGCCATGGAAAGCGGCGAAAGCCAGTGGATCACAGGTACCGCTGCACGTTCGGCGGTGCAACGCCTGCGCGCCCAGGCCAGTGTGGTGCTGACCGGTGCCGATACGGTGCTGGCCGACAACGCCCGGCTGACCGTGCGCGCCGATGAACTCGGCCTGGATGCACAGCAGACCGCGCTGATCATGAGTCGTCCGCCGTTGCGGGTACTGGTGGACGGTCGTCTGCGCGTGCCGTTGGACGCACCTTTCTTCAAGGCCGGCCCGGCGCTGGTCGCTACCTGCATGGCGGTGGAAGAACAATACGCCAATGGCCCAGAATGCATGATCGTGGCGGGCGACGATGGCCAGGTCGATCTGCGTCGCCTGCTGATGGAGCTGGCGGGCCGCGGCGTCAATGAAGTGCTGGTGGAAGCCGGCCCACGCCTGGCGGGGGCTTTTGCCCGGCAAGGATTGGTGGATGAGTTCCAGATTTTCATCGCCGGCAAGTTCCTCGGCTCTTCGGCACGACCGTTACTGGATTGGCCGCTGGCGCAGATGAAAGATGCCCCGGAGCTGAAAATCACCGAAATCCGTGCCGTGGGCGATGACTGGCGAGTCATCGCCGTTCCCGTTTCGCAGGCCCGCGTATAATTCCCGGCTTTCGCTCAAGCGGCGGCCCGTTCTCGAGGAGGACTCCATGTTTACCGGCATCATCGAATCCATCGGCAGCATCCGTGCACTGACCCCCAAGGGCGGCGACGTGCGGGTTCATGTCGAAACCGGCAAGCTCGACCTGAGCGACGTCAAACTGGGCGACAGCATCGCGGTAAACGGCGTGTGCCTGACCGCCGTCGAACTGCCGGGCAATGGTTTCCTGGCGGACGTCAGCCGCGAAACCCTCGACTGCACCGCCATGAACGATCTCAAGAGCGGCAGCCCGGTCAACCTGGAAAAAGCCCTGACCCCTACCACCCGCCTGGGCGGACATCTGGTCAGTGGCCATGTCGACGGCGTGGGTGAAGTGGTTGCGCGCAGCGATAACGCCCGGGCCGTGGAGTTTCGCATCCGCGCCCCGAAAGAGCTGGCCAAGTACATCGCCCATAAAGGCTCGATCACCGTCGATGGCACCAGCCTGACGGTCAATGCGGTGGATGGCGCCGAGTTCCTGCTGACCATCATTCCGCACACCTTGAGCGAAACCATCATGGCCTCGTATCGGCCCGGTCGCCGGGTCAACCTGGAGGTTGACCTGCTGGCCCGTTACCTGGAGCGCCTGCTGTTGGGCGACAAGGCAGCAACGCCTGCAGCCGGTAACATCACTGAAAGCTTTCTGGCCGCCAACGGCTACCTCAAATCCTGACCCAAGGGGGTGCCGCGTGGCGCTCAATAGCATCGAAGAACTGGTTGAAGACATCCGCCAAGGCAAGATGGTCATCCTCATGGATGACGAAGACCGCGAGAACGAAGGCGACCTGATCATGGCCGCCGAGTGCTGCAAGGCCGAACACATCAACTTCATGGCCAAGCACGCCCGTGGCCTGATCTGCATGCCCATGACCCGCGAGCGCTGCGAGCTCTTGAAGCTGCCATTGATGGCGCCGCGCAACGGTTCCGGCTTCGGCACCAAGTTCACCGTGTCCATCGAGGCCGCCGAGGGCGTGACCACCGGTATCTCCGCCGCTGACCGTGCCCGCACTGTGCAGGCTGCCGCCGCGAAAGACGCCAAGGCCGAAGACATTGTCAGCCCCGGCCACATCTTCCCGCTGATGGCCCAGGCCGGCGGCACCCTGGCCCGTGCCGGCCACACCGAAGCGGCGTGCGACCTGGCGCGCATGGCTGGTTTCGAAGCCAGCGGCGTGATCTGCGAAGTCATGAACGACGACGGCACCATGTCCCGTCGCGCGGAACTGGAAGCCTTTGCCGCCGAACACAACATCAAGATCGGCACCATCGCCGACCTGATCCACTACCGGATGATCCACGAACGTACCGTTCAGCGGATTGCCGAGCAGCCGCTGGACAGCGAACTGGGCCAGTTCAACCTGGTGACCTACCGCGACTCGGTGGAAGGTGACGTGCACATGGCGCTGACCCTGGGCACCGTGTGCGCCGAAGAACCGACCCTGGTGCGCGTGCATAACATGGACCCGCTGCGCGACCTGCTGATGGTCAAGCAGCCCGGCCGCTGGAGCCTGCGGGCCGCCATGGCCGCGGTGGCCGAGGCCGGCAGCGGCGTGGTCCTGCTGCTCGGACACCCGCTCGATGGCGACGTGTTGCTGGCGCACATCCGTGAAACCGGCGATAACACCATCGTGAAAAAACCGACCACCTACAGCATCGTCGGCGCCGGTTCGCAGATCCTGCGGGACCTGGGCGTGCGAAAAATGCGCCTGATGAGCGCACCGATGAAATTTAATGCGATATCCGGTTTCGACCTGGAAGTTGTAGAATACGTGCCCTCCGAATAATGGCCCGGGATTTCCGGCTCAGTATTCGCGGCTAATATCACTAAGGAGCGCGTATTCGAACGCGCTCTGGCTCTTTAAGAGATCTGACGAATGACCCTGAAGACCATCGAAGGTACCTTCATCGCCCCTCAAGGCCGCTACGCTCTGGTAGTGGGCCGTTTCAACAGCTTCGTGGTTGAGAGCCTGGTTGGCGGTGCGGTCGATGCCCTGGTTCGCCATGGCGTGAGCGAAAGCGACATCACCATCATCCGTGCGCCTGGCGCCTTCGAAATCCCCCTGGTTGCGCAAAAAGTCGCTCAAAAGGGCGAATATGCGGCGATCATCGCCCTGGGCGCGGTCATTCGTGGCGGTACTCCGCACTTCGAATACGTGGCCGGCGAATGCACCAAGGGCCTGGCCCAGGTGTCCATGGAATTCGGCGTGCCGGTCGCCTTCGGCGTGCTGACCGTTGATTCCATCGAGCAAGCCATCGAACGTTCCGGCACCAAGGCCGGTAACAAAGGCGCCGAAGCTGCCCTGTCCGCCCTGGAAATGGTCAGCCTGCTGGCGCAGTTGGAGGCCAAGTGATTAGCGACGAAAGCGATCGTTTCAACCCGCGCGATCCCAAGCCAGCCGATGCCGGCAAGCCTTCGAAGAGCGTCAAGCGTCGCGAAGCCCGTCAGCTCGCGACCCAGGCGCTGTATCAATGGCACATGGCCAAGCAATCGCTGAACGAGATCGAAGCGCAGTTTCGGGTCGACAACGATTTCAGTGACGTTGACGGCGCGTACTTCCGCGAGATCCTGCATGGCGTCCCGGCCCACAAGACCGAAATCGACATTGCCCTGGCTCCTTGCCTGGACCTGACCATCGAAGAGCTGGACCCGGTTGAACTGGCCGTGTTGCGCTTGTCCACCTGGGAGCTGATGCAGCGCGTCGACGTTCCGTACCGCGTAGTGATCAACGAAGGGATCGAGCTGGCGAAAGTCTTCGGGTCCACCGATGGGCACAAGTTCGTCAACGGTGTACTCGACAAGCTGGCCCCGCGTCTGCGTGAAGCTGAAGTGAAGGCGTTCAAGCGCTGACCGGCGTTTGCAGCGACTATGGGCGAATTTGAGCTGATCCGTCATTACTTCGCCGCCGCGTCTTGCGCGCAGGGCGGCGAGGGCGTTGCGCTTGGGATCGGCGACGACTGTGCCTTGCTGGCCGTTCCACCCGGGGAGCAGTTGGCGGTGTCCACCGATACCCTTGTGGCCGGTGTGCATTTTCCAGACCCTTGCGACCCGTTCCTGCTCGGCCAGCGCTCGCTGGCCGTGGCGGTCAGTGACCTGGCCGCCATGGGCGCGGCTCCTTTTGCATTTACCCTGGCCCTGACCTTGCCGACGGTGACCGCCGATTGGTTGCAAGCCTATGCCCGTGGTTTGAACCAGATGGCCCAGGCGTGTGATGTCGCGCTGGTGGGCGGTGACACGACGCGTGGGCCGCTGAGCATGACCCTGACGGTGTTCGGTCGCGTGCCGTGCGGCCAGGCCCTGACTCGCGGCGGCGCGCAGCCTGGTGATTGGCTATGTGTCGGTGGCGAGCTGGGCAATGGCGCTGGCGCATTGCCGCTCGTGCTGGGGCAGCGCACCGCCGAACCGGATATCGCCGAGCCGCTGCTGGCGCATTATTGGTCGCCACGCCCGCAAATCGACCTCGGCCTGGCGCTGCGGGGCAAGGCTGGTGCGGCGATGGATATCTCTGATGGCCTGCTGGCCGATTGCGGGCATATCGCCCTGGCGTCAGGTGTGGCGTTGCACGTTGAACGCGACCGCCTGCCATTGTCCAAGGCTCTGGTAACGTTCCTGGGCCGAACGAATGCCGCGCACGCCGCGTTGAGCGGTGGTGACGATTACGTGTTGCTATTCACCTTGCCACCTGTGCGACTGATGGCGTTGCAGGCCGAGGGCTGGCCGATCCATGTGATCGGTCGCGTGGTGGCCGGGCAAGGTGTCGCGCTGCTCGACAGCGATGGACACGACATCACCCCGCAAATCCGGGGCTATCAACATTTTCGGGAGACACCGTGACAGATCATCCCAACCAGGTCCCGGCGGAATTCGTTCCGCCCTCGGTCTGGCGTAATCCCTGGCATTTCCTGGCGTTCGGCTTCGGTTCGGGCACTTTACCTAAAGCTCCGGGCACCTGGGGCTCGCTGGTTGCGCTACCCTTTATACCGTTGTGGCAGATGTTGCCGGACTGGGGCTACTGGCTGATGCTCGGCATCACCATGCTGTTCGGCTTCTGGCTGTGCGGCAAGGTGGCGGATGACCTGCGGGTGCACGATCATGAGGGCATCGTCTGGGACGAAATGGTCGGCATGTGGATTACCCTGTGGCTGGTGCCTGAAGGATGGTATTGGCTGTTGGCGGGTTTTCTGATGTTCCGCTTCTTCGATATCCTTAAGCCTTGGCCGATCCGCTGGATCGATCGCAAGGTGCATGGAGGCGTAGGCATCATGCTTGACGATGTATTGGCCGGTGTCTTCGCCTGGCTGGCGATGCAAGGATTGGTGTGGTGTTTCTCCTGAGGGATTCAGGCATGGGCGCAAGCCGCGCACTCTTACTGCTGTTGTGTCTGGGGATCTGCTTCGGCGCGCGGGCGGCCGAGCCGACGGCGCTGCCCGACAAGGTGCGCGCGGCCAGTGAGGAGTGGGCGGATTACTCCCAGGCTGATGGCAAGGGCATGGCGTGGGACATCTTGCGTGAAGTGTTCGAGCCCGCAGGCGTGAGGCTGGAAACCCGCAGCGTGCCGTACACCCGTTCAATCGGGCTGGTGCAGCGCGGTGAGGTCGATGTGCAGGTGGGCGCTTATCTCGATGAGTCGGAGGGGGTGCTTTATCCCCAATGGCACTATGATGTCGATCACATCTATGCCTTGGGGCTGGCCTCCAAACCGTCTCCTACACTGGCGACGGTCGGCAACTATCGGCTGGTGTGGATGCGTGGCTACGAATACGACAGCTACCTGCCTAACATCCGAAAATTCAACGAAATTCACCGCGCCGTGGGCATCCTGCCGATGCTGGTCCATGATCGGGCCGATTTTTATATCGATGCGTTGATGGAAATCGAGAACTTGCTTGCCAAGACCGAGAATCCCCAGCAATTCAAACTTTCGCCGCTGATCAATCTGCCGCTCTATCTGGGTTTCGCCAACACCGAAAACGGTCGGGTGCTACGGAACCTGTTTGACCGGCGCATGGCTGAATTGGTGAAGAACGGTCGACTGAAGCCGATTTTTGCACGCTGGAAACAACCCTATCCCTTCGACGAACACGGCAGGCCACCAAAGCCGTAATCAATCTTTTCGATGTTTATGGCTGAAAATTCAGCCTGAGCGTCGGTCGGGGCGTGCTGTTACAATGCCCGCCTCTGCGAATCTCCAGTAATAGATCAGGAGCACACCGGTGCCTGTCGTTTTTGTTGCCGCTTCCAAGCTGCCAACGCCCTTTGCGCAATTCACCATGCATGGTTTTCTCGATGAAGCCACTGGCCGCGAGCACGTCGTGCTGAGCCTGGGTGATTTCGCCGACGGTGCCCCGGTACTGGGCCGCCTGCATTCTGAATGCCTGACGGGCGATGCCTTGTTCAGCCAGCGCTGTGATTGCGGCTCGCAACTTGAGGCCGCGCTACGGGCCATTGCCCGCGAAGGGCGTGGCGTGCTGCTTTACTTGCGCCAGGAAGGCCGCGGCATTGGCCTGCTGAACAAGATTCGCGCCTATGAGCTGCAAGATGGCGGCGCCGACACGGTCGAAGCCAACGAGCGCCTGGGGTTTGCGGCCGACCTGCGTGACTACAGCATCTGCCTGCCGATGCTCGAGCATCTGGGCGTCAAGTCGTTGCGCTTGATGACCAACAACCCGCGCAAGGTCAAGGCGATGACCGATATGGGCATCGTGGTGGCCGAGCGTGTGCCACTGCACACCGGGCACAACCCCCACAACAAACTTTACCTGGCGACCAAGGCCAGCAAGCTCGACCACATGATGGGTAACGAGCATCAGGGCGAGGTTGATCGGGCGTGACGCGCGGTCAGGTTCGGCGGCGACTGTCCGTCAGTTGGTGGCAATACCTGGCGCTGGCCTTGCTGCCGCTGTTCGTGATCAACGCGGTATTCGGCCAGGGCGAAGCGATTCTGCCGGTGCTGGCGATGCCGCTGTTTATCGCTGGCGTGGCCTCGATGTTCGTCAGCCTGCGCTTCTTTGGCGCTTACAAACACGCCTTGATCGCCACCCAAAAAGCCCTCGATACCCCCGAAGAGCCTCAAGCCTGGATCGCCTTGGCGGCCCGGCGGCGTGTGGCCTTTCTCGCTGCTGGCCTGCCGGCCTGGATTGGCGCCCTGGCGGTGTTCGTGGGCCTGGAAGCGGTGCCGTTGATGCTGCTGGCGTTGTCCACGACGGTATTGTTCTACCTGTATCGCATCCCGCGTCAGCTCGGTTGATGATCCGCTGGCTGGCGGTCCTGCTGTTGGCCGTCAGCGCCTCGACGGTGGCGGCCCAGCGTGTGGTCAGCCTGGCTCCATCCCTGTCTGAAATCGTGGTTGAACTGGACTCCGCCGACCTGCTGGTGGGCGTGCTGGATGGCGGCGATCGGCCCTTGGTGTTGAAAGACCTGCCTTCTGTGGGGCGTTATGGGCAATTGGACATGGAGCGCTTGCTCAGTCTCAGGCCCGATCTGCTCCTGCTCTGGCCCGGCAGCGTCGGCAACGCCCAACGCCAGCAGCTCAAGGGATTGAAAATTCCTGTCTACGTCGCCGAACCCCACAGTCTCGACCAGCTCATCACCCAAATCGAAGCCATCGCCACGCAACTCGGCCGCCCGGAACGGGGCGTGGAGCGAGCGGCGCAGTTGCGCGGGCGTCTTGAGGCGTTGCGTCAGCGCTACCGGCGCGACACGCCGTTGCCGGTGTTCTATCAGGTCTGGGACCGGCCGCTGTACACCGTTGGCGGCGAGCAGATCATCAGTGATGCGCTGGCGGTTTGCGGGGCACGCAATGTGTTTGCCGACCTGACCCTGCCGGCGCCGCAGGTGAGTGTGGAGTCAGTGTTGCAGCGCAATCCGCAGATCATCCTGGCCACGGACCAGGCCCAGCTCGACGCCTGGAAAGCCTGGCCGCAGCTGGCGGCGGTGGCGCAGGGGCGGCTGCTGTTGGTCAGTGACAAGGGGCTGGAGCGACCCAGTGGGCAGATGATCGAGGCGACGGCGCGGTTGTGCGGGCTAATTGCGCCGGACAGATAAACCGCGGTGCTCCCAATCGCGAGCAGGCTCGCTCCCACAGGGATTTGTGTTGAACGCCGATTCTGTATCAACCACAGCCCCCTGTGGGAGCGAGCTTGCTCGCGATGAGGCCAGCCCAAGCACTACAGATCCTGACTCAGCGTCCCGGGGTCCAGGTCACCCCAAACAACCAGGCCCGGCCTTCCTCACGATACCCATACTGCCCACCTTCATGGCTATACAGCGCCCGGCTGTAACCCTTGTCCAGCAGGTTATCGACCTTCATCTCCAGCTTCACCTCGCGGTTCAACGCCCAACTGCCGCGCAACCCGAGCAGGGCATATCCGCCCAGGGCATTGCGGTTGTTCTCATCGTCGTAGCTGCTGCTCACCGCTTGCCAGCTGGCGCCCAGGCTCAAGCGGTCAAATTGGCGATCCAGATCCAGGCTCAAGGTCCGGCGGGCGCGGCGGGCCAGGGTGTGGCCGCTGTCGCGGTCCCGTGGGTCGATGATGGCCAGGCCCAAATTGCCCTGCCAGCCGAATAACTCTTGGCTCAGGGCTGCTTCGAAACCGTTGATTCGTGCCGAGGCGACGTTTTGTGGGCGTGAGTTGCTGCCGAAAATAATCGCGTCTTCCAGGTCCGTGCGGTACAGCGAAGTCTCCAGGCGGGCGCTGTCGCTCAGTTGGCTGCGCCATTGCAGTTCGTAGCTTTTGGCGGTTTCGGGTTCAAGGTCCGGGTTACTGAAGTCCGGGTAGTACAGGTCGTTGAAGGTCGGTGCGCGGAAGCTTTCGCTGTAGGTCAGCAGTACATCATTGTCCGGATTCACCGGTAGGGTGAACGTGCCGCTCCAACTATTCTGGGCGCCGAATTGCTGGTTCTGGTCGCGGCGCACGCCCAGTTCGGTGGAGAACGTTTCGCCCCGGAAACGATGCTGGATAAACGCCGCACGGTTCCAGCGGCTGTCTTCGTCATACGGCGTGCTGCTGTTGATCCGATCCTCATACCAATCACCACCGACAATCAGGCTGTTGCGATCGTCCAGCGTTACATCGTTCTGCCAGGTCAGCGAGTCGCGGTAGGTGTTGAACACTTCCCGGACATCGCTGAGCTTGTCGAAGGTTTTTTCACGGTTTTCGCTGTGGCCCAGTTCCAGGCGCGATTTCCACGCGTCGTTGATGCGCCCATCGACATAAGTGCTGAAACTGCTCACCGCAAATTCACTGTAGGGCTGCTGGGGCAACGACTCGAAGGTGTTCGGGTCGAAGCGGCCGAACGGGTTGTCGTATTCGCTTTTGCCGCGGTTATCCAGCAGGTTCAGGCCCACTTCCAGGTCAGCGTTGAGCTCATGACTCAAGCTCAGGCTCAAGGACTGGTTGCGGTTGGCATCAAGGTCACGGTCGCTGGCGTAGGACTCATGGGTGCGATTGGTCCCATCGCTTTCATCCAGGCTGGCGCCGAGGCTGAAGCGTGTTCGATCATCACCGCCGGACAGGCCCAGGCTGCGCTCCCAGGTCTGGTGGCTGCCGAAACCCAGGTGCAAGCGCGGTTGCAGGCCTTGTTCGTTACTGCGACGGGTGAAGATCTGGATCACCCCGCCCACCGCGTCGGCGCCGTAGATCACTGAGCGCGAACCGCGCAGCACTTCCACCCGTTCGATCTGGTTGATGTTCAGGCGTTGCAAGTTGCTGTCGCCGGAGGTGGAGTTGCCGATGCGCTGGCCGTCCACCAGCACCAGGCTCTGGGCCGATTTGGTGCCGCGAATGTAAATCCCCGGCAGGCTGCCACGCCCGCCCAGCGGCGCCACCTGAACCCCCGGCACACGGCTGAGCAGGTCGGTCACGCTGGCCGGTTGCAGGCGTTCGATGTCGTCACGGGTGAATACCGTGTTGGCGGCGCTACTGTCGTTGCGGGCCTCGACCTGGCGATTGGCGCTGATGACCACGTCGGGGAGCTTGAGGGCCTGATCGCGTTCGAAGGTGTCGGCCAGCAGCTCGGTGGTTGGTAGCAGTGAGAAGGTCAGGGCGAGGCGCAGTTTCATGGGTGTTCCGAGAAATATGGCTCCACGCATACCCCTGTGGGAGCGAGCCTGCTCGCTCCCACAAGGGATTTGTGTGGTCTGAAGATTTACCGGCCCAGCACCTGCAACCGCTGGCGCACGGCCGCTTCGATCCCGGCCTCGTTCAGCCCGCATTCAGCCAGCATCTGCGCCGGTTTGGCGTGTTCGACGTAGATGTCCGGCAGGCCCAGGTGCAGCACCGACTTGAGGATGTTTTCCCGGGCCAGGAACTCGCTGACCGCCGCTCCGGCGCCGCCCATGATGGCGTTTTCCTCGACAGTCACCAGCAGTTCGTGACTGCCGGCCATCTCGCGCACCAGGGTTTCGTCCAGGGGTTTGACGAAGCGCATGTCCACCACGGTGGCGTCCAGGGTTTCGGCGACCTTCAAGGCCTCGGCCAGTTGCACGCCAAACACCAGCAGGGCGGTCTGCTTTCCCTGGCGGCGAATCACGCCCTTGCCGATTTCGATCGGCTCAATATCAGCTTCAATGGTCGCATTCGGGCCGCTGCCGCGAGGGTAGCGCACCGCCGCCGGGCCATTGAACAGGTGCCCGGTGGTGAGCATTTTGCGCAACTCGTTTTCATCGCTCGGCGTCATCAGCAACATGCCGGGGATGCAGCGCAGGAACGAAAGATCGAAGCTGCCGGCGTGGGTCGGGCCGTCTTCGCCTACCAAACCTGCACGGTCGATGGCGAACAGCACATCGAGGTTCTGCACCGCGACGTCATGAACAAGCTGGTCGTAGCCGCGTTGCAGGAAGGTCGAATAAATCGCCACCACCGGTTTTGCGCCTTCACACGCCATGCCAGCGGCGAGGGTGACAGCGTGCTGCTCGGCAATCGCCACGTCGAAGTAGCGCTGCGGGTAGCGCTCGCTGAAGGCCACCAGGTCCGAGCCTTCCTTCATCGCCGGGGTAATGCCCACCAGGCGCGGGTCGGCGGCGGCCATGTCGCACAGCCATTGGCCGAACACAGCGGAATACTTCGGTCCGCTGGCCTTCTTCGGGGCGGTGGCCGGGGCGTCCACCGGCTCAAGCTTGGTGATGGCGTGGTAACCGATCGGGTCGACTTCCGCCGGGGCGAAGCCTTTGCCTTTCTTGGTGACCACATGCAGGAACTGCGGGCCTTTGAGATCGCGCATGTTGCGCAGGGTGGCGATCAGAGTGGGCAGGTCATGGCCGTCGATGGGGCCGATGTAGTTCCAGCCCAGCTCCTCGAACAGCGTACCGGGCACCAGCATGCCCTTGGCGTATTCCTCGGTGCGGCGAGCGATTTCCCAGGCGCCTGGCAGGCGCGAGAGCACCTTTTTACTGCCTTCACGCATGCTGGCGTAGGTGCGGCTGGAAAGAATCTTCGCCAGGTAGTTGGACAACCCGCCGACGTTGCGCGAGATCGACATGTCGTTGTCGTTGAGGATCACCAGCATGTTGGCGTTGACTTCCGGCGCGTGGTTCAGCGCCTCGAAAGCCATGCCTGCCGTCAGTGCACCATCGCCGATCACGGCAATCGCCTTGCGCTCGCTGTTTTGCAGACGGGCGGCAATCGCCATGCCCAGGGCGGCGCTGATGGAGGTGCTGGAGTGGCCGACACCAAAGGTGTCGTACTCGCTCTCGGAGCGCCGCGGGAACGCTGCCACGCCGTCCTTCTGGCGCAGCGTGCCCATGCGCTCGCGACGGCCGGTGAGGATTTTGTGCGGATAGGCCTGATGACCGACGTCCCACACCAGCCGGTCGTCCGGGGTGTCGAATACGTAATGCAGCGCGATCGTCAGCTCGATGACGCCAAGGCCGGCGCCAAAGTGGCCACCGGTCTGGCCGACCGTGTAGAGCAGCTCCAGGCGCAACTCATCGGCCAGGGTTTCCAGCTCGGCTTCACCCAGGCGACGCAAGCCGTCCGGCGTGTTGGCGCGGTCCAGCAGCGGCGTGGTCGGGCGTTTGCGGGGAATCTCTTGAAACGTCGTGGGCATCAGGCGAATCGTTATAGGTATAGAAAGAGGCGGCAGTTTACCTTATGCATCGCAAGCTGCCCACGCGTAGGCCGGAACTTGGCCGATACGCAGTCTGACCCCGTATCAGCTACGGCGTTCGACGATATATCGGGCCAGCTCGCGCAACGGCTCGGCCGCCGCGTCAAAGGGTCGCAGCGCGCTCAAGGCCTGGTCGCGCAACTCCAGGGCATAGGCCTTGGCAGCGTCGAGGCCGAGCAGGGCCGGGTAGGTCGGTTTGTCGCGAGCGATATCGGCGCCCTGGCGTTTGCCCAGGGTCTGGGTATCGCTTTCGACGTCAAGGATGTCGTCCTGCACCTGGAACGCCAGGCCAATGGCCCGAGCGTAGGTCTGCAAGGCTTGCAATTGGTCAGGCGTGGCCCGACCGCTGGCCAGGGCACCGAGTTTGACGCTGGCCTCGATCAAGGCGCCGGTCTTGTGCCGATGCATGTATTCCAGCGCGCTCTGATCCAGCTTGAGGCCCACTGAACCGAGGTCGATGGCCTGGCCGCCGACCATTCCGGCTGGGCCTGCCGCCAGCGCCAGGGCGCTGACCATGTCCAGGCGAATCTGCGCCGGGCAATCGTTCAGCGTCGGCTCCAGCAGGGCGCTGAACGCCAGGCTCTGCAAGCCGTCACCGGCCAGGATCGCGCAGGCTTCGTCGAATTTCTTGTGGGTGGTGGGTTGGCCGCGACGCAAATCGTCGTCGTCCATGGCTGGCAAATCATCATGGACCAGCGAATACGCGTGGATCAGCTCCACGGCGCAGGCCGCGCCGTTGGCCTGTTCAGGGGCGCCGCCCAAGGCTTCGCACGCCGCGTAGGCCAGCAGCGGACGCACGCGCTTGCCGCCGTTCATCACGCTGTAGCGCATGGCCTCGTACAACCGCGCCAGCTCAGGGCTTGGGGCGGTGAACAGGGTATCCAGTGCCGCGTTCACCCGGGCCTGACTGCCGGCCTGATAAGCGCCGATCATTCAGGCTGGTCCGCGTCGAAAGGCTCTTCGGTCAGCTCACCATCGCGTTCGAGCAACAGTTGCACCTTTTGCTCGGCCTGGGCCAGCGCCGCCTGGCAGTCGCGAGTCAAGCCGATACCCTGCTCGAAGGCGGTCAGCGAGTCTTCCAGCGACAACTCGCCGTTCTCCAGCCGCTCGACCAGCGTTTGCAGGTCGGCCAGAGATTGTTCGAAGTCCAGTGCAGCTTTTTTGCGGGCCATGGCGGCGATTCCGGTTGACTGTTAAACGGGCGCGACACTAGCAGACATGGGGTATTGGGGCAAATCAGAGCAGGATCTGCGCGGTCTGTGAGGCACTGCTTTTTGGTAAGGGGCAAGCTCCTGCTGGACCTGTAGGAACTGTCGAGTGCAACGAGGCTGCGATCTTCCCCCTGCCAATTGAATCTTGAGCGAAAGTTAGAAGATCGCAGGCTTCGCCAGCGCCAATAGAGGCAACGGGATTACCTCCGAAGCTACGTCAGTTTCCGTATTCGGCTCATTTCGTGAGCCGAATAGCCACGCTAATCGGCTCACGCCCCCCTCAGTACGTGATTTCCCACACAGATTCGCGCGTTCCCTGATTGTGAATAATCCGCCGAATCGCTAACCTTCGCCGCATCTACGGGCCCCTTGTGGCGGGGCCTTCAGACGTAACCCGAATAATGACAGGCAGCGCCGAGGAAGGACGCCGGGTTGGGTCATGCATGGCAGGAGGCAGACATGCGTTTTCTTTCATTGTTGATCGTGCTGGCGGGCGCGCCACTGGCGTGGGCCGAGCCTGCCGTCGAGCTGTCGGAACCGGTGGGCGGCTGGCGCTACAGCGGCTTGCTCGATCGCACTGAAAACCCACGCGTGGCCTATCCCACGCCGCCCATCGACCGCGGCGTGCAGCGCAATCGCACGATGATCGAGGGTCGGCTCAAGGCCATGGGCACGGCCCGGGCGCCCCACAGCCTGGCCGTCAACGGCAATCCACTGAATCTCTATACCGACGATGAAGGGCGTTTCGCCCGCCCGTATGCCTTTGGTGCTGGCTCCAACAGCGTCGAGGTACGCAGCTCCGCAGGCCAGTCCCTCAAGCGCGTGCAGTTCTATGAAGCCAACAATCAGCGAACCCCGGCGCAGATCCGCGTGGTGCTGGGCTGGGACGATCCCAAGGCCGAGTTGGACCTGCACATCGTCACTCCCGACGGCCAGCATGCGTTCTTCGGCCGACCGGCGTTGAGCAACGGCGGCGGCCTCGACCCCGATGGCGTCGATGGCCCTGGCCCTGAGATGTTCACCATGACCGCGCCGATGCACGGTACCTACCTGGTCTACGTGAACTACTGGGGCAACTACAGCAACGGTGGCTACAACTTCGAGGAAACCAGCAACCAGAACGAGGTGATCACCTCGCAGATCAACCTGGTGCTCAACGAAAACACCGTCGATGAAAAACGCGAAACCTTTGTCGTGCCCCTGCGCGCCATCGGCGATCTGTTGCTGGTCAAGACTTTCAACTACTAAGTATCCGCTCCACGGATGAACAGGCCCTTGTGAATATGAGCGACAACACTGCTTCCCCGACCGCGCCGGCCCCCGCCACCAAACCTGTGCGCCGCTGGCCGGCGCTGCTGATCGGGCTGTGCCTGGTGGCCGGTGTCGCCGCCGGACTGGGTTGGTTCATGACCAAGCCCAAGGCACCGCCCATGGAACTGGCGTTGGAAAAACTCGGCCTGAGCCGCCCCGACGGCCTGCTCGAGGCCCACTCCCTGAGCCAGTTGCCCAAGGACTTGCTGGCGGTGCCGTTCCTCAAGGCCACGCTCACCGAGGATTTCGTCTTCTATTACGAAACCCATGCCGACCGCCTCGGGCTGATCGGCAGCCTGCGGCGGATCATCTACGAGCATGATCTCAAACTGCAGGACAGCCTGATCGAGCAGCTTTTCGACCAGCCGGCCGATGTAGCGCTATGGCGCGGCGCCGACGGGCGGCTCAAGGATTTTCTACTGGTGATGGATCGCGGTGGCCTGGCCAAGGTGCTGGAGCCGCTGGCAAAAGTGGCGCTGGATGATTCACAGCTCAGCCAGCTCGGTGAGATGAACGTGGCCGGCGACGTGGTGCCGGTCTATCAACTCACCTATAACGCCAGCAAAGCCCTGGTATTCGCTTCCCATGGCGACAAGCTGGTGGTGTTGTCCAATCCGACCAGACTCTACGACCTGGGAAGTGGCCCCACCGACGAACCCGGCATGGTCTCGACCCAGGCCCTCGAAGCGCTGCTGGCCGGTGAAAAACTCTTCCCCGAAGCCTTTGGCCTGCTGCCCAAGGCGCCTGAGGTCAAGCAACGCATCTCGGTCAATGCCAGCGTGCTCGCCATGGGCTACCAGCGATTCATCCCGAACTTCGCCGGGTTGCGTTTCGACATGGACGACAAGGGCTGGCACAGCTTCCTGGCCATGGACGAGCTGGAAGACCAGCCGGACTTCGACTTCAAGCCAATCTGGCAAGCCATGCCCATGGGCGCCAGCGCCTGTGTCGCTTTGCCCCTGGCCGCCGAACAACAAAAGCCATTGCTGGTGAAACTCGGTGCCGACGACAACGCGGCCCAGGTCATGATCGAGCACATGGCCGGCGCGGCGGGGCTGTGCTGGTACGCCGATTCGCGGCTTTACACACCACTGCTGGTGGCGAACCTGAACGATGACGGCGGCAAGCTCGATGTCGACCTGGGCAACCTGTTCGGTTCGATGGTGGGCGCCTACGAAAACAACGTGGCCGAACATGCGTTTCCCGTTGTTGAGACACAGGAAGGCCCGATGCACCGCTGGCAACGCCAGGTCAGCTCCAACTTCGGCCCTTACCCGGCCAAGGACGCCGCGCAGCCCGAGTCGATCACCGGCAAGGCGTTCATGCAAGTCAGTCTGGCGCGGCACGGTTCGACCCTGTTGTTTTCCCTCGACGACAAACTGGTAGACAAGGCCCTCGGCACCCTCGACAAACGTTTCCCGCCCATGGCCGACGTGGTGCCCAAGGACCTGCTGATGCCGGTCTACTTCGGCCCGGATGCCATGGCGCAACTGATGCAACGCGAAACCCTCGACAGCCTGCCCCAGGACATGGAACCGGTGTTCTACAACGCCGCGCAAACCTACCTGATTCCGAAGCTGCGCACCCTTGGCGGCTACGGCAAATACGCCCTGACGTTGCCTGAAGGCAGCGAACCGGACGGCCACTGGCAGTGGTTGCCACTGGAATGGAAAGCGCTGTGACCGGGTTGATCCGCCGCCCCGGATGGGTGTTGATGCTGGCGCTGCTGCTGGGCGGGCAGGCGTTTGCCGCTCAGACACCCGCGCTGGATGTGCAGCAATCGAAGGTCTTTCGTGCCTGGTTCGTGCGTATTGCCCAGGAACAACTGACCAAAGGCCCGAGCCCGCGCTGGTACCAACAGGACTGCGCCGGGCTGGTGCGCTTTGCGGCCAATGAAGCGCTGAAGGTCCACGACCAGAAGTGGTTGCGCAGCAATGGCCTGTCCAATCGCTACCTGCCGCCAGAGCTTGAACTGAGCGATGCCCAGCGACGTCTGGCGCAGCAGTGGCAACAGGGCGGCGGCAAGGTCGGACCCTACGTCAACGCCATCAAGCTGATCCAGTTCAACAGCCATCTGGTGAGCCGGGACGTCACCCAGGCCCGTCCGGGCGATCTGATGTTCTTCGATCAGGGCGATGACCAGCACCTGATGATCTGGATGGGCCGCAACATCGCCTATCACACCGGCACCACCACCCCAACCGACAACGGCATGCGCTCGGCAAGCCTGCAACAACTCATGAACTGGAAGGACACCCGATGGATACCCGACGCAGCCAACCCCAACTTCATCGGCGTCTATCGACTCAACTTTCTCTCCCAATGACCGGTGCCCACATGCTGCGCTTGTGTTCAAAATTGCCCCTGCTGCTGGCCCTGTTGCTGGCGCCGATCGTTCATGCCGAAGACACTGTGCAGCCCAGCGGCTATACGCCGTTGGCCGGTGAAAGCTTCTTCCTGCTGGCCGACAGCAGTTTTGCCAGTGACGAGCAAGCCATGGTCCGCCTCGAAGCGCCGGGGCGCGACTATCGGAAATTCCGCATGGAGCCGTACGGCGGTGCCGATATCCGCGTTTATCGCATCGAAAAACCGCTGGATTTCCTCAAGCGCCAGAAGAACCTGCACCGGGTGGTCAGCGACGGCCAGTTCAAGGGCGAAGGGCTGTCGAACACCCTGGCGTACCTGTGGGACAACTGGTACCGCAAATCCCGTCGGGTGATGCAGCGGGCGTTTTCCTACGAGTCGCGTCAGCAAGTCACCGAGCAAGTGCCGGAACTGAAAATGGGCAGCGCCATCGCCGCGCCGACGCCGTACGACGCGCAACCACAGTTCGCCTTGATTCCGGGTTTGCCGGTGGTCAGCCAGTTCCGTTACCCGCTGTGGCAGGCCAAGCCGATCCAGCCGCCAGCGGGGGTCAACCTGGCGGGTTCGTCGAGTGAGTTCATCAGCGTCGCGCCAGGCAACGTCTACGTGCCACTGGGCCAGTTGAAACCCGGTCTCTATTTGGTCGAAGCGCTGATCGGGAAATACCGGGCCACCACCATGGTGTTTGTTTCCAACACCGTGGCGGTGAGCAAGATCGCCGGGGACGAGCTGCTGGTCTGGGCCGCGCGTAAACACGAAGGTCGTTCGGTGCCCAAGGTCAACGTGCTGTGGACCGACGGCCTGGGCGTGATGAGCAGCGGCGCCACCGATGAAGACGGCTTGCTGCGCCTCAAGCACGTCAGCCCGGAGCGTTCGTTTGTCATCGGCGAGGACGAGGAGGGCGGGGTATTCGTCTCGGAAAACTTCTACTACGACAGCGAAATCTACGACACCAAGCTGTTCGCCTTCACCGACCGGCCGCTGTATCGGCCGGGGGATTGGGTGTCGCTGAAAATCGTCGGCCGTGAATTCAAGAATGCCCGGGACTCGGTGCAGCCGACGGCCGCCGACGTCAATGTCAGCGTGCTGGATGCCACCGGCACCGAGCTGCAGACCCTGGCCCTGAAGCTGGACTCCAAGGCCGGCACCCAAGGCCGTTTCCAGCTGCCGGAAAACGCCGTGGCCGGTGGTTATGAGTTGCGCTTTGGCTACAAGGACCAGCTCTACAGCAGTGCCTTTCGCGTGGCCGAATACATCAAGCCGCACTTCGAAATCGCGCTGAACCTCGCCAAGCAGGATTACCGCACCGGCGAGCCGGTCAAGGGCGCTCTCGTGCTGCTGTACCCGGACGGCAAACCGGTGGCCAACGCCAAGGTGAGCCTGAGCCTGCGGGCCCAGCAACTGTCGATGGTGGATAACGAGCTGCAGTACCTGGGGCAATTCCCGGTGGAGCTGACCAGCAGCGAAGTGACCACCGATGCCAAGGGCAGCGCCACCCTCGATCTGCCGGCCGCCGACAAGCCGAGTCGCTATACGCTCACTGTGTTTGCCAGCGATGGCGCGGCGTATCGGGTCAAGACCACCAAGGAAATTCTCATCGACCGTGGCGCGGCGAACTTTCGCCTGAGCGCGCCCCAGCGTTTCAGCGCCGCCGGCGAGAACGTCTCGTTCAGCTACACCAACGAGGGTGGCAACGCGCAAAGCAACGCCGTGACGCCGGGCAGCTACGCCTGGGTGCGGCTGGAAGACCAGACCACCGGCGAAGGCAAACTGGCGGCCAAGGACAAGGGCTTCAGCCTGACCTTCGAGCGTCCGGGCACCTACAACCTGACCCTTAAGGATGACCACGGTCGGGTCATTGGCGCCACCGGCCATTCGGTGACCGGCGAAGGTATCAAGGCCGTGCCGGGCACGGTCGAGATCGTCCTCGACAAAGCCCAGTATCAGGCCGGTGACGAAGCCCTGGCGCTGATCACCTTCCCGGAGCCGGTCAGCGATGCGCTGCTGTCACTGGAGCGGGACAAGGTCGAGGCTACGGCGCTGCTGTCCAAGGGCGGCGACTGGCTGAAAATGGAAAAGCTCAGCGACACTCAATACCGCGCGCGCATCCCGGTGAAAGACGCTTTTGCGCCGAACCTGACCTTCTCGGTGCTGTACACCAAGGGTGGCCAATACAGCTTCCAGAACGCCGGTATCAAGGTGGTCGCGCCGCAGATCGACGTCGCCATCGTTACCGACAAAGCCACTTATCGGCCTGGCGACACGGTGACCGTGGACCTGAGCACCCAGTTCGTCGGCAAGGCGATCCCGGCGCACCTGACGGTCAGTGTCGTGGATGAAATGATCTACGCCCTGCAACCGGAAGTGGCGCCCACCATCGATCAGTTTTTCTACCATCCGCGCCGCAACAATGTGCGCACCAGCGCCAGCCTGTCGTTCATCAGCTACGACGTGGCCCTGCCGGGCAGCCCGGGCGCGCCGGGCAAGGCCAACCGCAGCGAGCGCGGGGTCAAAGTGCTGGAGCGGCCTCGTCGTGAAGACGTCGACACTGCCGCGTGGCAACCGGAGCTGGTCACCGACGCCAACGGTAAGGCCCGTTTCACCTTCAAGATGCCGGACTCCCTGACTCGCTGGCGTATCACGGCCCGGGCCATCGCCGATGACGGCCAGGTGGGGCAGAAAAAGCAGTTCATCGGTTCAGAGAAACCGCTGTACCTGAAGTGGAGCGGCCCGACCCGGTTCCGCAGTGGTGACAAACCGCAAATGGGCCTGTTCGCTTTCAGCCAGTCCGAACAGCCGTTGAAGGCCGAACTGCTGATCCGTTACGCCGGTACTGAACAGCGCGTGGTGGCGGACCTGAAGCACGGCATCAACTATGTGGCGCTACCGTCTCTGGAGTTGAGCAGCGGCGACTTGAACGTGCAGTTGCAGGTCAATGGCGAAACCCAGGACACCCTGGCCGTGCAACTCAATGCCATTGGCAACGGTTGGCAAGTCACCCAGAGCCAGCGCCTTGACGTGGCGAGCGGTGACACACCGCTGAGCCTGCCGCTTGATGCCAGCGATATCCGCCTGCGCCTGGACGACAGCCCGCAAGCGCTGTTCCGTTCGGCCCTGGATGACTTGTTGAACTACCCCTACGGCGGCGTCGAGCAAACCGCCAGTCGTCTGCTGCCGCTGAGCATCGCCTACCCGACGCTGGCGGCGAACCCGCAGATTCGCGATCGCTTGCGGCTGATCATGCAAAACAGTCGCCTGCGCCTGGTGCAAATGGCCGGGCCTGCGGCGAGCTTCACCTGGTGGGGCCAGGCTGGCGAACCGGATGCGTTCCTCACGGCCTATGCTTATTACGCCGACTGGCACGCCAGCCAGGCCCTGGACCTGAGCCTGCCGCCGGAGCACTGGCAGCGGGTGCTGGAGGTCTACGCCAAACAGGCCGGCGATACGCCGTTGCTGCAGCGTGCGCTGATCCTGTCGTTCGCCAAACAGATGCAACTGCCGGTGAACACCTTGCTCAGCGGCTTGATGGACGACCTGGCGAAAGCCGGCGAGGGCGGCGATTCGAGCGTGATGGACAGTGGCGAAGACAGCCTGGTCATGAGCGCGCCGGATTCGGCCCTGGGCTTGGCCAGCGCCCGCATGCTGACGGCGTCCCTCGCCAGGCAGGTGAAGGTGCCGCTGCCGGAGGCCTTCAGCCGGCAACTCGACGCCGCACAACAGCAAATGGAAGTCAGCTCCCAGCCGTTCGTCGAGGCCTTGAGCCTGTCACTGCAAAGCTTCGATCAGGCGCGTGCCAAGGCATTGCTCGAACGTCTGCTGCCGCAGCAATCGACCCTTGAACGGGCCCTGGCCTTGACCTGGCTGCAACGCAGCATCGAGCAGGCCGCGCCCGCCGTGGCCCTGACCCCGGGTGAAGGCTGGAAGGCCCGGCAAGGGGCCACCGGTGAAACCTACTGGCAATGGCAGGGCGCGCAGCTACCGACCCTGCTGACCTTAAGCGGTGCCGAGGAGCGCCCGTTGCAGGCGGCACTGAGCTACCAGACGGGACAAGCGCCCGTGACGCCGATGGCGGTGACCATTACCCGGCGCTTGTCCCGTCTGGTGCCGGGCGACGAGGCCTTCACCTTCAAGCTCGAAGCCGTGGGCAGCAAGCCGCTGTCCAGTGACAGCCTTTATCTGGATGAAGTGATCATCAACAGCAAGGCCTCTACGCCGCTGCGCTACGGCATGCTCGAAGTGCCGCTGCCGCCGGGTGCCGATGTGGAGCGCACCACCTGGGGCATCCAGTTGCTGGGCAAGGCCGGCAGTGAGCCGACTTCCCTGGAGAAGGCGCGCTTCGAGCCGGGTCAGATGGGTTACGCGGTGCCGCTGGACGCCCTCAGTGGCGAGCTGCGCCTGCGGCATCTGGTGCGCTTCTCCCAGAAGGGCCAGTTCAGCTTGCCGCCGGTGCGTTTCACCCAGGTCTATGCACCGCAGCATCAGGCTCGGGAACAGAAACCGGCGCTCGGTCAGGTCACGGTCAACTGACATGCGCTGGCCGCGCCTTGGGTGGTTGTTGTGCTTGATCCCTGCGCTGGCCACAGCGCAGGAGGAACCGTTGCGCCTGGCTTTCGACGGTCAGTTGCTGCGGGTGAGCCAGACCCAGGTGCTGGACCGACAGCCCTTGCCCGATGCCCTGCAGGCGCCGCTGGGCAGTGTGTGGAAGCTATTTGTCTACGCATGGCTAGTGGACACCGGCGCTCGCGAACCGGCATATGAATGTCGCGGTGAGTCCAAAGAGGAAGTCTATTGCTGTAGCGCCGGGCAGAACATCGGTCGCGATCAGGCGTTGGTGAAGTCCTGCGGCCTGTATTTCGAACCGCAGCGGCTTGGGCTTTCGGCTTCGAACTGGCGCGATTACTGGCAGGCCCGCCAAGCGCCGTCGTGGCTGCTGGACCTGCCGAGCCTGCAACCGCAAAAACAGGTACGCGTGGCTGAACTGCTCAAGGCACTGGCGATGCTGCCGGCTCAGGATCAGGCCCGTCGGGTACTGCTGGACGTGGTGCTCAACGCGGCGGATGGGCGTCTCGTCGGCCAGTTGGGCAGTCGTCTGCGGGTCAAGACCTGGAGTTGGCTGGGTGAACAGGATCCTTCATCGCGTCAGGGTGGTTTCGCTGGGTGGCTGGCCGACGGCACGCCGGTGTGGGCCGGTGGGCGTGGCACCAGCGAGCAGATATTGAAGGCATACGGTGATGGATTGGCGGCGGCGCTGCCGTCTCGTTGGCCGGCGGAAACGGGGCGATGTGTGGAAGTTGACCTGTTCGCCCGGTATCCCTTGCAGCGGGTGATGGCGGGTGACGGGCCGGCCACCCCAGGCCCGTTGCGCGGCGATTACCGTGTCGAATTCGCCAATGGCAACCAACTGGATATCCACAGCGACGGCGAGCTGTTCCTGCTGCCCGGCAAACTGGTGGCGCGACTGGATCGGGAAGAGTACGTCGCCCGGGTCCTGCAGCGCGAAGCCAAGGCTGAACCCGCCGAAGCCGCCAAGGCCCTGGCCGTGGCGATCCGCAGCTACCTGCTGCAAAACGCCCAGCGTCACGGCGATTGCCTGAGCATCGATGACAGCAGTCATCGCCAGCGCGTCGCCCCACGTTCGGCGGCGCCGCAAACCCGCGCCATCGCCGCCTGGACCAGCGATCTGGTGCTGGCGGGCACCGACGTGACCTACCACTCTGACCAATCCGCCCCGGACAAACTGTCCTGGGCGCAAGCCGTGGAGCAGGCCAGCGCCGGCCAGCGCTACGACGCCATCCTGCTGCATGCCTACCCGCGCGCCAGCCTCAGCCGCTGGGACAATCCGGTGGCGTCCTGTGAAGCGCTGCCCGCCGCTCAGGACTGGCTGTTGAAACAGCGACGCGGCTGGCGCCCCCGTCTGGCAGGTGAAGTGGGTTACAACGAAATCAGCGCGTTCGCCGTCTGCCGTGTCGCCTTCGGCCGGCCCTATGTCGACCGCGAACGCCGGCGCATCTATGTGCGCGGTGTGCTGTCGCTGCAAGACCGCCTCGACCTGACCCACGAATACTTGCACCTGGCCTTTGAAGCTCACCCCAATGGTCAGGACGAAACCTACATCGAAGGGCTCGCCCGTCACCTCTTGCTGGAATAGACCATGACACTCCGTTATCCACAGGCCTTGCTGTTGTTCTGCGCTTTGGCCGTGTTGCCGCCGGCCATTGCGGGCGAGGGCATCAAACTCGACACCCCGGTTGGCGGCTGGCGCAGTGGCGCGCCGGGCGGTGAAGGCGAAAGCTTCAGCCAGACCGTCAACTACCCGGCTTCTTCGGTCAACACACCTCAGGGCCAGGCCAGCACCGCCCGCATCAGCGGCCAGATCAAAGGCACGCCCAAGGACAGCAACGAGCCGGGCAAACTCATCATCAATGGCGTGACCCTGCCGCTGAAACTCGACCCGCAAGGGCGCTTCGACCGACCGTTCTCGTTCCCCAATGGCAGCAACAGCATCGAAGTGCGCAGCCCCGACGGCCAGCAACGCCACCGTACGCAATTTCTCAACACCAGCGGCGGCGCCACCCCGGCCAAGCTGCGGGTCTTGTTGACCTGGGACAGCGACGGCACCGACCTGGACCTGCACCTCGTCACCCCGGACGGCGCCCACATCTGGTACGGCGACCGCGTCGTCCCCAACGGCGCCGCGCTCGACGTCGATGTCACCACCGGCTACGGCCCGGAAATCATCGCCATGCCCGCGCCGATCAAAGGTCAGTACCTGGTGTACGTGAACTACTACGGCGGCGGTTATCGCAGTGACGAGGACGGCGAGCAACAAGCGGCACAAGCCCTGACCACGGCGCAGATCACCGTCATCACCGAAGAGGGCACGCCAAGCGAGAAGATGGAAACCTTCGTGGTACCGATGCGCACGGCGGGGGAGTTGATGTTGGTCAAGAGCTTCAGTTACCCCTAAGGCGCCATCAGCAAGATGTCAGCCTGGGGGCAGTGGGAGCGGGCTTGCTCGCGAAGACGACAGTACATTCAACATCAATGCAAACTGACCCGCCGCCTTCGCGAGCAAGCTCGCTCCCACATTGGATCTGTGGTGGACTGCGGATTTGTGACCACCCTAAAAATTGGGGGGGTGAGCTTTGCTCCCACAGGGGTGTCCGTCGTTTGTGACAATTAAAAATCTCACGCGTGAGCTATTGAGGGCACTGGGTATTCCCTGTAGTGTTTCTCACGCGTGAGTTTTTTCGCAGTGAGGTCAGCACCATGAACAGCCGCTCTCCAACAGATCCTGCGGGGTCTGTTACCGATTCAGCGAGCCGCAAGGGAGAGCGCTCGAAACCGTCCGTGAAAAAACCATCCAGCTTTTACATGAAGCAGATGCGCGCGGGCTTGAGTGCCGCCGGGTATGTGAAACACGAAACTTGGGTGCTTCCCGAAAACCGGAGCCTGCTCAAGCAGATGGAGAAACAGCTACGCCAACCGATTCTGGCTGGCTCATTCATGTCGGAGAATTACATGAGCGCAGGTAACAACTGGAACATTGATCGCCTCTTCAGTGCCCTTCAGGCCCTCGACGAAGTGGTGGCGAACGACATCACGCTTTCCCTTGTTCAAGGCTCCGAGTCCAGCATCAAGCTGGAAATGAACGACTTTGGCGGCTTGCCGATTTACATCGCAGTGGTGGGTGATCAGATCATCGTCGACACCGTTCTGGTGGATGTCGAATCGATCAACGATGTCGCGGCCTTCAATGATGCCGTGCTGCGCAGCCGGGAAATGTTCCCGCTGTCCTCGATCGGTATCGAGTCCATGCCCAACGGGCAGATTGTCTACAACATGTTTGGCGCACTGAGTTCCGACTCCAGCCTGACCAACGTCGTGACCGAGGTCAAAACCCTCGTCGACAACGTCCAGCGCGCCAGCGAAGCCTTCGAACGTTTCTTCATCTAATTTTTCGGGAACAGGAAATATCCAATGACTCAGTCCATCTGGAGCAAATTGTTCACCGCGCTGCGTGGTGGTGCCAACGAAGTCGGCGAGTCGATCGTCGATCAACAGGCCCTGCGCATCCTCGACCAGGAAATTCGCGATGCCGACAGCGCGCTGGCCAACGCCAAGCGTGAGCTGGTCACCATCATGGCCAAACACAAACTGTCGACTGACCGCGTCAGCGAGTACAACGCCAAGATCCAGGACCTGGAGTCCAAGGCGCTGGCGGCCATCCAGGCCAACCGTGAAGACCTGGCACTGGAAGTGGCCGAAGCCATTTCGACCCTGACCTCTGAGTTGGACGCCGAGCAAAAGCACGCGACCGAGTTCGGTGGTTACGCTGAAAACATGCGCAAGGACATCGTCAAGGCCGAGAACCGCATCAAAAGTCTGCGTCAGCAAGTGGACATGGCCAAGGCCCGTGAGAGCGTGCAGAAAGCCCAGGTCAGTGCTTCGATTGCCAGCGGCGGCGCCAATGGCAAGCTGGAAACCGCCGTCGGTACGCTCAACCGCCTGCAGGCCAAGCAACAGCAACGTGCCGCTGAACTGCAAGCCCAGGACGAACTGGCCGAGGCTTCGACCGGCAACGACCTGGAGCGCAAACTGCGCGATGCCGGCATCACGCCGAACGAAGGCAGCGCCAATGCGATTCTGGAGCGCCTGAAGAAAAAATCGGCGGAGTAATCGGCTGGGCTTTGCCTTGGTGGGGACAGGCCAAGGCAGCCAGGCACAGACCTTGTGGCGAGGGGATTTATCCCCGTTGGGCTGCGAAGCAGCCCTGAAACCTGACACCCTCGGTGTGTCAGCTGGGTCGAGTTCGCTGTTATTGGGGCTGCTCCGCAGCCCAGCGGGGATAAATCCCCTCGCCACAGGGTTTTGTGTTCAGCTTCAGGTTTTGTGTCTTAGTCCTGTTTTCCTGAAAATTCCCGGATTTATTGTCACCAAAGCTCTTCTATCCACGCCGCGCAGCAGGTTTAATGCTGCCCCGTGACCGCACTTGAGCACTCCGCTGCCCGTGCGATGACGTCGCCAGGAATGAACCCACGGAGTCAGGGACGAAATGTCGATTTTCCTTTTGCTGCGAACCTACGCCTCGTCCTTCTTCCATCGGTTCGGCTGGGCGGGCCTGGCCATTGCGTTGGGCGTACACCTGTCCATCGCCTGGATCGGCCTGGTGCTTCTGGGCGAACAGCACCTCATCGCTGCCGCCACGTTTATCTACTTCTATCTCACCACCACGCTCACCGTCGGCTATGGCGATCTGTTGCCACAGACATCCGCCGGGCGAATTTTCGTGGCAACTTGGATCATGCTCGGGGGCATTGCCCTGTTGACGACGGTCATCGGCAAAACCACCAGCAGCGTCATTGATGTATGGAGAAAAGGCATGAAGGGCAAAGGCGATTTCACCGGCAAGACCGGCCACACCGTTCTCATCGGCTGGGAGGGCGCCTCCAGCGAACGGGTCATCGAGCTGCTCCTGCAGGACGAGACGTCCAATGACAACCTGATTGTCATCTGCGATTGCGTGCTTGAAGAAAACCCCATGCCCGGCAAGACGACCTTTATCAAAGGTGAAAGCCTGTCCTCTGTCGCACTTTTGCAGCGCGCCGGTGTGCCGGGCGCCGAACGCGTCCTGGTGCGCACCCCCTCAGACGACCTGACCCTGTCCACCGTGCTGGCGGTCAATCAATTGAACCCGGTCGGGCATGTGGTCGCCCATTTCAATGACAGTGAAGTGGCCGCCCTTGCCAGCGCCTACGCGCCCAGCCTGGAATGCACCTCGAGCATGGCCATCGAGATGTTGGTGCGGGCTTCACAGGATCCGGGTTCGTCAGTGGTCATCAATGAATTGCTTTGCGTGGGCGAGGGCGCCACTCAGTACCTGATGAAACTGCCCGAAGCGTTTGATGCCGCGTTCGGCGATCTGTATGTGCAGATGAAAGAACACCACAACGCCATTCTCATCGGCTACCGCGCCAAAGGCGCCCGGCACCCGTCGATCAACCCGCCCTGCGACACGCGCGTCGGGGGCGGCGGCGACCTCTTCTATATCGCCTCCGCGCGTCTCAAGGAAATCTCCAATGGGCTGGTTTAAACGGTTGATGGGCATGGAGGCGCCGAACTCGGGCAAGGACTCCAAATGGGTCGCCAACCCAATCCCGGCCTCCGTCGGGCCGCTGGGCCTGGCATCTGGCAAAGAACTCAGGTTCGATAGCACGTTGAAATTGTTGCTCGACGGCAACACCGGCGTGGTCATCCCGGATGCCCAGCAGATCTGGAGCACCGGCATCGTCGACCTTGGGCAATCGAACTGGCTGACGCGCTGTTACATGAACGACGAGGACTACTGGTTGCAAGTGCACACCAGCGGCGATGTCGCCGGGCAGGTCGAGTCGGTGATCCTGTTCAATTACCTCAGTTACGTCACCCTCAACAGCGAAGCGGAGTTGCGACGGCTGGCCGGGCCCGAAAGCCTGATCGGCCTGCCGACCTACAACCACGACGGTGTCGAGTACAGCCGCGAGTGGGGCACCGAGGAAGGTCAGACAGAACTGGTGGCGTTGAGCGAGCGCGTGAGCAATCCGGATGAGTCCTACAGCGTCGAGCACCGCTCAATGCTGTATGCCCGCGAAACCGGCCTGACCGATCGCCGGGAATTCCTGCTGTTTTCCGTCGAAGAAGATGCCGAAGGCACCATCAGCTTGAGCACGTCGCTGGGCATTTCGCTGTACACCACTGACCTGAACACTTTTTAAAAAAGGAAGAAGTCCATGCTTGAAGCGCTCTCGATTTCCCTGAACAAAGCCGCCGTGCTCGGGTTTGTGTTGTACATCCTCGGTGCGGCCGTGCTGTTCGCGCTGTACCAGTTCATCTACACCCGGATCACGCCGCACAAGGAATTCGAACTGATCCGTTCGGGCAACGTGGCCGCCGCCATCGCGCTGGGCGGCGCCATCATCGGTTTCGCCATTCCGGCCAGCAATGTGATTGCCTATTCCGTCAGCATTCTGGACTTCGTCGTCTGGGCCGTGATCGCAGCGTTCGTGCAACTGCTGGCGTTCCTGGTGACCAGCCTGGTGCTCAAAGGCGCCTCTGAACGCATTAAAAAGGGTGAGCTCGCCGCGGGTATTTATATCGCGGCAGTGGCCATCAGCGTCGGCATGTTGAACGCCGCGTGCATGACGCCTTCCCAGAACTGATTGCGCCACGGAGATCCCATGAAACGAAGCAAGTACGTTCAGCTCTCGCTGGCCGCGTCGGTCGCCATGGCGATATCAGGCTGCGGCCCGACGGAAAAAACCTACCCGGTACAGAAGAAGTACAACTTCCAGTCCGTGCAGCAATGTGCCGATGAAAAACTCCCGGTAGACGTGTGCTCCGACGCCTACATGACCGCCATGGCCGAGCATCGCCGCATCGCACCGACGTACAGCAACCAGGCCGATTGCGATGCCGACTTTGTTGCCGATTGGTGCCAACAGGATTCCACCGGTCAGTTCATCCCCAGGCTGGGTGGTTTCGAACTGACCGCCGATGGCCAGGTCACCCAAGCCCAGGTGGACGCGGCCAAGGCGCAACTGCCGGCCTCCGAAGCCAACGCGCAAGGCTCAGGGTTCTCCGGCACCAGCCTGCTGACCGGGCTGCTGATCGGCAACATGTTGAGCAGCAACCGCAACAGCTACTACTCCCAACCGGTCTACCGCTATCGCGATGATCGCGGCAACTACGCGTCCTCAACGCTCGCCCAGCGGATTTCCAAAGGCTCGACCTTTACCAAGTCCAATCAGGCGAGGTATGGCAACTACACCGACACAGTTCGCTCCGCCAGCAAGCCGATCTCTGTTGCTTCCTCCACCTCCCGTGGCGGTTTCGGCAGCAAAGCCAGCGCCCGCAGCGGTTGGGGCGGCTCGAGCAGCTCCGGGCGATCGAGCAGTTAAGGAACGCGCGTCATGAAGAAAGTCCATTGCGCCGAACGTCATGACTGGAAACAGACCGCCGAGAGTCTCGGCTTTCTGTTCCACACCATCGACGACGAACCCTATTGGGACGAGAGCGCGTACTACCAGTTCACGCTCAAGCAGATCGAAGACGATCTGGAAGACCCGACCACCGAGATCCATGAGATGTGCATGGACCTGGTGGCCCGGGTGGTTCAGAGCGAGGAGCTGCTGGAGCGCCTGAGCATTCCCGCGCCGTTCTTCGACATGGTTCGCACCTCATGGCTCGAAGGGCATCCGCACCTGTATGGGCGCATGGACTTCTCCTACAACGGCAGCGGCCCCGCCAAGCTGCTGGAACTGAACTACGACACGCCGACCAGCCTGTATGAGGCGTCGGCGTTTCAGTGGGGCTGGTTGGAGCAATGCATCGAGCGCGGACTGTTGCCTGGGCATGCCGACCAGTTCAACAGCATCGACACCAAGCTGCATCAGGTCTTTGCCCAACTGCAACTCAAGCAGCCTTTTTACTTTGCGTCGATGAAAGACTCGATCGAAGACAAGGGCACCACCGACTACTTACGGCTGATCGCGGAAAAAGTCGGCATCGAATCGCGGCACATCGATATCGAGGACATCGGCCTTACAGGCGAAGGCCGTTTCGTCGATCTGGAAGATCGCTGGATCCCTCACCTGTTCAAGCTGCATGCCTGGGAGTTCATCTTCCACGAGCCTTTTGGTGCGGCGATTGCCCAGAGCGACACGCAGTTTTTCGAGCCGGCCTGGAAATCGATCATCTCCAACAAAGGCATCCTGCCGTTGCTGTGGGAATTCAACAAAGGTCACCCGAACCTGCTCGCAGCCCATCTCGACACTGACTCGAGCAAAGCCGTACCCAAGGGCTGGGTACGCAAACCTTTCTTTTCCCGGGAAGGCGCCAACATCGAGCTGCAAACCGCTGATGGCCTGATCGTCAAAGAAGACGGCCCCTACACCGACGCCCCCTTCATCCTCCAGGAATTCGCCCCGCTGCCGAAGTTTGGCGACAGCTACACATTGATCGGCTCCTGGGTCATTGGCGACCAGGCCGCCGGCATTGGCGTGCGGGAAGACAACAGCTTGATCACCAAGGATTCGAGCCGGTTTCTGCCGCATTTGATTCTCGACTGATTGCTCCCGAGCAGCCAATTCAATCAGCCTGACAGTCTGCGGTGCTTGTTTTTGGGGCTGCTTCGCAGCCCAGCGGGAGCAAGCTCCCTCGCCACAAGGGCGGTGTGTCAGTGGGCTAGGCGCTGAACCCATGTGGGAGCGAGCCTGCTCGCGATGGCGGTGGATCAGCCAACATCAATGTCGACTGACTTTCCGCTATCGCGAGCAGGCTCGCTCCCACAGGTCAGGTGTTCACCACAGATTTTTTCAGGTCCACCAGTACCGCACCAAATGAAAGAAGATCGGCGCGGCGAAGCACACCGAATCCAGCCGATCCAGCATGCCGCCGTGGCCTTCGATCATGTGCCCCCAATCCTTGACGCCACGGTCACGCTTGATCGCCGACATGACAATCCCACCGGCAAACCCCAGCAGGTTGATCAGCAAGGCAATGAGGAATGACTGCCAGGGATTGAACGGCGTGATCCACCACAGCGCGCCACCGATCAGCGAAGCCAGCAGAATGCCGCCGACAAAACCCTCGACGGTTTTCGACGGCGACAGGTTCGGGGCGATCTTGTGTTTGCCGAACAACTTGCCGCACACGTACTGCAGCACATCCGACAGCTGCACCACGATCACCAGGTAAGCGATCAGCAACAGGTTGCGCCCTTCGAAACCGGCGATGTCCAACGTCAGCAGCGCCGGCACAAACGAGATGCAGAACACCGCGATCATCAGCCCCCACTGGACCTTGGAAGCGCGCTCCAGAAAGTGCGTGCTGTCGCCGCCCAGGGACGCCAGGATCGGCAGCAGCAGGAACACGTACACCGGGATAAAGATCGAAAACAGCCCGTACCAATCAAAATAAATCAGCAGGTATTGCAGCGGCAGCGCCAGGTAAAACGCCGCCACCAAGGCCGGGTAGTCGCTGCGTCGGGTCGGTGTCAGGGTCAGGAACTCCCGCAGGGCGTAAAACGACACGGCGTAGAACAACAGGATGACCGCCGCGTTGCCCAGCCAGAACGCGGTGCCGATCACCAGCACCATCACCCACCAGGCGTTGATCCGCGCGTTGAGGTTATCGATGACCGAATTCGGCGCGCCTTTTGTCCGCAGTTTGAGGATGAAACCAATCACAGAGGCCAGCAGCAGAATTGCGCCGATCCCGCTAAACAGCATCAGGGTATGTCTATCCATGTCAGACGTGCTCCGGGGCCAGTGCCAGCAGCGCGGCCCGGCTGCGTTCAAGAAATTGCTCTTTGCCTTCATCTTCTTCGATGCACAGCGGCGCGCCGAAACTGGTGGTGCACAACAGCGGCAACGGCAGTACCCGACCCTTGGGCATGACGCGGTTGAGGTTGGCGATCCACACCGGAATCACCTCGACCTCGGGGTGGCTTTTCATCAAGTGATAGATCCCGCTCTTGAACGGCAGCAGGCCGTCCTCCGGGTTGCGCGTGCCCTCGGGGAAGATGATCAGCGAGTCGCCGTTTTCCAGGGCATCGAGCATCGGCTGCAAAGGGTTGTACGAAGGTTCCTTGCGCTCGCGGTCCACCAGTACGCCGTTGAACACCCGGTTGATGATGTAGCGTCGCAGCGGGCTGGTCTGCCAATAATCGGCGCCCGCCACCGGCCGGGTAAGCTTGCGCAGCGCCGGCGGCAACGAGGCCCACAGCAGCACGAAGTCGCCGTGGCTGCTGTGATTGGCGAAGTAGATCCGCTGCACCGGTTGCGGCGCGCAACCGAGCCACAGGCTGCGAGCGCCCGTGACCATGCGGGCGGCGGAGGTGATGAGGCTGGCGACCACGGGTTCGAACATGAGGATTCCTTGTCCTGAGAAACATAAGCGTAACTGTGGCGAGGGAGCTTGCTCCCGCTGGGCTGCGCAGCAGCCCCCAAGAGGCTGAACACAATCAATCTGATACACCGCAGTGCTTGGTTTTGGGGCTGCTTCGCAGCCCAGCGGGAGCAAGCTCCCTCGCCACAAAAGCTATCTAGATACCTGAAGCTAACCAAGGACTGGCCAGGATCAAGCCCAGCGTCAAGACAACTTGTGTGGCCAGCAACAACGACTGGCGGCGCAGCAGCAACAACGCGCCATGTCGGCGCTCGGTCCAGAGGCGACCGCTGCGTTCGACCGGTTGCAGGCCGAGGGCGGTGAGGGCTTGATCCAATGTATAGGTTCGTTCGGCCAGCGATTGGGTGCTGTCCGCCATGCGCTGGAACAGGTCGGCATCAAACGCCACGCGCTGCGCCCAGTACTTTTGCAGCACGCCAAGCAGGAATATCACGACGCTAAAGAGCAGTAGCCACGGATTGACGCTACCGACCAAAAATTGAGCCAGCCCCAGCAGCGCCGCCAACAGGGTCAGCCCCGTGGAAAGCTGATCCAGCGAGTGACCTCGGCGCAACAGGCTCGCCACCGTGTGGAGTTCCATATCACTGATCATGGTCATTCCTCGTGCTTGTGGATAACCGTTCCAGCGCCCGACGGTGCGCCGGATGCAAAACAACCTGCGGGCGGGCCCGCTGGATTTGGACGATGGCCGCATCGACGCTGGCGGCCCGGCCAGTGTGCAACAACCACGCGGCCACGGCGCTGGCGCTGCGCGAATAACCCAGGGCGCAGCAGACCAGCAGCGGCCCATGCTGACGCAGGCTCTCGATCATCCGTGCAGCTTCCAGGCACTGCTCGGCACTGGGCGCGGTCAGGTCAAGCACCGGCAATGCGCGATAGGCGATGCCGGTGCTGTCCATGGACATTTCGGCGCAAAGGTCGAGCACGCCGGTAAACGCACTGTCCTTCAATTCCATCGGCGTGGGAATGCGCCCCAGCCAGACGTTATCGGCCACCTGATCGGCCTGCGGATGCTTGCGCGTCCACCATCGGGAGTTGATCCACGCCGCCGCCAGATAAGGCGCCAACAGCCAGCGCACCGCCGGGCTCAATCGACCATCCGCGCGCTTCTGAAAGCCATCGGCACCGAACACCAGGTAATTCAGCGCCACCCCCAGCACCGCCACCGCCGGCCAGATCAACCAGAGCCACGCGCCACCCAAGGCAAACGCCGGAACAAAAAACGCCGCAGCCCCTAAACCATAGCGCAAAGCCAATCGCAGACGAGCCGGGTCCGCGGTCACGCGCGCACTTTCCAACGGGCTGGGCCGATCCAGCGGCCACAACCAGACACACAACCACCCGGCCAACGCACCTGTGGGTAGGTCAATAAAGTGATGTTGGTACGTGGTCAGCACCGACACGCCAATCAGCGCGAACCAACCGTGCATCAGCCAACGCCAGAGCCCTTGCAGGTGCCGCTGATAACACACCCACAGCACCACCAACAACGCGATGTGCAGCGACGGCGCCTGATTGAACGGCTTGTCGAACCCGGCCAGCACGTCGAACAGCCAACCGAACACCCCATCCATTTCCGGCCGGGCGAAGGTGAAGCGCAACGGCCAGATCAGAAAACAACTGACCGCAATCGCCTGGGCCGTGAGCAGACGCAAGGCGTGGCGTTTGAGTTCTTCGCGGCTGTTGGGCAACAGCAACGACAGGCCGTACAGCAGATCAATCGACCAATAGGGCACGATGGTCCAGGCCATGAACGGCATGTAGCTTTCCCAACCAAACACCAAACTGCCCACGTCGTCCCGCTGAGACGTCACCCAAGTGGCGAAGCCATAGGTGCTGAAAAACAACGGCGCCAACAACAGCAACCACAGCACCGCCGGTTTCAGCAGGCCGGGCTCGCGGGCTGGGGCGATGACGGCGCTCATCACTGCACTCGCTGAGCCAACGAAACGCTGAAGATGCCCCACTCATCGACCCGCAAAGTGATCTTGCGGAAACCCGCCGCCTCCACCAGTTGATCCATCTCCGCCTGCGTGCGGCGGCGCATTACCCAGGCCTGCCCGGCGCGGTGGCTGGTGAGGGCGCGGGCGATCAGTTCCAGTTGCGGGTGCCAAGGCTGCCCGGTGTAGACCAGGAACCCGCCAGGCTCCACCGCTTCGGCCAGGCCGGCGAGGGAGTCACCGACCATCTGATTATCGGCAAACAACTCATACAAGCCGGACACCACCGCGAGCGTCGGTTTGGGCTCCAGCGCCGCCAGATCCGAGCGATCAAAGGCATCACCTTTGACGAACCGAGCGATATCGCCCAAGCCCTTCTCAAGAATCAGCGCACTGCCGTCCCGCACGTTGATGTCGCTGTAGTCGCGCAGCAGGATCGACTCCGGCAACGGACTGACGCCTTGCAGCGCTTCGAGAATGTAACGGCCATGACCCGCGGCGATGTCGACAATGCGCACTTCGCGGTCCTGCTCGCGCAACCTGCCCATGGCCAAACGCAGCAGTTCCTCGACGTGTAACTTGCGCTGACGAATCCCGCGCCAGCCGATGGAGTTCAGGTAATTCTGGTCAATCATCCGCCCCACGGCCGAGGTGCCGGTGGGGCGATTGCGGTAAACGTAATCCAGCGTGCTACCGGAATCGAAGCCGGTGTCGAAACCCAACTTCACCCCAGCCGACAACTTGCTGCCAAAGCGCATGCTGGCGCGGGTCATGCGCCAGTACAGGTCGCGCAACGAATTGTGCGGCAGCGGCGTCGCCAAGGCTTCGGACTCGGCGCAGGTCGCGCCCAGGCGATCAGCGTCCAGCAGGGAAGGGCGGTCCAGCGGGCGGGCAAAGTTTTGCAGAATGAACCGACGGGCACTGGCAATGGCCGGCGCACGGTTCTTCTCGCCGAGGGTGTCGTGGAAGAACCCCGGCAGAATGTGTTTCTCCTTGTTCACACTGCCCAGCCGCTCGAAGAACTGCTCCTGAGGTTTGCGCTGCACCACAAAGTCGGAACCTGAGATCAACAACTGCGTTGGCACCTGAATGGCCTGGGCATCGGCCACCACGCGGTCGGCGGCTTCGTACAGACCCAGCAGCACGTTCACTGAAATCGCTTTGGTGATCAGCGGATCGCTGTCGTAGGACGCCACCCGCTCCGGGTCATGGCTGAGGAATTTCGCCTTGACGTAACTGTTGACGAAAAAGTTGCCGCGAAACCGACGCATCAGCGCCAGGCCCGGACGAGCGAAAGGCACGTAAAGCTTGACCTTGAACGCCGGCGACGCCAGCACTAGCGAGCGAATGCGCGGCGCGTAATCGTGAACCCAGGTCGACGCAATCACCGCCCCGACACTCTGCGCCACCACGGCGATGTTCTGCTCGTCGATCTGATGCGTTGCGCCGATGTGATCGCAAAACGTCTGCACATCCCGCGCACTGGTGGCAAAACTCGGACTGTCGCCGCGCGCGCCCGGCGACTGGCCATGACCCCGTGCATCCCAGGCAAAGAAGTCGAACCCGGGCAAATCCAGCTCATCCACCAGATGCGCAATGCGCCCGGAGTGTTCATGACCCCGATGAAACAACAACACCGCCTGACGAGGCTCACCCGGCGCCGCATCGACGGCCGGCCAATGCCGGTAAAACAAATCCACGCCGTCAAAGGTGGTAAACGTCAGTTCCTGGGCTTCGCGCATTGCAACTTCCTTATGCTGAGGGAGCGTTTTCCGTCACTTGATTCAGGCCATGACGCACCCGATTGACCAAGGTATAAACCAGCAGGGCGGCTACCACCGCCATCACACCATCAACCCAGAGTGTCCCGAGCCAACCCAGGGCAATCCCGGTCGCCAGCACGCCCAACACAAAGGCGCGATCACTCTTGCCCATCGGCCCGTCATAGCGCCGCGAAGCCCCGACCATCGCCCCCAGCACACCGGCGTATTCGCTGAACAACGCCAACAGCGTGACCAACAACACCAGCAACAGACTGGCGTCGGCAAACAGGGCAAAAGGCAGGATCAAGGCAGCGTCGGCGATGATATCGCATAGCTCATTGAGGTAGGCGCCCAGATGGGATTGCTGCCCGAACTCCCGCGCCAACATGCCATCCACCGCGTTCAACGCCATGCGCAGAAGCATCCAGATCGGCACCAGGATAAACACCCCCGGATGATTGGCGAACCACGCCACCACGGCCCCCACCAACACAGAGACAACGCCGGCGAGCAGGGTGACCTGATTGGCGGTGATGCCCTTGTCGTAAAGGCGCTGGACCATGGGGCGCAGCAGGTTCTGGAAGGCGGGTTTGAGCTGGTAGATGGAGGGCATGGGAATGAAATCTCGGCCGGTTGCAGGGCTGGGCTTGTTCAGCTGCGAGATTACGATAGTTGGGGTTTGGCTGGAGGGGTAATTCTCGAGAATGCGCGCGGGTAGGCATCTGGCAACGAATTCACCGGTGAATAAAGAACCCCTGTAGGAGCGGGCTTGCCACAAGCCTCTGTGGGAGCATAGCTTGCTCGCGATAGCGGTTCATCAGCCAAACAGGTCAACACCCTGTTGTCCCAAACATAAGGAACGCTCCAAATGCCGCAAATGGATTGGCTCGAAAACCACATGGACAAATGCGACCAGATGGCCGAGTGGCTTCACCAGGAATTCAGCTATGAATTCGCCCAGCAAGCCCTCGCCAGTTGGCAGCAAGAGTTCGCTGCGGGCCAACGTGATGGACACTGGAAATGCCTGATCGCCACGGAGCAAGACCAGTTGCTAGGCGGCGTCTCACTGGCCAGCGACGACCTGCCCGACCGACCAGAACTCGGCCCATGGCTGGCATGCGTCTTCATCACCCCAACCGCCCGCCGCAGAGGCCTTGCCGCGCAACTGATCGAAGGCATCTGCAACCATGCCAGAGAAGCGGGATTCACCACCTTGTACTTGCACACTCACAACCAGCGCGACTACTACACCGGGCTTGGCTGGGAAGTGCTGGAGCGCTTTGAGGCATGGGGGAAAGAGCAATGGCTGATGTCGCGGCAGCTGTAACCACCGCCGGGACCGCACACCGGCGAGTCGATTGTTCCTACGCGGATCCTGGGCATCGGCAACCCCCCGACACAACCCCAACACCCATCAAGAATCTGACCCACCGCCATAGCAGTCCTTTCGCACACCCCCTGTGGGAGCGAGCCTGCTCGCGATAGCGATACACCAGTCAACCTCAGCGCCACTGATTCACCACCTCGCGAGCAGATCACGGCGATCCGCTCCCTCCATGCATTGCCTCCCATTGCGCAGTTACGCGCGCCTTCCACCAATCAGCAATTCAAAGCACCGAGCGTGCAGGCAACGTCGCCGATCTCCCCTGGAACTAACTTCTGCAAACGTTCATGGCTGAAACGTATCAGCTACAAGAAAAAACCAAAATATGCACAAATGCATTTTTTGCTTGACCCGAATGGGTGAGCCTCTATAAGGTAGTTTCACTGTATGCGCATACAGTATTTCTAAAGCGTCATTTATTTGAATCCATTCATGGACGAGGCACTACCTTATGAAAACCAACACTGAAAAATTCGGTGTAACACCCCATCAACCCAGCCTTTGGACCCGCGCTGATGCGTTGAAAGTCCGGGCGGATGATCCCACCACCACTCAGCCGCTGGTCAGCGCGGATTTCCCGGTACTGAACAACGACGTGTTTATCTGGGACACCATGCCCCTGCGCGACTTGGACGGTAACGTGACGTCCGTCGATGGCTGGTCGGTGATCTTCACGCTGACGGCCGATCGTCATCCAAACGACCCGCAGTACCTCGACGAGGACGGTAACTACGACATCCTCCGTGATTGGAACGATCGTCACGGTCGGGCAAAGATGTACTACTGGTTTTCGCGTACCGGCAAGAACTGGGAATTCGGTGGCCGTGTGATGGCCGAAGGCGTTTCGCCGACCGCTCGCGAATGGGCCGGTACGCCGATCCTGCTGAACGACCGCGGTGAAGTGGATCTGTATTACACCGCCGTCACTCCAGGCGCGACCATCGTCAAGGTGCGTGGTCGGGTGGTGACCACTGAACACGGTGTCAGCATGGTCGGCTTCGAGAAGGTCAAGCCGCTGTTCGAGGCCGACGGCAATATGTATCAGACCGAAGCACAAAACGCTTTCTGGGGTTTCCGCGACCCATGGCCATTCCGCGACCCGAAAGACGGCAAGCTGTACATGCTGTTCGAGGGCAACGTGGCCGGTGAGCGCGGCTCGCACAAAGTGGGAGAGGCAGAAATCGGCGATGTGCCGCCGGGTTATGAAGATGTCGGCAACTCGCGCTACCAGACCGCCTGCGTTGGCATCGCCGTAGCCCGCGACGCCGACGGTGACGACTGGGAAATGTTGCCGCCACTGCTGACCGCCGTCGGGGTAAACGACCAGACCGAGCGCCCGCACTTCGTGTTCCAGGATGGCAAGTACTACCTGTTCACGATCAGCCATACCTTCACCTACGCCGACGGCGTGACCGGGCCGGACGGCGTGTACGGTTTCGTCGCGGACTCGCTCTTCGGCCCTTACGTGCCGCTGAACGGTTCCGGCTTGGTGCTGGGCAACCCGTCCTCCCAGCCATTCCAGACCTACTCGCACTATGTGATGCCAAACGGCCTGGTGACCTCCTTCATCGACAGCGTACCGACCGACGAAACCGGCACGCAGATTCGTGTCGGTGGCACTGAGGCACCCACGGTGGGCATGAAAATAAAAGGGCAGCAGACCTTCGTGGTGGCCGAGTACGACTACGGTTACATCCCGCCGATGCTCGACGTCACGCTCAAGTAATAGCGACGCAGGGGGGGCAGGCAGCGGGTTTGAGGTCGATGTCACAACCGTGGTGGATATGATCGAGATATCCCGCCTGATGCATTGCGATGTTGCTCGCAAGCCCCATTGAATAACGAGTCGTAACCCTCTTCGCGACTGGCTGCAAGGATGCAGCCGGTTGCGAATGCATTCCCCTGCGACGTATGTACACAAGCTCCTCTGTGGGAGCGAGCTTGCTCGCGATAGCGGTGCATCAGCAACATTCCGGCCAGCTGTTTATCGTGACTCCACGAGACTAGCCACGACCGACATCGCCTTGCGCCATTGCCTACAACTACGCCAGAATCCGCCGGCTTGTGCGTCCTTGGCCGCGTCGGTAGTTTTGATCCTGTCACTGCCCATCAGTGACCGGGTTTAGCAGCCCGTCGAGTTGAGTCGCATCAAGCTTCATCAGTCAGGTATCCCCATCCCTGCACTTGATGGTGGCTGTGCGTGGGGCGCCCCCGGGCGCGCCGATTTCTTAACTCGTCGGTCTGCTAACCCGCGTACAGCTGCCACCCACTCGTTTAGCAGCGAGAGGGTCGTGGCCTCACCAAAGAGAGTTAAGGCTATGGTCAAAATTACACCGAACCCTCCGACTGCCAATGAGCATGTGTCTCGCGCTCAGTCGGCTCGTAACAAGAAACTTGATGATGCTGCCAATCGGGCGTTGGATTTCTATCTGAACCCTGCGCCTGAGAAGGAAACGTCTGACAAGACCAACACCATCTTCCGTATTGCGCCGGATGTTGATTCAGAATGTCTGCTTGCCAATCTCAGTGAGAACCTGGCTTCGGCGAATGCCATGATCAGTGATTTGGCGTTTGATCTTGAGGGTTCGCGACGGCGCGTTGCGATGGGGATTTTGCAGGTGATTGAGGTGAGTGAACTGTTGGCGAATCGGGCTTTGGATATTGTTGAGGTGAGGTAACAAGGGGCCGCGCTTACCCCGGGTGTGAAAAAAAGGTCTTGCATGGCAAGGCCTTTTTTTGTGCCCGAGAGCCGGAACGATGAGCTCTCAGAATTGTGCAGGGCCGCACTCTGTTGGCCTTCGCCATGTCAAATTCGGTTGGGTACCGTTACCCGATAAAGCGATTTCTCAGATTCCTTTTCGCTTGAATTTCACAAGCTCTTCAGCAGGCTTCGCCTGGAAGGGAGGAGGGCCTCCAGAGACGCGATGACGCGGCTCGTGAAGCGTTTTACGTATGCCATTACCTCGTGTATTACCTTCTTGACCATATGAAAATCCTCCATTTTGAGATTTGATAGGTGGGAGATGATTTCTGAAATTACAAAACCTGCAATGAAGCCCGTAGGACCTATAACTCCTAGAACAACGCCCGCCATCATCAGTCTCAGGAGGCCACCTCTGAGAGACGCACCTGCTGGAGTGCGTTTCGGCGCGCCAATGTTAACCAGCCCAGCAGACTTGGTCTATTACGGTGCCGTGATCCGCTGTTGGTAACTTAGGTCTGATGCCTTGACTCAGATCGTCAGTCGTTGCTGTACTTGGCAAGCCGACTCTCAAAGTACTGTGCCGTTTCCTGATCAGTACAGTACAGGTAGCATCCTTTCATTCCACGGGTCATCAGTGTCCGATACGTGTTTTTGATGATCAGATCCGTTTCCTTCTGGGCGAAATCGGGCTGCTCTTTCATCAGTTTTTTCCAACCACGAATCGATTTGTCGTGCTTGTCACGTTTGTGCGGCGATGTCAGCACTTTCCCGTCACGGACGATCAAATCCGGTCCAATGATCACTCCTATATAGTCGACTTCCAGTCCTTGGCAGGTGTGGATACAACCAACCTGCTCGATGGAGTTTTCCGCGATGATCCATAGGCTGCCATCCTGATCCAGATTCCATTGGCGTGCGTAGTCATCGCCGATCTCGATATCCGAGGCCTGGGGATCTTTTTTGCTGAGCCAAGGCCAGCAGTAACCCGCGACTACGCGAGCTTTGTTTCCATGGTTTTTCTGCTCAATGGCCGCATGCATTGCCTGCGGGGTGTTGAACACCTTGAACTCGTACTCGCTAGTATCGAGTAGCGGATTGGCGGTCGGTCGAATAGCCAATACGTCATCCAACCACGCTAGATAACCATCAGAACCGCTGCAACGGAACTGAGAGGACAGTGTGTATTCCTCCACGGTTGCGCCTTTGGATTTCGCAAAGGTACGAATCGCCTGCTTGTTACCGATGTCGCTCAAGGTCACGCGTTGATCTTCGTCGATGAAGAAAATCGAGCATTTCGAAGAGTTGATCAGTTCCTTGATTTGGTTTTCGCCCAGGTTTCCATACAGACCGCTTTTTTCATTGAGTCGGTGAGCTTCGTCAACGATGAGTGCGTCGAACGTGTTGGGCTCAGTTTCGATAAACGCACCCGAGCCAGAAAAGAAATTGGAAAAATGGCTGCGTTTGATCGTACCAACGAGCTTGCTTTCATACACCTTGCGTGGCGCTGCGTTCTTAGAGACGTATTTGCTCAGCAGCTTTAACGCGGTGAGTCTTACCAGCAAGTTGATCGCCAGAACGGTTTTTCCGGTCCCCGGACCGCCCTCAATGATCAGCACCTTTGGCGCTGCTATGGACGCTTCACTCGCCGCAACGAGTGCTGATTCGAAGACTCCTTTCTGGTCGTCAATCAACACAAACTCAGGTTTGCCATCCATAAGCCCCGTCAGCGCCTCGGCTAGCGCTTTGGATGGCCGAATTTTTCCGTTGGAGAGTTCGTAAAGAACCTCCTTGTTATCGCCGTAAGTGATGTGTTTTTTCAGGAAGGTTCGTAGCTTGGTCAGTTCCTCTGGGCCTTTGAGGAACAACGGAGCTTTACTGGTATGGGCTTCGTAGTGAGCAGAGTCGATGACGCCGTCACTGACATAGTTATGCAGATAGGCACAGGGGCGAATTTCGATGCTTTTGTCATAGACCGCTTCGTTGAAGCCTTCCAACAGCGCTGCGTACGACCATACCTGGTAGGACGGGTGAATGGTTTCAACGAGACCACCACCCAAGGCGGTTTTGACAATTGCGTCCTTGGTGGTTGCGCTCGCCTTGCTCCATTGCTTCAGTTCGATCAATACAGCTTTTTTTGCTTGGTTCTCATCGCGTCCCGTGAGCAAAAAATCGATGCGTTTCGAGGACTGTGGGATATGCAACTCAATGGCCAGACCAGCATCGCTGGGTAGGTCGTCATCTCGAAGCACCTTGGCCATGTAGGTCAGTGATCCCTGCCAGGACCTAATCTCCGACGCGCCTACCTTCTTGCCGGTGGCCTCTTTGAAGTGTCGTAGGATCACTTCTTCAATGTCGTCGTTATCGTTGTCTTTTAAGAATTGCTGTTTGGTCGCAGCGTAAACGATCACAAGAGATCCTTAGAGCACTGAAGGTCAGAGTTGGTCGTACTTTTTGCTGGTGCTTTTAGCTTTGTCGACGGGGTATTTCTGGTCGTTGAGAGCCAGTTTGCTCGTGACCGCTTCGTTGAGATCGACACCGAGTACGCTACTCAGGCGGACCAAGTACATGAGTACGTCGGCTAGCTCGTCCTTCACGGCTTGGGCGGTTGCGGGATGCTTCGCGGCAGCCACTGAATCGGCTTCGCTCATCCATTGGAAAACTTCGCAAAGCTCACCCACCTCGCCTGTCAGCGCGAGCAGAAGGTTTTTGGGCGAGTGGAATTGTTGCCAGTCGCGGTCATCTGCAAAGCGTTGAAGCGACGCTGCAAGATTTTCCACGTCGATTAATTGCTTGGGTGTGCCATCTGCCTTGCTCACAGGCTTGCCTCTCGTTTGCCACCAGAAACGTGACAACGGCCACGTCAGAAATCTAGGGATGGATTGTAAGAGTTTTCTTTTGGTGTAGTGGGCTTTTCAATGGTTTGCCCTTCGCCAGTTGGTCCCGTTCAGGCTCTATTTTCGGCTGCTTGGTAGCGGTTCTTGACCTCGGCCACACTCAGCCACTTACGGCGTGAATGCACCACACGATGGCAATTGGCACATAGTAAAGCCAGGTCTGCGAGCTTGGTTTTATCGCCGGGTTGGAGCGTATGCAGTGGCTTCGTGTGGTGCACATCGATAATGCCTTCGACGTCCGGGCCATATGTTTTGCTGAAATTAAAGCCACAGGCTTCGCACTGGAGAACACCGAATTTCTTGAGGGCTTCGTCCTTTTTACGTTTGACGAGTTTTTTGTCCCTTTCCCGTACACGGTGTACGCGGGTTAACACTTTTCCTTCTTCTGCTTCGAAGAAACCCGGTTCTTCCTCGGCGCTTAAATCTATTGGCGCAGTAGACGTGGTGCCAACGTTTGCCTTAATGGCTGCCACAACTGCAGCGAGGTGCTCGGGGTTATTAGCGAATTCCAGCCATACCAACTCCTCGTCCTTATTACCTTTTGCAAGACCTGTACGACCGGTGTTGGTGTAGCTCGGATCCCAGCGACGGAAATTGTTGAGCTTCATGTAAACACCATTGGTGTTACGAAAGCTCTGGTTCTTACTCACTCCGGTAGCGTTACCAATGAGATTAAGGCTCTCTGATAAGGCTCGGACTTCTGGATGATTCACACCGGGCAAACCATTGCGATAAAGGAGGTATAGGTTGAGGGCGAGGACTAGTTCGTCGCGGCTCCAAGGGGGATTGGATTGATTACTGGTAGGTGAAGAGGACATGGCGGGGTCTATCCGTAGGGTTCCCGTTTCGCTGTAGGAAACAGCGCAATATGCCGTAAGAATATTCTCTTCTAGTGGCGTTTGGGAATCATGCGGCGTTCGAATGGCTTCCTCCGTGAGGACAGAGGGGGATTGCTCGCACGAGCGTAGCTTGGCTAGCAGACGGAGTTTCGGATGGGGATAGGATTTTCAGACATTAAAAAGCCGGCTTATGGCCGGCTTCTCGTTGACTAACTCAGTTCGTTTTTGACAAACCTCACCAGCCTTCAAAACGTACATCCGGCTCTTGCGGCCGGCTGTGGGACTTGGTCAGAAAGTGATCTGCCTTGTCGGTGCGAGGTGTGGGCTCGCAAATGTGGGGCGCAGGGTACGCGGGTTTGCTTCAGAATCCCAGTGGTAAGTGGTGTGGAATCATTGGGTTAGGGGTGAATCAGGGGAAAAGCAGGGGGCTGCTGCGCAGCCCAGCGGGAGCAAGCTCCCTCGCCACAAAAGCTTCTGCCACAGCTCCGGCTACAGCTGCCACAATTCCCGCCACCGTTTCTGGTCTTGGGTGGGTTAGTCGAACACCGGCGGTCTCTGTTTGTTGAGGGTGGACCACCAGAACACCCAGCCAATCACCCGTATGTTCTGCGCATCAATCTGTTCGGCGCTGAAGACCTCGTCAGGATACGCAGCACAGTTATGGCTACGCAGGCGTAGCCGATTACCGGGAATGCGGTGCAGGTATTTGATGCGCAGCATGCCGTCGTGCTCAAGCGCATAGATATGGCCGTCGACGATTTGGGTCAGGCCGCGGTCGATGGCGAGGGTGGAGCCGTCTTCGATGCGTTCGGCCATGCTGTCGCCGACCATGGTGGTGCAGATGGCGTCGCCGGGGTCGATTTCCAGGGATTCTAGGTGGCTGCGGGGCAGGCGGATGGTTTGATCGGGGATTTCGATGATGTGGGTTTTGGTTTCGCCGGGGGCGATGGGGGCTTCCTTGTAGAGGGGCAGTTCGATGTCTGTGGTTTCTTGCACGCTGTAGACGCCATCGTTTTCGGCGGCTTCATAGGTGATGCCAGGGCCTAGGCCCAGTGGGGTCTGCGGGCCTTCGCCGGTGGCGAGCCATTGCGGGCTGACGGTCAGCAGGCTGGCGATGGAGTAGATGCGCCCTGGCGGGATGCCACGGTTGAACCAGTTGTTTATGTGCTGGGATTTCACGCCGTATAACTTCGCGAAGTCGGCGGATCGGATATTCGCTTCTTTTAGAAGGGCTCTGAAGCGGTCGCCACTGGAAAGTATTTTCATAAACGGAAAGTTTAGGGGCGACTGTGTTTTCGGCAATAAACATGTCGTGCAAATATATAAGACGATCTTTCCGTTTGCAGGATTTGAAAGGGGCGGGCTAAACGGGGTTAAACGGTATTAATACAACTTCGTATTTATCATCATTAAGGCATAAAAAAACCCCGGTGCAAACCGGGGTTTTTCTTTACTTCAGTCTCAGCCTTTGTAGGCGGCAACCGACTTGGTGATCGCTTCGCGGGCGGCGTCAGCACCGGCCCAGCCTTCGATCTTGACCCACTTGCCTTTCTCGAGATCCTTGTAGTTCTCGAAGAAGTGTTCGATCTGCTGGATCAGCAGGGCTGGCAGGTCGGTGTATTCCTTCACGTCGACGTACAGCTGCGACAGTTTGTCGTGCGGTACGGCGATGACTTTGGCGTCGCCGCCGCCGTCGTCGGTCATGTTCAGGATGCCGACCGGACGGGCGCGGATGACCGAGCCTGGGGCGACTGGGTAAGGGGTCACGACCAGCACGTCGAGGGGGTCACCGTCGTCGGCCAGGGTGTTGGGGATGAAACCGTAGTTGGCCGGGTAGAACATTGGGGTGGCCATGAAACGGTCAACGAACAGGCAATCGCTGTCTTTGTCGATTTCGTATTTGATCGGGGCGTGGTTGGCCGGGATTTCGATCGCGACGTAGATGTCGTTCGGCAGGTCTTTGCCAGCCGGAATCTTGCTGTAGCTCATTGGGCGGTGCCCCCGTTAATTGACCAAATGACTGGTCGGATTGACCAAAAAGTGGCGGCGATTATAGGCATATTCGGCCGTCGATGCCACGTTACAAGGGTCTTAGAGACCTTAGTATGACGCCTGATAGACCGGATCTTCGGCTTGAAGTTGCCGCAGCCGGGCCAACGGGTCCTGGCGGTAGAACGCCTTGAGCTGTTCATAGACCCGCGGGTACGCCTGGTGCAGCAGGTCTGGGGCGCTGAAGAAGTATTCGCTGGTGACGGCGAAGAACTCCGCCGGATTCTCCGCGGCGTAGGGATCGATGAGGGTTTCTGCGTCCGGATCCTGGTCCAGTTGGCGGTTGAGGTCGTCGAAAGCCTGTTGCATGGCCTCGGCCCAGTCTTTGACCCGCATGTCGGCATGCAGCGGTGGCAGGCCGTTGGCGTCGCCGTTGAGCATGTCGAGTTTGTGCGCCAGCTCGTGGATCACCAGGTTGTAGCCGTCCCAGCCGCCGCTGGCGAGCACGCCGTCCCAGGCCAGGATGATCGGGCCTTGGGGCCAAGCTTCGCCGCTGTGTTCGCCGTCCCATTCGTGCTCGATGCCGCTGGCGTCGCGGTAGCGCTGGGGGCTGAGGAAGTCGTCGGGGTAGAGCACGATTTCGTGGAAGCCCTGATACCAGTTCAAGTCACCGAGGTGCATCAGCGGCAATTGGGCCTGGGCGGCGAGCAGCAGGCGTTGCTCCTGGTGCAGTTCGACGCCGGGCAGGGCGCTCAGGTGTTTGTCATGCAGAAACAGCACGCAGGCTTCGCGCAGCCATTGGTCCTCGGTGGCGCTGATGCCGTCGAGAAAGCTCAACTGGTGACGCACCCGCTGCCAGGTTTCCTCGCTGACGGGATGTTTGGCGAGGGTGCGTTGCCGGCGCCAGCCGCTCAGGGACCACATGGGCGATCAGCGCGGGTGGGCTTTCGAGGCGCTGGCGGCGAGGCGGCTGCGGATCACGCCGATGATCATCGGTACCAGCGACAGCAGGATGATGCCCAGCACCAGCAGGGACAGGTTCTGCTTGATGAATGGCACGTTGCCGAAGAAGAACCCGAGGGTGACCAGGCCGCCGACCCACAGGATGGTGCCCAGGACGCTGAAGGCGAAGAAGCGCGGGTAGGGCATTTTTGCAACGCCGGCGACGAAGGGGGCGAAGGTGCGGATGATCGGCAGGAAGCGCGCCAGGGTCACGGTTTTGCCGCCGTGCTTGTCGTAGAAGTCGTGGGTTTGTTGCAGGTAGTCGCGGCGGAAGATTTTCGAGTTCGGGTTACTGAACAGCCGTTCGCCTGCGGTGCGGCCAATGATGTAGTTGGTGCTGTCGCCAAGGATCGCCGCCAGCATCAGCAGGCCGCCGAGCAGCACCGGGTCCATGCCGCCACCGGCGGCTACCGCGCCGGCGATGAACAGCAGGGAGTCGCCCGGTAGGAAGGGCATCACCACCAGGCCGGTTTCGCAGAAGATCACCAGGAACAGGATGGCGTAGATCCACGGCCCGTAGTTGGTCACCAGCAGGTCGAGATACACATCGAGATGCAGAATGAGGTCGAGGGGGTTGAAATCCATGCAAAGCACCTGTGGTCGCGGCCTGACTGGGTGGGGCCTGTGGGTCGGGCTTCGAGTAAGGCTACAGCGCGTGTAGCTTTTTCTTACAAGCCGGGAAGAGCGGCATTATACGAGGTCGAGGGTGGTGTGCGTGGTGAGTTTGTAGCGGGGGATGTCGGGAGGCTTCTGGCTGGGTGAAGAACTCTGTGGCGAGGGAGCTTGCTCCCGCTGGAGCGCGAAGCGGTCCCAAATGCAGCCAACCCGGTCTGCCTGATGCACCGCGTGCTCAGGTTCTGGGGCTGCTGCGCAGCCCAGCGGGGATAAATCCCCTCGCCACAACGTTTCACCCAACCACAGGGGTTATCGATCGTTCCTACGCTCCGCGTGGGAATGCATCCCGTGACGCTCTGCGTCAAGCGGAACGCGGAGCGTCCCTGGCGGCATTCCCACGCGGGAGCGTGGGAACGATCAGTCCGCGGTAATCGGGTCAGAGCTCTTCGCTGATCGGCAACACGTAGTTCTTGAACTCGGTGTCTTCCTTGAAACCGATGGACTCGTAGGTTTTCTGCGCCACCTCGTTGTTGCTGCTGGTGGAGACGCGCATGCGTACGGCGTTGGTTTCCTTGGCCATTTTTTTCGCGGTGCGGATCAGGTTGTCGGCCACCAGTTGGCGGCGGGCGTCTTCGGCGACGTAGATGTCGTTGAGGATCCACACGCGCTTGAGCGACAGTGACGAGAAGCTTGGATAGAGCTGGCAGAAGCCCAGCAACCGGTTGTCATCGTCATCGGGCAACGCCAGGTAGATCACCGATTCCTTGCGGCGCAGGCGTTTTTCGAGGAAGGCTCGGGACGAATCCGGGTAGGGCAGCGAGCCATAGAATTCCCGGTATTTGACGAACAATGGGGTCAGCAGGTCCAGGTGTTCCAGGGTCGCTTGGATAATCCGCATAGTAGGTCTCGTCTGCAAAGGTCGACAGATACTCGGACAACAACGGCGTTCTGCCGTGCTTCGATGCTGCCTGAAAGCGGATCAAAAACGCAAACTTGTAAACGGATCAGCTTCGGGGCGGCATCAGTAGGAAGTTACCTTTCATATCGGCGGTATTTTCCGAGTCTAGAGTTTGGACCTGGGCTTCGTCCTTCAGGTTGACCCCCGAGAGCTGTCTGCGGCAGGCCTCGCGCATCAGGTAGATCAGGCGGTGGGCGGCCATGCCGTAGCTCAAACCTTCAAGGCGGACGTTGGAGATGCAGTTGCGATACGCATCGGTCAGGCCGACCTTGGGGTTGTAGGTGAAATACAAACCCAGGCTGTCGGGGGAACTGAGGCCGGGGCGTTCGCCGATCAGGATCACCGACATTTTTGCGCCGAGCCGCTGCGCCACCTCATCAGCCACCGCGACGCGGCCCTGTTCCACCAGAATCACTGGCGAGGTTGACCAACCATCAGCGGCGGTCTGTTCTTCCAGCCGCGCCAGGAACGGCAAGGTATGCCGATGCACCGCCAGCGCCGACAGGCCGTCGGCCACCACGATGGCCAGGTCTACGCCGCCGGGGTGGGCCGCTGCGTAGTCCTCCAGGATTTGTACGGAGGACTCGTCGAGCCGTCGGCCCAGGTCCGGGCGCTGCAGGTAGCTGTTGCGGTCGCTGGCGGCGCTGTGCAGCAGCAGGCTTTCGCGGCCGCGCTCAGTCAGTTGCGTGCGAATGCCTTCATGGTCGAAGGCCAGGTGCACGGCGTCCCGAGCCTGGGCATGGGCGTACTGGAAGTCCAGTTGCGCCGAGGTTGGCAGGCTGGTGCCGGTGCGGCCCAGGGCGATGCGCGCCGGGGTGAGGTTGCGCAGATTCAGCCAAGGGTTTTGTGGATCTACAGGTTTTTTATCCATGGGCAGTTCTCTCATCCCAAATGCGGCTTATCCCAAATGAGCTAATGCGTGACGAAACGCCGGTGGCAGGTTGTCGCCGAACCGCACCCGGCCATCGGCCTGGGTGAAAATGCCCATGTTCGCCAGCCACGTTTCGAATTCCGGCGCCGGCTTCAGGCCCAGGGTCTGGCGGGCGTAGAGGGCGTCGTGGAACGAAGTGGTCTGGTAGTTGAGCATGATGTCGTCGGAGCCGGGGATGCCCATGATGAAGTTGATCCCGGCCACGCCCAGCAGGGTCAGCAGGGTGTCCATGTCGTCCTGGTCGGCTTCGGCGTGGTTGGTGTAGCAGATGTCGCAACCCATCGGCACGCCCAAAAGCTTGCCGCAGAAGTGATCTTCGAGGCCGGCGCGGATGATCTGTTTGCCGTTGTACAGGTATTCCGGGCCGATGAATCCTACAACCGTGTTCACCAAAAACGGTTTGAAATGCCGTGCGACGGCGTAGGCCCGGGTTTCGCAGGTCTGTTGATCGACACCGTGGTGGGCGTTGGCTGACAGGGCGCTGCCCTGGCCAGTTTCGAAATACATCAGGTTGTTGCCCAAAGTACCGCGATTCAGGCTCAGCCCGGCGTCGTAGCCTTCCTGCAAGACGTTCAGGTTGATGCCGAAACTGGCGTTGGCCGCTTCGGTGCCGGCAATGGACTGGAACACCAGGTCCAGGGGCACGCCACGGTTCGCCGCTTCAATGGAAGTGGTGACGTGGGTCAGCACGCAGCCTTGGGTCGGGATGTCGTAGCGCTGGATGATGGCGTCGAGCATTTCCAGCATGGCGCAGATCGACGCTGTGCTGTCGGTGGCCGGGTTGATGCCGATCATGGCGTCGCCATTGCCGAAGAGCAGGCCGTCGAGGATGCTTGCGGCGATCCCGGCGGGCTCATCGGTGGGGTGGTTGGGTTGCAGGCGGGTCGACAGTCGCCCGCGCAGGCCGAGGGTGCCGCGAAATTTCGTCACCACGCGGATTTTCTGCGCCACCAGCACCAGGTCCTGCACGCGCATGATCTTCGACACGGCGGCGACCATTTCCGGGGTCAGGCCCGGGGCCAGCGCCCGCAGGCTGTGTTCGTCGGCCGCATCGCTGAGCAGCCAGTCGCGAAAACCGCCGACGGTGAGGTGGCTGACGGCGGCGAAGGCCTGTTTATCGTGGGTGTCGACGATCAGCCGGGTGACTTCATCGTCCTCGTAAGGAATCAGCATTTCTTGCAGGAAATGGCTGAGGGGCAGGTCGGCCAAGGCCATTTGCGCTGCTACGCGTTCGCCATCGTTGAGCGCCGCGACCTCGGCCAGGAAATCCCCGGAACGCGCCGGGCTGGCCTTGGCCATCAGGTCTTTGAGGCTGTCGAAGCGGTAGGTCTGGGCGCCGACCGTGTGTGCAAAACTGGCCATACAGGTTCTCCGTGACGGCGCCGCTGGGCGGCGCCGTGGTTTTCGGCGTTTTACAACTTAGTGCAAGGCTTCTTCAGCTTTCTGAATGGCCGCGAATTCTTCTTCGGGCGTGCCTGCTACCAAGTGATGCCGACTGTAGAACGCGAAGTAAGCAATTAACACTCCATAGATGATCGCCGCGCCGATGACCACCCGCGGATCCACCAGAAAGCCCGCTACTACGGCGATGCACGCCAGTACCAGGGCCACGCCCGAGGTGAAGATGCCGCCCGGTGTGCGGTATGGCCGGTCCATTTTGGGGCGGCGGATGCGCAGGGTGATGTGCGCGGCCATCATCAGCACGTAGGAGATGGTGGCGCCGAACACCGCCACCAGAATCAGCAGATCGCCCTGGCCGGTCAGGGACAGACCGAAACCGATAATGCCGGGGATGACCAGCGCCAATACTGGTGCTTTGCTTTTATTGGTTTCGGAGAGCTTGCGTGGCAGGTAACCGGCGCGAGACAACGCGAAGATCTGCCGCGAGTAGGCGTAGATGATCGAGAAGAAGCTGGCGATCAGGCCCGCCAGGCCCACCAGGTTGACGAAGTTGCCCATCCAGGTCGAGCCGCCGTAGGCCTTGGCCAGGGCTTCCACCAGCGGGTTGCCCGAAGCCATCAGCGCATTGGAACCCGCACCGCCTGGGCCGATCACCAGAATCAGCAGGGCAAACGCCACCAGCACCAGCATGGCGCCGATCAGGCCGCGCGGCAGGTCGCGCTTGGGGTTCTTGGTTTCTTCAGCCGCCAGCGGTACGCCTTCCACGGCCAGGAAAAACCAGATGGCATACGGAATGGCTGCCCACACGCCGACATAGCCGAACGGCAGGAATGGGCTGGCGCCCGTGGCTGCGGTGACCGGGATGTCCAGCAGGTTGGCGACGTCGAAGTGCGGCACCATCGCCACCAGAAACACCCCCAATGCCAGGGCGGCGACGGCAGTGATGATGAACATCAGCTTGAGCGCTTCACCCACGCCGAATATGTGGATGGCGATGAAGATGATGTAGAACGCCAGATAGATCATCCAGCCGCCAATGCCGAATAGCGATTGGCAATACGCGCCGATGAACACGGCAATCGCCGCCGGGGCGATGGCGTACTCAATGAGGATCGCCGTGCCCGTGAGAAACCCGCCCCAGGGCCCGAATGCGCTACGGGCAAAGCCATAGCCACCGCCGGCGGTGGGAATCATCGAGGACAGCTCGGCCAGGGAAAAGCACATGCACAGGTACATCGCGGCCATCAGCAGCGTGGCAAGAAACATCCCGCCCCAACCGCCCTGGGCCAGGCCGAAGTTCCAGCCGGCGTAGTCCCCGGAAATGACATACGCCACCCCCAGGCCCACCAGCAGGACCCAGCCCGCCGCGCCTTTTTTCAGTTCACGTTGTTGGAAGTATTCGGAGCCGACTTTTTCAAAGTCGACCGAGGACGTTGCCGGTTGCGGGTTTGCTTGATCGCTTGGCATAAGGGTTTACCTGTTTTTATTGTTTTTTGGCCCTGTTGGAGCGGGGCTGCTCTTGGAACCGGTGTGTTGCATACAGCAGGGATGCAAGCTTGATTGTTCCCACGCTCTGCGTGGGAACACAGCCAGGGACGCTCCGCGTCCCAAAGAGCCGAACGCGGAGCGTCCGTAGAGGCGTTCCCACGCAGAGCGTGGGAACGATCGGCCGGGCACAAATTTCCCGCAGGTTAGAAGAACCCCAACGGATTGATGTCATAGCTCACCAGCAGGTTCTTGGTCTGCTGGTAATGGTCGAGCATCATCTTGTGGGTTTCACGACCCACGCCGGACTTCTTGTAACCACCAAACGCCGCATGAGCCGGGTAGAGGTGGTAGCAGTTGGTCCAGACGCGACCGGCCTTGATCGCCCGGCCCATGCGATAGGCGCGGTTGATGTCGCGGGTCCAGAGACCGGCGCCGAGGCCGAACTCGGTGTCGTTGGCGATGGCCAGGGCTTCGGCTTCATCCTTGAAGGTGGTGATGCTCACCACCGGGCCGAAGATTTCTTCCTGGAACACGCGCATCTTGTTGGTGCCCTTGAGCAGGGTTGGCTGGATGTAATAACCCGTGGCCAGGTTGCCCTCGAGTTTTTCCACCTTGCCGCCGGTCAGCAGTTCGGCACCTTCGCCCTTGGCGATTTCCAGGTACGAAAGAATCTTGTCGAATTGCTGCTCGGACGCCTGGGCGCCGACCATGGTGTCGGTGTCCAGCGGGTCGCCGCGCTTGATCTGCAGGACTTTGTTCATCACAACCTTCATGAACTCGTCGTAGATCGACTCCTGCACCAGGGCGCGGGAAGGGCAAGTGCAGACTTCACCCTGGTTGAAGAACGCCAGCACCAGGCCTTCGGCAGCCTTTTCGATGAAGCTCGGCTCGGCCTGCATGATGTCTTCGAAGAAGATGTTCGGCGACTTGCCGCCCAATTCCACGGTAGACGGGATGATGTTCTCGGCCGCGCATTTCATGATGTGCGAGCCGACCGGGGTCGAGCCGGTGAAGGCGATCTTGGCGATGCGCTTGCTGGTGGCCAGAGCTTCACCGGCTTCCTTGCCGAAGCCTTGCACCACGTTCAGTACGCCGGGCGGCAGCAGGTCGCCGATCAGCTCCATCAGCACGCAAATGCCCAATGGGGTTTGCTCGGCGGGCTTGAGCACCACGCAGTTACCGGCGGCCAGGGCCGGGGCGAGTTTCCAGGCGGCCATCAGCAGCGGGAAGTTCCACGGGATGATCTGCCCGACCACGCCCAGCGGTTCATGGATGTGATAGGCCACGGTGTTGCCGTCGATCTCGGCGGCGCTGCCTTCCTGGGCGCGCAGGCAACCGGCGAAGTAACGGAAATGGTCGGCGGCCAGGGGGATGTCGGCGTTGAGGGTTTCGCGCACGGCCTTGCCGTTGTCCCAGGATTCGGTGATCGCCAGAACCTCAAGGTTTGCTTCGATGCGGTCGGCGATTTTCAGCAGGACCAGCGAACGGGCCTGGGCGGACGTGGCGCCCCAGGCATCGGCAGCGGCGTGGGCGGCGTCCAGGGCTTTTTCGATGTCTTCGGCCGTGGAACGCGGGAATTCGGCAATGGGCTGGCCATTGACCGGGGAAGTATTGGTGAAGTACTGACCTTTGACAGGCGCGACGAACTCGCCGCCGATGTAGTTACCGTATTTGCTCTTGAACGAAACGATAGCGCCTTCAGTACCGGGGTGAGCGTAACGCATGATGAGTTCTCCTTGGCTTTTGTGCTTATACGGGAGGCCGCGCAAAATTGAGCGCTGGTAATTAAGCCTAGAGCAAAGGTCGGGCCACTGCCTTGCAAGGCCCGTAAATCAAGACTTTAGGAGGAGTTCGTCGGACAAACGGATGCCCTGCGTGACGATAGCGATACAGCGGGTGTGACAGTTTGTGCCAGATGCGAGACAGTCTGTGACTGACAGGTCGCGCCAGCATTGCAAAGCGCCAGTGGCTGGAGGATGCTGAGGGCCGCTACCCTCGGGGAGAACAATAAGAAATGCACAGCAACCACTTGAGTCGCCATGCCCAACAAGTCCTGACGGTCACCCAGGGCAAGGCCCATTTGCAGGGCCCTGGCAGCGATCCGTCGATTGCCCGTTCCTGGCTGCGCTGCCTTGAGGACTATCACCTCGACCCGGCGCAGAACCTGGCGCCGACGGTGCTTGAGCATGGCCGGGTGCTGGAAAGCCGCGAGCGCCTGCAACAGGTGCTGCACATCGCCGGCACGGAAATGACCAGCCTGCATCAACAGCTCTCCGGCGCCGGCCACGCGGTGCTGCTGACTGACGCGCGCGGCGTGATCCTCAACTGTGTCACCGCCCCCAGTGAGCGCAAGATTTTCGAACGGGCCGGCCTCTGGCTCGGCGCCGACTGGAGCGAAGCCTGCGAAGGCACCAACGGCATCGGCACCTGCCTGGTGGAGCGCCAGGCCCTGACCATTCACCAGGAAGAACACTTTCGCGGCCGCCACACCGGCCTGACCTGCTCGGCCAGCCCGGTTTTCGACCCCCATGGCGAACTGCTTGCGGTGCTGGATGTGTCATCGGCCCGGCCGGACGTGTCGCGCCAGAGCCAGTTCCACACCATGGCCCTGGTCAACCTCTCGGCGAAGATGATCGAGAGCTGCTATTTCCTGCGCTGCTTCGACAATCAATGGCTGCTGCGTTTTCACTTGCAGGCCGAGTCTGTGGGGTTGTTCAGCGAGGGGCTGCTGGCGTTCGACGGCGAAGGACGGATCAGCGCGGTCAACCAGAGCGCGCTGAACCTGTTGGGGCATATTCGCGGTGGCTTGCTGGGGCAGCGGGTGGAAGACTTTTTCGATTGTTCACTGGATGAGCTGCTCGGACGGGCCAGCACCCAGGCCAGCGCCAGTTGGCCGTTGCGCACCCGTGACGGGCGGCATTTGTTTGCCGTGCTGCGGGGGCAGCCGCGCAGTGTGCCGGTCCCGGTCGTTCCTGCGTTCAAAGCCATCGAGCCCGCCCGGTTACCGGGCATCTGCCTGGGGGATGCGGTGTTGCAAGAGCATTTTCGCAAGGCGCTGCGGGTGTTCGAGCGCGATGTGCCGCTGCTGATCCACGGCGAAACCGGCTCCGGTAAAGAAGCTTTCGCCAAAGCCGTGCATCACGCCAGCCAGCGCGCCGGGAAAAACTTCGTGGCGCTTAACTGCGCAGCCATCCCGGAAAGCCTGATCGAGAGTGAGCTGTTCGGTTATCGCGGCGGCAGCTTCACCGGCGCGCGCAAGGAAGGCATGCGCGGCAAGCTGCAACAGGCCGACGGTGGCACGCTGTTTCTGGATGAGATCGGTGACATGCCCCTGGCCTTGCAGACCCGTTTGCTGCGGGTGCTGGAAGATCGCCAGGTGGTGCCCATCGGTGGCGAACCCGAAGCGGTGAACGTGCGCATCATCAGCGCCACCCACCGGCAGTTGCATGATCGGGTGCGCGACGGCAGTTTTCGCGAGGACCTGTACTACCGCCTCAACGGCCTGGAGATCCCTTTGCCGGCGTTGCGCGAGCGCAGCGACAAGTCCCAGTTGCTGGATTTTCTGTTGGCCGAGGAGGCGGGCGCCGAAGCGGTGGCGATCGACGAACCGGCGCGCCAGGCATTGCTGAGTTTTGATTGGCCGGGCAACGTGCGGCAACTGCGCAATGTGCTGCGCACCCTTGCTGCGTTGTGCGACGGCGGGCGGATTGGGCTGGAGGATCTGCCGGCGATGATTCGCCAGTGTCCGGTGGCGTTGGTTGAAACCGTGGCGGAACGCCCGCTGGAAGATGCCGAGCGGTTGGCGCTGCTCGATGCCCTGGAGCGCCAGCGCTGGCACATGACCCACACCGCCGAACAACTGGGAATCAGCCGCAATACGCTTTATCGGAAACTGCGCAAACACGCCATCGCCCGCTGAACCGCGTCGCGGCCATTCGCGAGCAAGCCCGCTCCCACATTCTGACCGCATTCTTCCTGAAAGAACTCGGTCAACTGTGGGAGCGAGCCTGCTCGCGATGGCGGCAGCACATTCAGCATCAATGCAAACTGACCCACCGCTATCGCGAGCAAGCTCGCTCCCACAGAGGATTTGCGGTGTTCTGATGGTTGCAGTTCGAAACACAAGGTGCGATTTCCCCCTTCCTACGCTAACCTGCGGCCATGTTTTACGAGGTCGACTATGCACATCCATATTCTCGGTATTTGCGGCACTTTCATGGGCTCGATGGCGGTATTGGCCAAGGAGCTGGGCCATCACGTGACCGGTTCCGACGCCAACGTCTACCCGCCGATGAGCACGCAGCTGGAGGCCCAGGGCATTGAGCTGACCCAAGGCTACGACCCAGCGCAACTGGACCCCGCGCCGGACCTGGTGGTCATCGGCAACGCCATGTCCCGTGGCAATCCGGCGGTTGAATACGTGCTCAACAAAGGCCTGCCTTACGTGTCCGGCCCGCAATGGCTGGCCGATCATGTGTTGCAGGGCCGTTGGGTCCTGGCCGTGGCTGGAACCCATGGCAAGACCACCACCAGCAGCATGCTCGCCTGGGTGCTGGAGCACGCGGGCATGAGCCCGGGCTTCCTGATCGGCGGCGTGCCGCAGAATTTCTCGGTGTCGGCGCGCCTGGGCGGCACGCCGTTCTTCGTGATCGAGGCCGATGAATACGACAGCGCGTTCTTCGACAAACGTTCGAAGTTTGTCCACTACCGCCCGCGCACCGCGATCCTCAACAACCTTGAGTTCGATCACGCCGACATCTTCCCCGATCTGCCGGCCATCGAGCGGCAGTTCCACCATTTGGTGCGCACCATTCCGAGTGAAGGCCTGGTCATCCATCCGACCACCGAGCCCGCGTTGCAGCGCGTCATCGAGATGGGCTGCTGGACCCCGGTGCAAACCACCGGCGCCGGCGGGCAGTGGCAAGTGAAGTTGCTCAAGGACGACGGTTCGCAGTTCGAAGTCATGTTCGAAGGCGTGGCCCAAGGTGTGGTCGATTGGGACATGACCGGCCAGCACAACGTCGCCAACGCCCTGGCGACCCTGGCGGCGGCCCGTCATGTCGGCGTGGTGCCGTCCATGGGCATCGCCGCGCTGAGTGCGTTCAAAAGCGTGAAGCGGCGGATGGAAAAGGTCGCTGAAGTGCGCGGCATCACCATCTATGACGACTTCGCTCACCACCCGACGGCCATCGCCACCACCCTCGACGGTTTGCGCAAGCGCATCGGCGATGCACCGCTGATTGCCATCATCGAGCCGCGTTCCAACTCCATGAAACTCGGCGCCCACCGCGACGGCCTGCCGGAAAGCGTGGTGGATGCCGACCAGGTGATCTGGTACGCGCCGGCCAACCTGGGTTGGGACCTCGGCGCCACCGCCGCGTTGTGTACGGTGCCGTCGATTGTCAGCGACTCCCTGGAAGGCATCATCGAGCGCGTGAAGAGCCAGGCCCAGCCCGGTACTCACGTGGTGATCATGAGCAACGGCGGTTTCGGCGGCCTGCACGGCAAATTGGCCGAGGCACTGAAATGAACACGCGCCCGGAGAGCAATGGCCCCGACCGCATCACCCTGGCCATGACCGGTGCTTCCGGCGCCCAGTACGGCTTGCGCCTGCTCGATTGCCTGGTGCGGGAAGACCGCGAGGTGCATTTCCTCATCTCCAAGGCGGCGCAATTGGTGATGGCCACCGAGACCGACGTCACCCTGCCAGCCAAGACCCAAATGATGCAGGCCTTCCTCACTGAATACACCGGTGCGGCGGCGGGGCAGATTCGTGTGTATGGCAAGGAAGACTGGATGTCGCCGGTGGCTTCGGGCTCCGGGGCGCCGGCGGCGATGGTGGTGGTGCCGTGTTCCACCGGTACGCTCTCGGCGATTGCCACCGGTGCCTGCAACAACCTGATCGAGCGCGCCGCCGACGTGACGCTCAAGGAGCGTCGTCAGTTGATCCTGGTGCCGCGTGAGGCGCCGTATTCGAGTATTCATCTGGAGCACATGCTCAAGCTGTCGAACATGGGCGTGACGATTCTGCCGGCCTCTCCGGGTTTTTATCACCAGCCACAGACCATCGATGACCTGATCGATTTTGTGGTCGCGCGGATTCTCAATCTGCTGAACATCCCCCAGGACATGCTGCCGCGCTGGGGCGAGTACCATTTGAGCAGTGATGAATAAGCTGTTGGTGGTGCTGCTGGCGCTGCAACTGACCGGCTGCGCCACCGCCCGCACCCTGGACGCCGCGAAACCCGGCGCGCCGGTGGTGTATGCCGGGACGCGCCTGGACTTGTATGCGCTTAACGGTGGCTGTTGCGCCAAGGACCGCTTTGGCGCCGAAGCGCCGCGTTACCCAGGCGTGGATCTGCCGGCCAGTGCGTTGCTCGATACCTTGTTATTGCCGTTGTCGTTGCTGACGGTGATTGGCGTGGGGTTTCAGGCTACGGGTGGGTTGTAACCAGCGCTACAATCCAACATGGATGTAAGCTGGTCCACCGCTATCGCGAGCAGGCTCGCTCCCACATTGGTACGCATTCCTTCTGAAGAACTCGGTCAACTGTGGGAGCGAGCCTGCTCGCGATGGCGTCCGCCCAGGCGCCGCAATTATTTGCCCAACTTACGCAACTCATCCGACTCCACCACCCGCACCCCTTCCTGTTCTTCCAGGGCCAGGCGCCACATGGCGCGGGCCAGTTGGCAGGCTTCGATGCCGTGGTACTTGCCGGGAATCAGCCTCGACAAGGGGCCGGCCAATTGTTCGGCCAACCGGGGTTCGGTGCGTTCGCCCAGTAGCAGGGAAGGGCGGCAGAGGGTCAGTTGTGGCCAGTCCTGGGCCTTGAGGGCGGCTTCCATTTCGCCTTTGACCCGGTTGTAGAAAATCGAAGAACTCGGGTCAGCCCCCAGCGCGCTGATCACTATCAGGTGCCTTGCGCCCAGCTCCCGGGCACGCTTGGCGAAGGCCACCACCAGGTCCAGGTCCACCGCGCGAAACGCCTGTTCTGAGCCGGCCTTCTTGATGGTCGTGCCAAGGCAGCAAAATGCGATGTCCACCTGGCCACTGAGGCGGGGCAGCAGTTCGGCTGTTTCACCGACCGGGTTTTCCAGGTGTGGATGCTCGGCCAGCGGCCGGCGTGAAGGCGCCAATACACGTGTGATGGTCGGCTCGTTGAGCAGCCGGTCCAGTAGATGTTCCCCGGTCAACCCGGAAGCTCCGGCAAGCAAAACATGCTGAGGCGTCAAGTACATAGTGTTTCCCCCTTGATACGATTCAGCTTAGTTGCTCTTTTGGGCCTCGTCGTTCAATGCCGTACTTTGTAATGCTTTTCGCGCCTGTTGCTTGCGCAATAGCTGCCAATGGGAAAGGACGGTCCTGGGTGCCCAGATCTGCGGCTCGGAGGCTTCGAAATTGTCCGCCTGTTCCCGCTCGGCCACGGTGGCCTTGGCACGCTTGAAGGCTTGCTCAAGATCGTCGGTCTGGTTCAGTGCCTGGGCGAACAGCGCGTCGCCGAAGTAGGTGAAGTTGGCCTCCTCGGAGCAGCCGAACGACACTCGATCGGCGCGGGAAGCGGTCATGATCAAGGTGCGTTCATCCTTGAGCGCCGGGATGAAGCCGCCGGAGTAACAGGCTGAAATCACCACGATCTTGTCGCGATCCTTCAGCGGCGCCAGCACCACGGCCAGTTCATCGGCGGGCAGGTCGGCCAGTTCCATGCGCGGTTGGTCGAGCACCAGTTCGTGTTCGCTGGTGCCGTGGCTGGTCAGGTAGATGAAGATCAGGTCTTCCGGGCCGCTGCGTTCGGCCAGGGCGCTGGCGGCGCGGCGCAGGCTTTCGCGAGTGGCCATGGGCCGGTCACCGAGGTGATCGCGGTGGTTGACCAGGCGGATCTGGCCGAACGCGCCAAAACGGCTGGTGAGCATGTTGGCGACGTAGTCGGACTCGCGCAGGAACACACTCTGCTTGCCGTCGCCGCCCACCGTCAGGCTGTACAGCTCCACCGCGGGCGTCGAGGCCGGGATATTGGCCAGGGCATTTTCCAACAGGCGCCCCTGGGCCAAAAGGCCGAGCTCGAGCACATCCGGCAGTAGCCGCCCGCCAGCGTCGCGTACTCGCAGGCCGTTGGCCCAGGTGCCGCTTTGCACGGTGCCATCGGTCAGCGCCAGGGTGCCGCGCCCGTGGTAGGTGTCGTTCTCGAACTGGCCGATATAAAAGCTGCCGTCGGGCAGGTTCAGCCGGCCCTCGCCGCTAAAGCGCCAGTCATTGAATTGACCGAGGTAGTGGCTGCCGTCGGCACCGATCAGTTGGCCCTTGCCAGTGAGCGCGCCTTCCTTGAACTGGCCGATCCAGACATCGCCGTCGGCATTTTCATAACGACCGCGACCGCTGAGCTGGTTGTTCTTGAACCCGCCGATGTAGACATCGCCCTCGGCGCTGTTGAAGGTGCCTTTGCCCTGGAGCTGGCCGTCGACGAAATTGCCGGTGAACTGGTTGCCACTGGCATCGAAGCGCTGGCCTTCACCGTTGGGTTTGCCGTTGACGAACGGCCCCTGGTATTGGCTGCCGTCCTCAAGCTCCAGGCGCCCGAAACCGGAATAGCGGTCGGCCTTGAATTCGCCGCGGTAGACCATGCCGTGTTCCTTGAGCGTGCCTTCACCGTCGCGCCGGCCTTGCTTGAAGCCGCCGGTGTAGCTGCTGGTGGGCGTGGTCAGGCTACCCTGGCCGTTGAACAGGCCCTGCTGGAACTGGCCGCGATAGACCTCGCCATTGCTGCCGTGCCATTCCCCGGTGCCGTGCCACTGGCCTTTGTCGAACTGCCCGGCGTACCAACTGCCGTTGGGGTAGTCGACACGCCCCTGGCCTTGCAGCAAACCGTCCACCAGGTCGCCGCGATAGCGTCCGCCGTCGGGCAGGCGCGCGTCGGGAGGCAACAGCGATTCGCCGTCGCCGCAAGCGGTGAGCAGCAGGGTCAGGGCCAAAGGGAGAAATGAGCGCATAACGGGATCCAGATAATCAGGTCACGAGTATGCCGTAGCAATGCGCGTCAGGAGAAGCGATGCGAAACTGCCGCAGCGGCTTCGCATCCGCGAGGGGCTACACGAAGCAGAGCGACAGCGGCTCAGCGATGTAGGCCGGTTTGTCCGAACCTTCGATTTCCAGGGTAGCGGTGGCCTTGAGCAGCCATTGGCCGGGTTTCTTCTCGGTCACGTCCACCAGGTCGACCTTGAGGCGGACCTTGGAGTCGACTTTCACGGGCTGAATGAAACGCACGCTGTCCAGTCCGTAGTTGACGACCATCTTCACGCCTTCGGGCAGGATCAGGATGTCTTCCATGAGCTTGGGCATCAGCGACAGCGATAGGAAGCCGTGGGCGATGGTGCTGCCGAACGGTGTCTGCGCGGCCTTGACCGGATCGACGTGGATGAACTGAAAGTCGCCAGTGGCTTCGGCGAACAGGTTAATGCGATCCTGATCGATGGTAAGCCATTCGGAACGTCCAAGTTCCTTGCCGACATAATCTTTGAGCGCTGCAACGGGAACGTAGGGCATTGAGACTCTCCTTGGGTTCATCGGTTTTGTCTTTTTTGGAACGGGGATCGGCGTCCCCGGAGAACCACTGTAGATCAACATGACGGGCAGGGCAGGTCATCGACCATGCTTTTTACGAATGCCGACCCATAGCGCGGGCGTGCTTATAATGCGCGCGCATTGTTTGCGTACGTGTTGCTGGGGAGGATGAAGGATGTTGCTACGGGGCCTGACCTGGCTGGTGCTGTTCCAATTGCTGGGCACCGCCATCAATCATTTGTTCCTGCCGGTGCTGCCGGGGCCGATCATTGGCCTGCTGTTGCTGCTGGGCTATCTGGTCATCCGTGGTGAAGTCGGCGAGCCATTGAACCTGGCGGCCGGCAGCCTGCTGCGCTACTTGCCGTTGCTGCTGGTGCCGCCAGCGGTGGGGGTGATGGTGTACGCCCGGGCCATCGCTGCCGATTTCTGGGCCATTGTCGGTGCGTTGGTGCTGTCGTTGATCCTGTCCATGGCGTTTACCGGTGTGCTGATGCAACGCCTGGCCCGGCGTCACGCCCCCGAGTCGGAGGATGGGCAATGATGCTTGATTGGCAGGGCGCCTGGAGTTCGGTGATCCATCATCCGCTGTTCGGTATCGGCATCACCCTGGGCGCCTATCAACTGGTGCTGGCGGCGTTCGAAAAGACCCGTTGGGTGTTTCTGCAGCCGGTGCTGATGTCGATGTTGCTGCTGATCGGTGTGCTGGTCGGCTGCGGCATCAGCTACGCCGAGTACCGTGAGAGCACGGAAATTCTCAGCATTCTGCTGGGGCCGGCCACCGTCGCGCTGGCGGTGCCCTTGTACCTGAACCTGCGACGGATCCGGCAATTGTTCTGGCCGATTTTTACTACGCTGGTGATAGGCGGGGTGTTCGCCACGGGCTCTGCGGTGGTGTTGGGCTGGGCTTTTGGCGCCGAACACATGATCCTGATGACCATGGCGCCCAAGTCGGTGACTTCACCGATCGCCATGCTGGTGGCCGAGCAGATCGGCGGCGTAGCGGCCATGGCGGCGGTGTTTGTGTTGATCACCGGCGTGCTCGGGGCGATTCTGGGCCCGAGCATTCTGACCAGGCTTGGGGTCCATAGCCCTGAAGCCCGTGGCATGGCCCTGGGCCTGACCGCTCACGCGGTCGGCACGTCCGTGGCGTTGCAGGAAAGCGAAGAGTCCGGCGCCTTTGCGGCGCTGGCGATGAGTCTGATGGGCGTGGCCACGGCGGTGTTGCTGCCGTTGGTGGTGTCGATGACGGTTTAAGGAACTGCTTATGAGCTTGCCGCTTTTCCCGTTGAACACGGTACTGTTCCCCGGTTGCATCCTCGATTTGCAGATTTTCGAGGCGCGTTACCTCGATATGATCGGTCGCTGCATGAAAATGGGCGAGGGGTTCGGCGTGGTGTGCATCCTCGATGGCGAGGAAGTCGGTATCGCCCCCGACGGCTTTGCGCGGGTGGGCTGTGAAGCGCGAATCACCGATTTCTCCCAGCAGGACAACGGGCTGCTGGGCATTCGCGTGCAGGGTGGACGACGTTTTATCGTGCACAGCAGCAGTGTCCAGGCCGATCAACTGACCGTCGCTGAAGTCGAGTGGCTGGAGGATGAGCCTGAACAACCGCTGCAGGATGAGGATGCCGACCTGGTGGCGCTGCTCAAGGCCCTGGCCGAACACCCGATGGTCGAGGCCCTGAACATGGGCACCGAAGCCACCGGCCAGCAGTCGCTCGCCAATCAACTGGCCTACCTGCTGCCCTTCAATGAACTGGACAAGCTCGACCTGCTGCAACTCGATGATCCTCAGCAGCGGCTGGATGCAATCCAGGCGTTGCTTGATGAGTTGCAGGGCGAACTGTTCGCCTGAGGCGCTAATCACTGACCAGGCTGATCTCTTGTGGGAGCGAGCTTGCTCGCGATAACGGTGGCTCAGTTTGCATCAATGCTGAATGTACCGACGTCATCGCGAGCAGGCTCGCTCCCACAGTTGATCTTCAGTGACCACAAGGGGGCGTTTCACGGCCGATTCCCTGTGGGAGCGAGCCTGCTCGCGATAGCTGGCTGCCGGCCTCAATAGGCATACCGCAGCATCCCATTGGGCAGGTGGCGCAGTGCGAAGAAGCTGAATGCCGCCACCATCGCCGGCAGAATCAACCACCAGATTTTCGGCGGCATGGCCGGCAGCGGGGTCTGGCGCTGGCTCAGCCAGAGCATCGCTGCGCAGACACAGGCAGCGAGCATGGCGCCGGCGACGATGTCGCTCGGCCAATGGGCGCCCAGGTACACCCGCGACAGGGCAATGGCCAACGCCGGCAAACAGCCCAGCAACAGCCAGGTCAGGCGCAGGCGTGGCGGTTGCCCGCGACCGGCCAGGATGGCCAGCGCCAGGAACAGGGCAAAGGCGCCGGAGGCATGACCGCTGGGCATGCTGTAGCTGGTCAGCGGCTCGCTCAGGACTTCCGGGCGTACACGGGCGAAAAAGTGCTTGGTGCCGGTATTGGCCAATGCGGTGAACAGCATCGTGGCCCCGGCAAAGATTGCCTGGCGCCATTGGCGCGCCAGCAATAGCAACCCGGTCAGCAGGGCGCTGAAAATCAGCATGTAGTGGAATTCGCCGATCAGCGTGAAGGTCACGGCGATTTCGTCCATTGTCGGGCTGCGATGTTCCTGGACCAGAGCCACCAGCCCCTGATCGAAAGCTGTGAGGTAGCGAAAGCCGATGAACAGCCCGATCAGGATCACCAGGCCCAGACCTGCGATCAGCGCTGAGGCATGTCGATGGCGCCGCAGACTGCTGTTGACGCTCAATGCGATCATCACCGCGATGCTGCCAATCACGACACCGGCCTGTGGCCAGAAACCCTCGGGCAACGGCAGGCGGATCGCTGCGCCAGTGGCCCAGCCGGGCAGCAGATACGCCACGCTCCAGCCGGCGGCGGCCAGCAGACTGACGGCGGCGAAGCGCGGGAAGGGCATGTCGAACATCCCGGCCACCATCGGCAACATGGGTCGCAGCGGGCCAATGAAGCGCCCTACCAGCAGGCTGGCGATGCCGTAGCGCTGGAAATAGCTTTCCGCCGCGCTCATCCATTCGGGGTGATGCCGCAGCCCCGGCAGGCGCCGGATGTTCTGGTGAAAATGCCTGCCCAGGAAATACGACACCAAGTCCCCCAGCAAACCGCCCAGCAGGCCCAGCAGCAAAGTCTCGCCCAGGGACAACGCGCCGCTGCCGGCCAGGACCGCGACCGCAAACAACAGCACCGTACCCGGCACGAGCAACCCAGCGATGGCCAGGCACTCTACACAGGCAACGATAAACACCGCCGCCGCCAGCCATTGCGGGTTGGCGGTCAGCCAGCCAGTGATGCTATCGAGCCATGGGCCCATAAAAACAACTCCATTTCCATTGAGCATTAAGCGGCATGCATTTTTTACTGTGGGAGCGAGCCTGCTCGCGATAGCGGTGTATCAGCCAACCTCTGATTCGACTGACCTGGCGCCATCGCGAGCAGGCTCGCTCCCACAGGGTTGGGCAGTGTGGCGTTCAGGAAAGCAAAAAATAATCCCGCCCTTCGACCTGTCCGCGACGCAGCGGGTTCCGCGTGCACCAGGGTGCGTAGGCCGCGTCGACGAAGCGGTAGAGCAGGTGTTCATCCCGTCCCAGTGGGATGCCCAGGCGGGTGGTCTGGATCACATTGACTGTCGGCACGCCCACGTCTTCCACCAGCAAGCGTTCCGGGTCGAAGCGTTTGGCATCCCACTGCGGCACTTTCAGCCCCAGGGCCTTGCACAACAACGTCTGGCCGGCGCAAAGCTTTTGCGAGGGGCGCGGGCGGCCTTGGGCGTCGGGGTTGTTGAGTAGCATCTGCGCCAAGCTCGCCGGGCCGGAAACAGTGTCGACCCACGGGTATGCCGATTTGATCAGCACCGCATTGCCGGGGCCATGGGCGCTGAAATTCAGCGAATCGCCACCCCGGGCGTAATACATATAGATGTGGCCGCCATCCAGAAACAAAGCCTTACGTTTTTCCGTGTAGCCCAGCGAGGCGTGGCTGCCCTTTTCAGCGAAGTAATAGGCTTCGGTTTCGATGATCCGCGCGCTGAGCCACAGGTCACCGACCTTGTGGCGAATGACTTTGCCCAGCAGGTCCCGGGCGAGCACCTGGGCATCGCGATCAAAAAAACCGTCGGGCAGGGCGTTTGGCAGTGGGGGCGAATCGGTCATGGCGTGAGACGAAGGGAGGCCAAAGGAAGCGCGATGATAGCAATGGAAAGCTTAATCGGCGCTGAACAGCGACTATTTGCACAGGTTTTGCTCTTCCGCCGGTCACCACTGTGAGTCCACGCTGTTAGTCGAGGGATACGACAGCTATAATCTGCCGCTTTCCCCTTTGCCAAGACCACACAGACCATGACTGAGTCCGTTCTTGACTACATGACCCGCCTGGGTCGCGCCGCTCGCCAGGCGTCGCGCATCATCGGCCGTGCCAGCACCGCGCAGAAAAACCGCGCCCTGCTGGCCGCCGCCAATGCGCTGGACGCCGCTCGCGCCGAGTTGTCCGCCGCCAATGAGCTGGACCTGGCCGCCGGCCGGGCCAACGGCCTCGAGCCGGCCATGCTCGAACGCCTGGCGCTGACCCCCGCGCGCATCGACGGCATGATCGTCGGTCTGCGCCAGGTCGCGGCGCTGCCGGACCCGGTCGGGGCCATCCGGGACATGAGTTATCGGCCGTCGGGTATCCAGGTCGGCAAGATGCGCGTGCCCCTGGGCGTGGTCGGCATCATCTACGAGTCGCGGCCGAACGTGACCATCGATGCTGCGAGCCTGTGCCTGAAGTCGGGTAACGCGACCATCCTGCGCGGTGGTTCCGAGGCCATTCATTCCAACCGCGCGATTGCCGCCTGCATCCAGCGCGGTCTGGCCGAAGCCGATCTGCCGGCGGCCGTGGTGCAAGTGGTGGAAACCACCGACCGCGCCGCGGTCGGCGCACTGATCACCATGCCCGAGTTCGTCGACGTCATCGTGCCCCGTGGCGGCAAGGGCCTGATCGAACGGGTCAGCCGCGACGCCCGCGTGCCGGTGATCAAGCACCTGGACGGCATCTGCCACGTTTACGTCAGTGCCCACGCCGAGTTGCCCAAAGCCCAGCGCATTGCCTTCAACGCCAAGACTTACCGCTATGGTATCTGCGGCGCGATGGAAACCCTGCTGGTGGACCAGGCCGTTGCCCAGGACTTCCTGCCGGCGATGGCCGCCCAGTTCCGCGAAAAAGGCGTCGAGCTGCGCGGTTGCCAACGCACCCGGGCAATCATTGAGGCGGCCGAGGCCACCGAAGAAGACTGGAACACCGAGTACCTGGCGCCGATCCTGTCGATCCGCGTGGTCGACGGGCTGGACCAGGCCATCGAGCACATCAATCGCCATGGTTCCCACCACACCGACTCCATCGTCAGCGAACACCAGGGTGAAACCCGGCGTTTCGTGGCCGAAGTGGACTCGGCGTCGGTGATGATCAACACCCCGACCTGTTTCGCCGACGGCTTCGAATACGGATTGGGTGCCGAGATCGGCATTTCTACTGATAAGCTGCACGCCCGTGGCCCGGTGGGCCTCGAAGGCTTGACCTGCGAGAAGTACATCGTGGTCGGTGACGGCCAGTTGCGCGGACAGGAGCCGGTCTGACTTGGGCGACCTTGACCCGTCAGCCGCAGTGACGACGACAACTGCGCCCCAGCGCATCGGTATCCTGGGCGGCACGTTCGACCCAGTGCACATCGGCCACTTGCGCGGTGCGCTGGAAGTCGCCGATGCCCTGGCCCTCGATGAGCTACGCCTGACGCCCAGCGCCAGGCCGCCTCACCGGGATACGCCGCAGGTATCGGCCCAGGACCGTCTGGCGATGGTCGAGTGCGCGGTGGCCGGCGTGGCGCCGTTGGTGGTGGACGCCCGCGAATTGCTGCGGGACAAACCGTCCTACACCATTGATACCCTGGAGCTGATGCGCGCCGAACTGGCCGCCGATGCCCAGGTTTTTCTGCTTTTGGGCTGGGACGCATTTTGCGGCCTGCCCACTTGGCATCGCTGGGAAGAGTTGCTCCAGCATTGCCACATCCTGGTGTTGCAACGCCCGGATGCCGACAGCGAGCCGCCGGATGCCTTGCGCAACCTGCTGGCGGCGCGTTCGGTGAGCGACCCGCTGGCCCTGAAAGGGCCGAGCGGACAGATTGCATTCGTCTGGCAGACGCCGCTCGCGGTATCCGCCACCCAGATCCGTCAACTGCTGGCCAGCGGTAAGTCGGTACGTTTCCTGGTGCCCGACGCGGTCCTGGCCTACATCGATGCGCACGGGCTGTACCGTGCGTCGAACTGAAAAAAGGGCGCGCTTCAAGGCACGTGAATGCGTGTAGCGAAGCGCCCGAACATACGAGCAAAACGAGTTTTATATGACTGACAAAGACGTAAACAAAGTAAAGCGCAAGGGCACATTCAAGAGCGCCCCGCTTCCCGTAGAAGCCCATACTGGCGTGGTACTGGCAGGCGAAGAGCTGGTCAAGGTTGCCGTGGCGGCCCTGGAAGACGTCAAGGCCCAGGACATCCAGGTGATCGACGTTCGCGAGAAGCAGAGCATCACGGACTACATGATCATCGCCACCGGTACCTCCAACCGCCAGATCGGCGCGATGCTGGATAAGGTTCGCGAAGCGGTCAAGGCCCAGGGCGTCAAGCCGCTGGGTGAAGAAGGCAAGGGCGACAGCGACTGGGTATTGCTGGATATGGACGACGTCATCGTGCACATGATGACCGCCTCGGCGCGCCAGTTCTATGACCTGGAGCGCCTGTGGGCCGGTGCCGAGCAAAGCCGTTCGGCCAGCGCCGCGCACCACAGCCCGGAAAATACCCATGAGCATTTCACCAAGCTCAACAAAGACCAGCAATAAGGGATCGCTGTGCGACTGCGCCTGATCGCCGTCGGTTCCCGCATGCCCAAGTGGGTGGAAGAAGGCTGGCATGAATATGCCAAGCGTCTTCCTTCCGAGCTGGCCCTGGAACTGGTGGAAATTCCGCTCAACACCCGCGGCAAGAACGCCGATGTGGCGCGCTTTATCCGTCAGGAAGGCGAAGCCATGTTGGCCAAGGTCGGGCCGAACGAGCGGATCGTCACGCTCGAAGTGCATGGCAAGCCCTGGAGCACCGAGCAACTGGCGGTCGAGCTCGATCGCTGGCGGCTGGACGCGCGCACGGTCAACTTCATGGTGGGTGGCCCGGAAGGGTTGGCACCGGAAGTCTGTGCCCGGGCCGATCAACGCTGGTCGTTGTCGCCTTTGACGTTGCCGCACCCGCTGGTGCGGATTCTGATCGGCGAACAGTTGTATCGTGCCTGGACAGTCCTGTCCGGGCACCCTTACCACAAGTAATCCTGCCCTCATGCCTCAGCCGATCCGCATCAAGGACCACGAAAAAGACGCCCGCCTGGTGCGTGGTCGCGTCGTGTTCGGTGCAATTGCGGTCGTGGCGCTGATTGGTGTGCTGATCGCGCGCCTGTATTTCCTCCAGGTGATTCAGTACGAGTACCACTCGACCCTGTCGGAAAACAATCGCGTGCATGTGCAGCCGATTCCGCCGACTCGCGGGTTGATTTTCGACCGCAACGGCGTGGTGGTGGCCGATAACCGGCCCAGCTTCAGCCTGAGCATGACCCGTGAGCGGTCCGGGGATTGGCAGAAGGTGCTCGACGTGATCGTCGAAGTGCTGCAACTGACCCCCGAGGACCGGGCGATTTTCGAGAAGCGCATGCGCCAGGGCCGGCGCCCGTTCGAGCCGGTGCCGATCCTGTTCGAGCTGACCGAAGAGCAGATCGCCCTGATCGCCGTGAACCAGTTCCGCCTGCCGGGCGTTGAGGTGGTGGCGCAGTTAGTGCGTCACTACCCCCAGGGTGCGCACTTCGCCCATTCGGTGGGCTACATGGGGCGGATCAACGAAAAAGAGCTCAAGAACCTCGACCCGGTCAATTACAGCGGTACCCACCACATCGGCAAGACCGGCATCGAGCGCTTCTACGAGGCCGAACTGCACGGCCAGGTGGGCTACGAGGAAGTCGAGACCAATGCCCGTGGCCGCGTGTTGCGGGTGCTCAAGCGCACCGACCCGATCCCCGGCAAGGACATCGTCCTGAGCCTGGACATCAAATTGCAGGAAGCCGCCGAAGCGGCGTTGGGCGGCCGGCGCGGCGCTGTCGTGGCGCTGGACCCGAACACCGGCGAGGTCCTGGCGATGGTCAGCCAGCCGAGTTTCGACCCGAACCTGTTCGTCACTGGCATCAGTTTCAAGGCCTATGCCGAGTTGCGCGATTCCATTGATCGGCCACTGTTCAACCGCGTGTTGCGCGGCCTCTATCCGCCAGGCTCGACCATCAAGCCGGCAGTAGCGATTGCCGGGCTGGACGCGGGTGTGATCACCGCTTCCAGCCGGGTCTACGACCCCGGTTATTACCAACTGCCGAACTACGACCACAAGTACCGCAACTGGAATCGCTCCGGCGACGGGTACGTGGATCTGGAAACGGCGATCATGCGGTCCAACGACACCTACTTCTATGACCTGGCCCACAAGCTGGGGATCGACCGGCTGGCGTCCTACATGGGCAAGTTCGGTCTCGGTCAGAAAGTGTCCCTGGACATGTTCGAAGAGTCGCCGGGCCTGATGCCATCCCGCGAGTGGAAGCGGGCGACCCGCCGCCAGCCGTGGTTCCCGGGTGAGACGCTGATCCTGGGGATCGGCCAGGGCTACATGCAGGCGACGCCGCTGCAACTGGCCCAGGCCACAGCCCTGGTGGCGAGCAAAGGCAAGTGGTATCGCCCGCATCTGGCCAAGACCATCGAAGGCCAGAAGCCCGTGGACCCCAACCCGGTGCCGGACATCATCCTGCGTAATCCGTCGGACTGGCAGAAGGTCAATATCGGCATGCAGCAGGTGATGCACGGCGCCCGGGGCACCGCGCGCAAGGCTGCCATCGGCGCGCAATACCGGATTGCCGGCAAGAGTGGTACGGCCCAGGTGGTCGCGATCAAGCAGGGCGAAAAGTACGACCGTTCCAAGGTTCAGGAGCGCCACCGCGACCACGCCTTGTTCGTTGGTTTCGCACCGGCCGAAAACCCGAAGATCGTCGTGTCGGTGATGGTCGAGAACGGCGAGTCCGGCTCCGGCGTTGCCGCGCCGGTGGTGCGCCAGATCATGGACGCCTGGCTGCTGGATGAACACGGCCAGCTCAAGCCCGAATACGCAAGCCCCATCACTGCGGAGGCTACGGCCCGTGAAGAATAATTTCGACCGGATCCTCTCCAGCGAAGATGTGATGCGTCGTCGCGCCACTCTGTTGCAGCGCATGCACATCGACGGTCCGTTGTTGATCCTGTTGCTGACACTGGCCGCCGGCAGCCTGTTCGTGCTGTATTCGGCCAGCGGCAAGAATTGGGACCTGCTGGCCAAGCAGGCCACTTCATTCGGCATCGGCCTGGTGTCGATGATCTTTATCGCCCAACTGGAGCCTCGGTTCATGGCGCGCTGGGTGCCACTGGCCTATGTGGGCGGCGTGGTCTTGTTGGTGATCGTGGACATCATGGGCCACAACGCCATGGGGGCGACACGCTGGATCAACATCCCCGGGGTGATCCGCTTCCAGCCTTCCGAGTTCCTGAAAATCATCATGCCGGCGACCATCGCCTGGTATTTGTCCAAGCGCACCTTGCCGCCACAGCTCAAGCATGTGGGCATCAGCCTGCTGCTGATTGGGGTCCCGTTTATCCTGATCGTGCGCCAGCCCGATCTCGGCACCTCGTTGCTGATCCTGGCCGGCGGCGCCTTCGTGCTGTTCATGGGCGGGTTGCGCTGGCGCTGGATCCTCAGCGTGATCGCTGCCGCCGTGCCGGTGTCCGTGGCCATGTGGTACTTCGTGATGCACGACTACCAGAAGCAGCGGGTCCTGACGTTCCTCGACCCGGAGAGCGATCCGCTGGGCACCGGCTGGAACATCATCCAGTCCAAGGCCGCCATCGGCTCCGGCGGTGTGTTCGGCAAAGGGTGGTTGCTGGGTACCCAGTCGCACCTGGACTTTCTGCCGGAAAGCCACACCGACTTCATCATCGCCGTGTTGGGCGAAGAGTTCGGTCTGGTGGGTATTTGCGTGCTGCTGCTGATCTACCTGTTGTTGATCGGCCGTGGCCTGGTGATTACCGCCCAGGCCCAGACATTGTTCGGCAAATTGCTCGCGGGCAGCCTGACCATGACGTTTTTTGTTTATGTTTTCGTCAATATCGGTATGGTCAGTGGCCTGTTGCCGGTCGTGGGGGTGCCGTTGCCATTCATTAGCTACGGAGGAACTTCGCTGGTGACGCTACTGTCAGCGTTTGGGGTTTTGATGTCGATCCATACCCATCGCAAGTGGATCGCGCAGGTTTGAATAAGGTGAAGAGTTCAATGCAAGCAATGCGTGGCTGGTCGACGCGATTTGCGCCGTGGGTCGGCCTGTTCGGCCTCCTGGGCGGTGCGTCGCACGCCCTGGCCGGCGAATATGAAGGCTCGCCGCAAGTGGCCGAATTCGTCGGTGAAATGACCCGCGACTACGGTTTTGCCGGTGAACAGCTGATGGGGGTGTTCCGCGAGGCCCAGCGCAAGCAGTCGATTCTCGACGCGATCTCCCGGCCCGCCGAGCGGGTCAAGCAGTGGAGCGAGTATCGGCCGATGTTCATCTCCGAGGCGCGCATCGCCCGGGGCGTGGACTTCTGGCGCCAGCACGAGGCCGTGCTGGCTCGCGCCGAGCAGGAGTATGGCGTGCCGGCTCAGGTCATCGTGTCTATTATTGGTGTCGAGACGTTTTTTGGTCGTAATACCGGGAATTTCCGGGTGGTCGATGCGCTGTCGACCCTGGGCTTCGATTATCCGCCGCGCGCCGAGTTCTTCCGCAAGGAGCTGCGCGAGTTCCTGCTGCTGGCTCGTGAGGAACAGGTCGATCCGTTGACCCTCAAGGGCTCCTATGCCGGAGCCATGGGCTTGCCGCAGTTCATGCCCAGCAGTTTCCGCGCCTATGCGGTGGACTTCGACGGCGATGGCCACATCAATATCTGGACCAACCCGACCGATGCTATCGGCAGTGTTGCCAGCTACTTCAAGCGCCACGGCTGGGAGCCTGGCGAGCCGGTGGTCAGCCGTGCAGACGTGCGTGGCGACCAGGTAGACGAAGGCCTGACCACAGGCATCGAGCCGACGAAGACCGTCGGGGAGTTGCGGGCGCTGGGGTGGTCGAGTCATGATGCGCTGCGTGACGACATGCCAGTCACCGCGATTCGCCTGGAAGGCGAACAAGGCCCTGAGTACTGGATGGGCCTGAAGAATTTCTACGCGATTACGCGTTATAACCGCAGTGTGATGTACGCCATGGCCGTGCATCAGCTGTCTGAAGAGCTGGTCAAAGCACGGGGCGTCAAATAATGCAGGCATTGCCTACCTATCAACCCCTGAAAGCCGGACCCCTGAAGCTGGTAGCGCTGGCTGCACTGTCGTTGCTGGTCGTCAGTTGCTCCACCAGTCGCCCGCCGGCCCAGAAAACCTCTACTGCTGTGCGCGCTACGCCAGGCCTGGACATCAACCGGGCCCACAAGGACGGCGCGCCGTGGTGGGACGTGGATGTTTCGCGCATTCCCGACGCCACGCCAACCCTGCACACCGGCCCGTACAAGGCCAATCCGTACACGGTGCTGGGCAAGACGTATTTCCCGATGGCCGAATCCAAGCGTTACGTCGCTTCGGGCACGGCGTCCTGGTATGGCACCAAGTTCCACGGCCAGAACACCGCCAATGGCGAGGTTTATGACCTGTATGGCATGAGCGCGGCCCACAAGACCTTGCCGCTGCCCAGTTATGTGCGGGTGACCAACCTGGACAACAACAAGGCCGTGATCCTGCGGGTCAATGACCGCGGGCCGTTCTATTCCGACCGCATCATCGACCTGTCGTATGCGGCGGCGAAAAAACTCGGTTACGCTGAAACCGGCACCGCGCGGGTCAAGGTCGAAGGCATCGATCCGCAGGAATGGTGGGCCCAACGAGGCCGTCCGGCGCCTTTGATGCTCAACGAGCCAAAAGTGGCGCAAAATGCCGCGCCGACCGTGACGGCTTCCACCGGTACGGTCGAGCAATGGTCCCCGCCGCCGCAGCAACATGCCGCCGCCGTGGTGCCCGTGCCGCTCGACGCAAAAAAAAACGCTTCTGCAACAGCGTCTGGCCAGTATCTGCAAGTCGGCGCGTTCGCCAACCCGGACGCTGCCGAACTGTTGAGATCCAAGCTCAGCTCGATGGTCAGCGCGCCGGTGTTCATCAGCTCCATCGTGCGCAACCAGCAGACGCTGCATCGGGTGCGCCTGGGGCCGATCGGTTCTCCGGATGAAGTCCAGCAGGTGCAGAACAGTGTACGCCTGGCCAATCTCGGTTCGCCGAGCGTGGTCAGCGCGGAATGATTTGATTGAAGGTCCGCTAGCGGTTGGAGCGGGCCAGGTTGTTGGCTCTACGAATAACAAAAGCCCGGCAAGGGATGTGAGTGAGCAACTTAAATACGCGGCGACCCGTTAGAAGGTGGCCTGTTTAGTATTGCCCTTCGGGCAGTTTCCATTAGCGATTTCGAGAGACGGATGAACATCACCACCTTTGCCAAACGCCTTTGCCTGCTAGTCCCGCTGCTGCTCTCACCTGCCGCGTTCGCGGTCGAGATGATGCCCGCGCCCCCTCAACTGGCCGCCAAATCCTTTGTGCTCATGGATGCCAGCAGCGGCGAGGTCCTGGTGGAGAACAATGGTGACCAGCGCCTGCCACCGGCCAGCCTGACCAAACTGATGACCGCCTACATCGCCACCTTGGAAATCCGTCGTGGCCAGATCGGTGAAAACGATCCGGTGACCGTCAGCGAAAATGCCTGGCGCACCGGCGGTTCGCGGATGTTCATCAAGGTCGGTTCGCAAGTGACCGTCAGCGACCTGCTGCACGGCATCATCATCCAGTCCGGCAACGACGCCAGCGTCGCCCTGGCCGAGCACATCGCCGGCAGCGAAGATGCGTTCGCCGACATGATGAACAAGACTGCCAGCGACCTGGGTCTGACCAACAGCCACTTCATGAACCCGACCGGCTTGCCGAACCCGGAGCACTACTCTTCGGCTCACGACATGGCGATTCTGGCGCGAGCGATCATTCACGAAGACCCGGCGCACTACGCCATCTACTCCCAGAAGGAATTCTTCTGGAACAACATCAAGCAGCCTAACCGCAACCTGCTGTTGTGGCGCGACAAGACCGTCGATGGCCTGAAGACCGGCCACACCGAAGAAGCCGGCTATTGCATGGTGTCTTCGGCCGTTCGTGACGGCATGCGCCTGATCGCCGTCGTTTTCGGCACCAACAGCGAAGTGTCCCGTGCCGCTGAAACCCAGAAGCTTCTGACCTACGGTTTCCGCTTCTTCGAAACCCAGACCTTCTACCAGAAGGGCACTGAACTGGCCCAGGCCCAGGTGTGGAAAGGCACCACCAATCAGGTGAAGGCCGGCCTGGCCCAGGACCTGACCATGACCCTGCCAAAAGGCCAGCTCAAAAAGCTGGTCGCGACCATGACCATGAATCCGCAAATGATCGCGCCAATCGCCAAGGGCGACGTGATCGGCAAGGTGGAAGTCAAGCTGGACGACAAAGTGGTGCACAGCGCTGACCTGATCGCTCTGGACGCGGTCGAGGAAGGTGGTATCTTCCGCCGCATCTGGGATAGCATCCGTCTATTCTTCTACGGCTTGTTCAACTGATTGAAGTGTTGACCTGCATGGCCCCGTTCCTTTCCGGTGCGGGGCCATGTGCGTTACCACGGCTTACGAGGCCGTTACGCCATGACAGACTCAGAAGTAAAGGCGCCAAAGATCGAGTTCCCTTGCGAGGATTATCCGATCAAGGTAATTGGCGACACCGGTGTGGGATTCAAGGACAAGATCATCGCGATTCTTGAAAAACACGCCACCGTTGATCACAAGACCCTGGCCGAACGCCAGAGTACCAACGGCAAGTACACGACGATTCAGTTGCACATCATTGCCACCGGTCAGGAACAGCTGTACGACATCAACAGCGAGTTGCGAGCGACCGGGTTCGTGCACATGGTGTTGTGATGCCGGGCACGCTGGGCTTTCGCGAGCTGGGCCAGATGGCTTACGAGCCGGTCTGGCATGCCATGCAACGCTTCACCAACGACCGCGGCACCACCGCCGGTGACGAAGTCTGGCTGGTGCAACACCCGCCGGTGTTCACCCAGGGCCAGGCCGGCAAAGCCGAACACCTGTTGCTGCCGGGGAATATCCCGGTGGTGAAGACCGACCGCGGTGGCCAGGTGACCTACCATGGCCCCGGTCAATTGGTGGCCTATCTGTTGCTGGACGTACGCAAGCTGGGGTTCGGCGTACGCGAGCTGGTCACCCGCATGGAGACCTGCCTGATCGAACTGCTGGCCAGCTACGGCGTGACAGCAGCGGCCAAGCCGGATGCTCCGGGTGTCTACGTCGACGGGGCGAAAATTGCCTCTCTGGGTTTGCGCATCCGCCATGGTTGTTCGTTTCATGGCCTGGCGTTGAACGTGGACATGGACATGGAGCCGTTTCGACGGATTAATCCCTGTGGCTATGCGGGGCTGGCGATGACCCAGCTGTGCGATCACACAGGATCGATTGAATTTGCCGAGGTAAGTGCCCGGCTGCGCGCGCAGCTCGTCAAACACCTCGACTACGCTGAGCAGACGACCCTCACGGGCGGAATCGACTGATATGACTACTGATGCTGTGCAAACCATGATCCCGACGCTGGATGTTACCGAGCGTCCGGCCCCGCGTGCCAAGGTCGAGGCCGGCGTAAAGCTGCGCGGCGCCGAGAAAGTTGCACGCATCCCGGTCAAAATCATCCCAACCACCGAACTGCCGAAGAAACCCGACTGGATCCGCGTGCGCATCCCGGTTTCGCCGGAAGTCGACCGCATCAAGGCGCTGCTGCGCAAACACAAACTGCACAGCGTCTGTGAAGAAGCGTCCTGCCCGAACCTGGGGGAATGCTTCTCCGGCGGCACCGCTACGTTCATGATCATGGGCGACATCTGCACCCGTCGCTGCCCGTTCTGTGACGTCGGCCATGGTCGGCCGAAGCCATTGGACGTGAACGAACCCGAAAGCCTGGCCATCGCCATTGCCGACCTCAAACTCAAATACGTGGTCATCACCTCGGTGGACCGCGACGACCTGCGTGACGGCGGTGCCCAGCACTTTGCCGACTGCATCCGCGAAATCCGCAAGCTGTCACCGAACGTGCAGCTTGAGACGTTGGTGCCGGACTATCGCGGTCGCATGGACATCGCACTGCAAATCACCGCCGCCGAGCCGCCGGATGTCTTCAACCACAACCTGGAAACCGTACCGCGCCTGTACAAAGCTGCGCGTCCGGGTTCGGACTACCAGTGGTCGCTGACCTTGCTGCAACGCTTCAAGCAGATGATGCCGCACATTCCGACCAAATCCGGCTTGATGCTGGGCCTGGGGGAAACTGACGAAGAAGTCATCGAAGTGATGAAGCGCATGCGTGAGCATGACATCGACATGCTGACCTTGGGTCAGTATCTGCAGCCTTCGCGTAGTCACCTGCCGGTGCAGCGTTTTGTGCACCCGGATACCTTTGCCTGGTTTGCTGAGGAAGGGTACAAGATGGGCTTCAAGAACGTTGCTTCCGGGCCGTTGGTGCGGTCTTCGTATCATGCGGATGAGCAGGCGAAGTTGGTTAAGGCTGAGTTGCTCGGGTCTTGATTTTCTAGCGTTGTTTTTTGGGGCGGTGTGTATATCCGTTGCTGCGGTAACGGCTACTTGTGGTTCCGCCCTTACGGCGGGTCACTTTTGAAGAGCCCGGAAGCCGGCCCAGTCAAAAGTAACCAAAACGCTCTTGCCCCACCACTCGGTGCCTCGCCTAGGCTCGGCATGCCTTCACTCCGGCATTGGTTCGTGGGCCCGCCGCGAAGGGCCATCCATGGCCCAGCGCGGCTAACCCGGCATCCATGCCGGGTTACCCACGAACCAATGCCTGCGTTCAGCCAGCGTGGTTAACGGGGCGCCCCAGATCAACGTCCACCGCGAGGCGGCCTGACAGCCGGCCTGGTTTGGGGGTATCGCGTTTCCCCTGTGGGAGCGGGTTTGCTCGCGAAAGCGGTGGGTCAGTCTGCGGTGATGTTGGATGTGCGGACCTCATCGCGAGCAAGCTCGCTCCCACAGGGGGCTAGGTGCACATGAATTCTGTATTCGCTGAAGATCCAATGTGGGAGCGAGCTTGCTCGCGATAGCGGTGGCTCAGCCACATAGATGCTGGACATGCCCAGCTCTTGCTTTGCTTTGGATCTTGATCTTGATCTTGACGCCCCGTTAAACCACGCTGGCCGAACGCAGGTATTGCGCAGTGGGCATCCCGGCATGGATGCCGGGATAGCCGCGCTGGGCCATGGATGGCCCTTCGCGGCGGGCCCACGGAGCAATGCCTTCGTTCGGGCACACCGAGCCTAAGCGAGGTGCCGAGTGGTGGGGCAGAAGCGCTTTGGTTACTTTCGCGCTTTTCGAAAGTGACCCGCTGTAAGAGCGGAACCATAAGTAGCCGTTACCGCAGCAACGGATATACACACGATCAAAAAGACCGGGAAACCCATGGAACCCACCCTAAACCCACATCACCCCGTCCCAGCACTCCCGACCGAAGGCCTGATCGCCGTGATCGCCCCCGCCGGTCCAGCAAACCTGGAAACGGACAAAGCCATCCAATGGATGCGCGCCCGGGGCCATGAGCTGCGTATATTCCCAGGTGTGTACGAAAAGGACGGCTACCTGGCCGGCAGCGACGAAGTACGCCTCAACGACCTGCATGCCGCCTTCGCCGACCCAGAAGTAAAAGCGATCATTTGCCTGCGTGGCGGCTACGGCACCCCGCGTTTGCTGGATCGCATCGATTTCGACCTGTTGCGGCGCAACGCCAAGCCCTTCGTCGGCTACAGCGACATCACCGCCTTGCACCTGGCCATCAGCCGCTATGCAGGGTTTGTCACCTTTCATGGCCCGTTGCTCAACGCCGATCTTCTCGGCGACAAGGAACCCTCCACCGTCACTTCTTTTTTCAGCCTGTTGCGTGGGCAGTTGAAGGCCGGCAGTGTGCTGAGCCATCCCGCAGCTTATCCATTGACTACCGTCGCACCCGGCATCGCCTGCGGGCGTTTGCTGGGGGGCAATCTGTCGATGATTGCCGCGACCATGGGCACGCCCTACGAAATCGACGCCGAAGGCGTGATCCTGTTGGTGGAAGACATCAACGAGCCGCTTTACCGCATCGACCGTCTGCTGACCCAGTTACGGCTGGCTGGCACGCTGGCAAAGCTGCGGGGTGTGTTGCTGGGGGATGTCGCCGGGGTGGACCTTGAGGCGTTGAACAAACTGTTCCAGCAGACCTTCGAGCCGTTTGGTATCCCGGTGTTGTCAGGCTGGCGCAGTGGGCATTGCGACCCGAACCTGACGTTGCCCATGGGCGCGTTGGTGACGCTGGATGCGGGGGAGAAGAGGTTGGTGCTGGAGCAGGATGTGGTGGTCAGGGGTTAGATTTTTGTTGCCTGATGGTCAGTCATCGCGAGCAAGCTCGCTCCCACATTGGCCCCGCGTTTCTCTGAAAGAACGCGGTCAACTGTGGGAGCGAGCTTGCTCGCGATGGCGGTAGCCGCCATAAGGCAAATCAGCGGTTACGCAACCCTTCCAGCAGCTTGTGCGTCGGATACCCATCCGCGGGCCAGCCGAACGACTGCTGGGCGCTGCGTATGGCTTTGCGGGTGTTGGCGCCGATGATGCCGTCGGGCGTGCCTGCGTCGAAGTTGTGTTTGCCCAGCAAGGTTTGCAGTTCGAAGCGCTCGCTACGGCTCAAGGGCAGATCGTCCTTTGGCCATTGCCCGCTGATCAGCCCCGCGCCGGCGAAGCGCTCTGACAGCAAACTCACCGCCAAGGCGTACGACGAGGAATTGTTGTACTTGAGGATGGCGCGGAAGTTGTCGAGCACCAGGAAAGCCGGCCCGCGATAGCCGGCCGGCAGTAGCAGGGCTGCCGACAAGTGTTCGGCGCCGGCCGGGACCTGGCTGCCGTTGGGCAGGCTGACGCCCAGTTGCAGCCATTCGGAGACGGGTTTGCGGATCGCGCCGTCGGCCAGCGGGTAGTCGAACCCTTCTTTGAGCTTTACCTCGAAGCCCCACGGCTGTCCGCGCTGCCAGCCAGAGCTTTGCAGGTAGTGCGCGGTCGAGGCCAGGGCGTCGGTGGCGCTGCCCCAGATATCGCGGCGGCCGTCACCATCGAAATCCACCGCGTGGGTGTTGTACGTGGTGGGAATGAACTGGGTCTGGCCCATGGCTCCGGCCCAGGAACCGAGCATTTTTTCCGGAGCGATGTCGCCGTCTTGCAGGATCTGCAGTGCGGCGATCAGCTGCGCATGGGCAAACCCCGGGCGTCTCCCTTCATAGGCCAGGGTCGCCAGGGAGTTGATCACCGACTTGGTGCCCTGGAACTGACCGAAGTTGCTTTCCATGCCCCACACCGCCACCAGGGCCTGGCGGTCGACGCCATAGCGCTGCTCGATGCTTTGCAGGATGTCGGCATGCTGTTGGACCAGTGTCTGGCCCCGGCGTACTCGCAGCGGCGACAAGGCTCCATCGAGGTATTCCCACACCGGACGGCTGAACTCCGGCTGGCTGCGGTCGGCTTTGATGACGCTCATGTCCGGGCTGACGCCGATAAAGGCGCGATCAAACAGGTCGGCACGGATTCCCGCGGCCAGGGCTTGCTTGCGAAACCCGGCTTGCCATTCGGCGAAAGTTTGCGTGGGGGCGATGACCAGGTTATCACCGGTCGGGACCACGGGCGGCACGATGGCTGGAGCAGGCACGGCAGGGACGGTCTTGAGCGGTTGGGCGTCGGCGGCGGTAGGTTTTTCTGCGCAGGCGACAAGCAGAACGACGCTTGTGGCTGCAATCAATTGGCGCAGGGGCCAACGACGGGAAAGACAAAAGGGCATGCACGGGTCCAGATAAACAAATCAGATGCTGACCTTATCATGCGCAAAGGAGAATAGGGCTGGTCCGGGTGTTTCAAGCCGCCACAAAGCAAGAAGCCTCCCAGTTGTCAGACTGGAAGGCTTCGCGGCGGTAGCTGCCTTTGCCCTTGGCGGGTCGTTCCTGGCGGCTGCGGAACAGGGGCTGGGCGATGATGGATTTGGCCTTGTTGGGGCCATGCTTGGATGGCTTTTTGCTCATGATGGGATCTCTCGTGGGGTGGTTTTGCGAAGCAAATCATGGGGCAGAGTTGGGAGGCTGTCCAGTCCCTGCTTTGCGTAGGAAATTTCAAGGATGGCGAGGGGAATTGTGGCTGGAGAGCTTTTGTGGCGAGGGAGCTTGCTCCCGCTGGGCTGCGCAGCAGCCCCAAAAAACAGGGCCGCTACGCGCCCCAGCGGGAGCAAGCTCCCTCGCCACAAAAGCATCTTTGCCACAGAAAACATCCTCCCCACAAAAAGCTCTGTGGGTCGGAAGAAATGGCTTACTCGGCAGGTAAGGCCAACCGCTGCCCAGCCATCAAAAGCGACAAGCGGCTCAGGCTCATCCATGGCGACCCCGCCGCCTGACCTTTGATCTGCGCATCGATGCGCTGGGCTTCGAGCAGCAGTTGCGCCCAGCGCGGTGCCGAATAGCGTTGCAGGGCCTTGCTCATCAGCGGCTTGCGTTTGTCCCACACCGGCGGACGGGCTTGGCTGAAAGCCTTGTCCAACGGTACACCCTGGCTGTATTGCAATGAGAGGTTGGCCAGCAGGCGCAACTCCCGGGCAAGGGCCCAGAGGATCACCGGAGGCTCGACGCCTTCGCCCCGCAAGCCCTCGAGCATGCGCAGGGCGTGGGCGGCTTCACCGTTGAGGATCGCATCGGTCAGCCCGAACACATCGAAACGCGCACTGTCGGCCACGGCGGCCTGTACCGTTTCTACGGTGATCTGCCCACCCTCGGCCATCAGCTTGAGTTTTTCGATTTCCTGAGCGGCGGCCAGCAGGTTGCCTTCGACCCGGGCGGCGATCAGTTCCACCGCATCCTGGCTGGCCGACAGGCCGGCCTGGGACAGGCGCTGGCGGATCCAGCTGGGCAACTGGCTGACGTCCACCGGCCAGATCTGTACGAACTGGGTCTGCTGACCTTCGACCAGGGCCTTGCCCCATTTGGTTTTTTGCGCGCTGCCGTCGAGTTTTGGCAGGCTGATGAGCAACACCGTGTCTTCAGCCGGCCGTGAGCAATATTCGATCAGCGCAGCGGCGCCCTTGTCACCGGGTTTGCCGGATGGCAAGCGCAGTTCCAGCAGGCGTTTTTCCGCGAACAGCGACATGCTCGCCCCAGCCTGCAACAGCGTGCCCCAGTCGAAACTGGCGTCGGCGGCGAACACCTGGCGTTCGTCGAAGCCTTGCTGACGGGCGGCAGAGCGAATGGCGTCGGCGGCTTCCTGGCACAGCAGCGGATCATCGCCACTGATGATGTAGACCGGCGCGAGGGCGCCTTGCAGGTGTTTGCCGAGTTGGGCGGGAGCGAGCTTCATAAGAGAAGGCGAGCGGGGCGCCGGAGCGCCCCGCAAGGCTTATTCAGACGGGATTTGCATCGGCGACTGTTGCGGGGTTTCCGCCTCAGCCTTGCGTGCCGCTTCCAGTGCTTCGGCTTCTGCCTTGGCGCGGGCGTCGGCGGTCTGCTGCAACTGGTCCAGTTGGGCTGGGCTCAGTTGTTGCAGGCGCAGCATCATGCGTTGCACGAGGTCACGACGCATTTCGACACGGACTTCGCTCGACTCCTGGTCGGAACCGGTGATGTTGTTGCCATCGTGCAGGTAGACCTTCTGCACTTGCAGTTTGTCGTCCAGCAGCACCAGATTGTTCTGGCCGCGGATCTCATAGCTCAGGACGTTGTTGAGTTCGTACTCGGCCGAGCGACCGGCACCGGCGTAACTCAGGCTGCGCTGGCTTTGCTGTTCACTGGTCAGCACCAGTTTGTACGGCGCGCCGTTGTAGACCTTCACGCCGCTGTTTTCCAGTGAGTCGCGCAGCATCTTCACGGTCTCGCCATAAGCGTCCCGGGCGCTGAGGTCCAGCTCCGTGATGGCCAGCTCGGTGGTGCCGGTGCCGCGCAGCTGGAAGCCACAGGCGCTCAACAGGACCGCCAGGCCCATTACCAGCAGATTACGTTTGATCATCTTGTTGCTCCCCTTGAAACCCTATGGCTCGACAGTGCGGCCCCGCAGGTTATATTCGGCGCCCGGCCCAAGCCGGCGCCCGATCCAATTAGCTTGCGACGATGTTGACCAGTTTGCCGGGCACGACGATCACTTTGCGGATCGTCAGGCCATCGACGAAGCGCAACACGTTTTCATTGGCCCGTGCGGCGGCTTCGATTTCTTCGCGAGTGGCGGCGGCTGGCATTTCGATCTGGCCGCGCAGCTTGCCGTTGACCTGGATGACCAGGGTCAGGCTGTCCTGCACCAGCGCGGTTTCGTCCACTACCGGCCAGCCGGCGTCAATCACCGGGTCAGCGTGGCCCAGGCGGTTCCACAGCTCGTGGCTGATGTGCGGCGTGATCGGAGCCAGCAGCAGCGTCACGGCTTCCAGACCTTCGTGAACCAGTGCGCGATCCTGTTCGGTGCCTTGCGCGGCTTTTTCCAGGACATTCATCAGCGTCATCACCTGGGCGATGGCGGTGTTGAATTTGTGGTTCTGGCCGACGTCATGGCTGGCCTGCTTGATGGCCAGGTGGATCGAACGGCGAACGGCTTTCTGCTCGTCGTTCAGGCCGGCGACGTCCAGTTTGCCCGGCAGGCCCTGAGTGACGTGGGCTTGAGCCAGACGCCAGACGCGCTTGAGGAAGCGGTGCGAACCTTCGACGCCGGAGTCGGACCATTCCGCGCTCATGTCGGGTGGCGAGGCGAACATCATGAACAGGCGGCAGGTGTCGGCGCCGAACTGGTCGATCATCGACTGCGGGTCGACGCCGTTGTTCTTCGACTTGGCCATCTTCTCGGTGCCGCCGATTTCCACCGGCAGGCCGTCGGCGATCAGTTTGGCGCTGATGACCTTGGCTTTGCTGTCGCGTTCGAGTTCGACGTCGGCCGGGTTGTACCAGGTGTAGGCACCGTTGGCTTCGCGACGATAGTAAGTCTCGGCGATCACCATGCCTTGGGTCAGCAGGTTCTTGAACGGCTCGTTGGAGCTCACCAGGCCTTCGTCACGCATCAGCTTGTGGAAGAAGCGCGCGTAGAGCAGGTGGAGAATGGCGTGTTCGATGCCGCCGATGTACTGATCCACCGGCAACCAGTGGTCAGCCGCGGATTTTTCCACCAGGCCGCCTTCATAGTGCGGTGAGGCGTAGCGGGCGTAGTACCACGAGGACTCGACGAACGTGTCCATGGTGTCGGTTTCACGCCGGGCCGGCGCGCCGCATTTCGGGCAACTGCACTCGTAGAACTCGGGCATGCGCGCCAGGGGCGAGCCGGCGCCGTCGGGTACCACGTCTTCGGGCAGGACCACGGGCAGTTGATCTTCCGGTACCGGTACGTCACCGCAAGTATCGCAGTGCACGATCGGAATCGGGCAGCCCCAGTAGCGCTGGCGGCTGATGCCCCAGTCCCGCAGGCGGAACTGGGTGCGGGAGGCACCGAGGTTTTTCTTGATCAGGGCCACTTCGATGGCGTCGAACGCGCCGGGGAAGTCCAGGCCGTCAAACTCGCCGGAGTTGATCAGTTCGCCGTGTTCGCCATAAGCGTCCTGCCATGGCGCCGGGGTCTGGTCACCGGCGCTGGTACGCACCACAGCCTTGATCGGCAGGTTGTACTTGTGGGCGAATTCGAAATCGCGCTCGTCGTGGGCCGGAACAGCCATGACGGCGCCGTCGCCGTAGTGCATCAGCACATAGTTGGCGACCCACACCGGGAGTTTTTCGCCGGTGAGCGGATGCTCGACGAACAGCGAGGTCGGCAGGCCTTTCTTCTCTTGAGTGGCGACATCGGCTTCAGCGACGCTGCCACCTTTGCATTCGGCAATGAACGCCTGCAGCTCGGGGTTGTTGCGGGCGGCCAGGGTCGCCAGCGGATGCTCGGCGGCCACGGCGACATAGGTGGCGCCCATCAGGGTATCCGGACGGGTGGTGAAGACTTTCAGATTGCCCGCTTCGCCAATGGAGGCGACGTCGTAGGGGAACTGCACTTCCATGCCCCGGGACTTGCCGATCCAGTTGCGCTGCATGGTCTTGACCTGTTCAGGCCAGCCGGTCAGCTCGTCGAGACTCTCCAGCAGTTCATCCGCGTAGGCGGTGATCTTGAAGTAGTACATCGGGATTTCGCGCTTTTCGATCAGCGCGCCGGAGCGCCAGCCGCGACCGTCGATCACCTGCTCGTTGGCCAGTACGGTCTGGTCCACCGGGTCCCAGTTCACGGTGCCGTTCTTGCGGTAGATCACACCTTTTTCGAACAGGCGGGTGAACAGCCATTGTTCCCAGCGGTAGTAATCAGGCTTGCAGGTGGTGACCTCGCGGGACCAGTCCACCGCCAGGCCCAGGCTGCGCAGCTGGGTCTTCATGTAGGCGATGTTTTCGTAGGTCCACTTGGCGGGGGCCACGTTGTTCTTCATCGCGGCGTTTTCCGCCGGCATGCCGAAAGCGTCCCAACCCATGGGTTGCAGGACATTCTTGCCTTGCATGCGCTGGTAGCGGGAGATCACATCGCCGATGGTGTAGTTGCGCACATGCCCCATGTGTAGCTTGCCGCTGGGGTAAGGGAACATCGACAGGCAGTAGTAAGTCTCCTTGCCTGGCTGTTCACTGACTTCAAAGGACTTTTGCTCGTCCCAGAACGACTGGGCGGCGGCTTCGATTTCACGGGGCTGATAGTGTTCGTGCATGGCTACTTTTGTACTGAATGGGGTGGCCCAATCCTCTTCGTTGCCATGCTGGACGCAGACGACGCCTGATGCGGCGTTTTCGATGCCCAGCCGAGCTGGAAGTGGAGTTACAGGAAGCGCCGTAGCATACATGACCGTGCTCTGCCGAGGGAAACCCTGATTGCGTGCCGGGGCATTGTCGATACCCGGTGACGGCCGCTGTTCAGGGCCGTTGGTCGCGGCGCCCTGCCGGTTTGCCCAGCGAAGCTAAGCTTCTCAATGGGGAGTGAGTCTTATCTTCAATGAGGTGAGGGATGGTTGAATCACAACGTAAAGTAACTACACCTGAGTTGTACGAAAAACTGATCGATCGTCTCGGGGTGGCCCTGGACGCTGCAAGAACCGCCGGTCGCTTGCGCGATGAACGCCCGGCAGAGCTGGAACTGCGTGGCTTGACCCCCGCAGAGTTCGAGCTGGTCAAGGCTTACCTTGAGCAGGTCGGGCATCAAGCCCCCACAAGTGGGGCTCAGCTACTCAAGCGCCTCGATACGCCCCGTTCGGCCAAGGTTGTATGGCTCAAGGATCGGACGCCCACCAGGGATGCTGTAAAAGTCCGGTCACTGCAGTTCAAGTAAAGCCGGATTCACGCTTGTCGCTTTTTTTGGTTCAAGGTTATTTCGAATCTGTTGTCGCTTTGCGTCAACCCACCTAGGCTTCGGGCATCTATGGAGATGCCCGATGCCGTTTCGCTATTTCATCAAACAACTTTTATTGCCGCCCGGCATTCTTTTGCTGTTGTTGGTGCTTGCCTGGTGGTGGCGCAACTCCCGGCCGCGCCTGGCTCGCCTGTGTTTCATTGCAGGGGTGGGCGGTTTCTGGCTGATGAGTTTGCCTGTGGTGGTGCAATGGAGCGCCAAGGCGCTGGAGCGCGAGCCACCGCTGCCTCGCAGCGAATGGGTGACGCTGGCGCAACGTGCCGATGCCATCGTGGTGCTTGGTTCGGGCCGCGATCGCGGTGACCTGGCCTGGGGTACCGACCAGCCCACCGGCATCGGTCTGGAGCGCCAGCGGTATGCGGCGCGACTGGCCAAGGCATCGGGATTGCCGGTGCTGACCAGCGGCGGCTTGCACTATGGCTCCCCGCCGAGTGAAGCGAAATTGATGGCCGATTCGATGCTCGATGATTTTGGTGTCACCGTGCGCTGGCAGGAAGGGCGCAGTCGCACGACCTGGGAAAACGCCCAGATGAGCGCCGAGATGTTGCTGCCGCAGGGCATCAGACGAGTCGTGGTGGTGACCCATGCGTCGCACATGCCACGGGCAGTCTGGAGTTTCGAGCGCTCGGGGTTTGAAGTGGTTCCTGCACCGGTGGGCTTTCTGGGGCAGGACAATGCCCGCCCGCTGGGCGGCTGGATGCCGGAGTTCAAGTCGATCTGGCAATCGGGGCAGTTGATGAACGAGGCGGTGGGGCAGGTGGGGTATAGGTTGTTTTATCGTTGAAGTGTTCCCGGATCGTTCCCACGCTCCTGCGTGGGCACGCCTCAAGGGACGCTCTGCGTTCCAAGGCGGGCTGGCGTCGGCCACCAATGACGCGGAGCGTCACGGGCTGCATTCCCACGCGGAGCGTGGGAACGAGCAACCTTAAACCGTCTTGGCCATCCGTCCCGCCATCAACGCCCAGCCCAGCAGCAACACGCACACGATGATCAGCGGCCACGAGCGCCATTGCAGGTAGGGCGTCAGCCCGTGCATCGGCACCACTTCGCCGTACAGCACGCCACGCTCGAATTGCGGGATCTGTACGGTGATCTGGCCGAAGGGGTTGATCAGGCCGGTGACGCCGTTGTTGGTGGAGCGGATCATCCAGCGACCGGCTTCCAGGGCGCGCATCTGCGCCATTTGCAGGTGTTGCAGCGGGCCGATCGAGGTGCCGAACCAGGTGTCGTTGCTGATGGTCAGCAGCAGGTCGCTGCGCGCCGAGAGGCCAGCGGCGAACTCCGGGTAGACCACTTCATAGCAGATGAACGGCGCGATCTGGTAACCCTTGGCTTGCAGCAAAGACTGGTCGGCCGGGCCCCGGGCAAAGTCCGACATGGGGAGATCGAAGAACGCGATCAACCCCCGCAGAATGTCCTGCAACGGCACATATTCGCCAAATGGCACCAGTTTTTGCTTCAGATAAGTGCCGTCACCTTCACCGGTCACGGTGATGCCGTTGAAGTAACGCTTCTGCTGGTGCACCAGTTGGCGAATCGGAACGCCGGTAATCAGCGCCGAATTTCGCTCGGCGGCGAAGGTGCCCATCATGTCCAGATAGCCCTGGGCAGATTCCTTGAGCACCGGCACAGCTGTTTCCGGCCAGATCAGCAGGTCGACCCGTTTGGAGGCAAAACTCATGTCGCGGTACAACGCCAGTTGCGCGTTGAGCTGCTCGGGGTCCCACTTCATGCTTTGTTCGATGTTGCCCTGGATCGCCGCGACGCTCAGCGGATCACCCGAAGGGCTGGTCCAGGCATGGTCTTTGAGCGCCATGCCGGCGACCCACGGGCCGATCAGCAGGACCACGCCCGCTGCGATAAAGCCTTTGCGCCCGGCGCGGATCAACCGTGGCGCGTTGTACAGCAGCGCGGCGGTCAGGGCCAGGGTGAAGGAAATCAGCCACATCCCGCCCAGCGGCGCGAGGCCGGCCAAGGGGCCGTCAAGTTGGCTGTAACCGGAATACAGCCACGGAAACCCGGTGAGGAACCAGCCGCGAAAGGCTTCCTGGCCCAGCCACAGGGCGGCGAAGGCCAAGGCGTCGGCCAGCGGGGCTTCGTTACGCCGCAACCATCGGGCCCAGAGCCAGGCGGGCAGGGCGAAAAACCAGGCAATGGCGGCGATGAACAGCAGCATCAAGAAACCGGCGAGCAGCACCGAGGCGCCGCCGAAGTTGTGAATGCTGACGTAGATCCAGCTGGTGCCGGCGCCAAACAGGCCGAAACCGAAGCACCAGCCACGGCCGAGGGCCTGGCGCGGTGAAAGCTCGCGCAGACCGGCATAGAACAGCCCGACCGCCAGCAGTGCCAGCGGCCAGATGTCGAACGGCGCCAGGGCCAGGGTGGTGATCGCGCCAGCCGCCATGGCCAGCAGGTTACCGGGCCAGCCGGGGCGGGTTGTCCAGCGCATGTGTGTCCTTAGCGGGTCTCGCAGGGTTTATCGGGCAATGGGTGACAGGCGCAGCAAGTGAATCCGACGGCTGTCGGCGTTCAGGATGCGAAAGCGCCAGGAGCCGATTTCCGTGGTTTCATTGCGCTTGGGCAGGTGCCCGAAAGCACTCATCACCAGGCCGCCGACGGTGTCGAACTCATCGTCGGAGAATTGACTGTCGAAAAACTCGTTGAAGTTCTCGATCGGCGTCAGGGCCTTGATCAGGAAGTCGCCGCTGGGCAGCGGCTTGATGTAGCTGTCTTCCTCGACGTCGTGCTCGTCTTCGATGTCGCCGACGATCTGCTCGAGCACGTCTTCGATGGTGACCAGTCCGGCCACGCCGCCGTATTCGTCGATGACGATGGCCATGTGGTTGTGATTGGCGCGGAATTCACGCAGCAGCACGTTCAAGCGCTTGGACTCGGGCACGAAGGTGGCCGGGCGCAGCAAGTCCTTGATGTTGAAACTGTCGCCGTTCTCCTGAAGGATCAGCGGCAGCAGATCCTTGGCCAGCAGCACGCCCATGACGTCGTCATGGCTCTCGCCGACTACCGGGTAGCGCGAGTGAGCGGAATCGACCACGGCGGGCAGGAATTCGCGAGGTGTCTGGGTCGCCTTGATGCTGACCATCTGCGAACGGGGGACCATGATGTCCCGCACTTGCAGGTCAGCGACCTGGATGGCGCCTTCGACGATGGCCAGCGCTTCGCTGTCCAGCAGTTTATTCTGGTGTGCATCGCGCAGCAGCTCCAGCAGCTCCTGGCGGTTTTTCGGCTCATGGGCAAAAGCCTGGGTGAGCTTGCCCAGCCATGACTTCTGCCCGTTGCTCGATCGATCTTCGCTCATAGCGATTACTCTGAATCCTTTGTCGTTACAGGTTGATGTATCAGTGTTCGTCGCCGGCGTAGGGGTCGGGGTGACCCAGCTCTGCAAGCAACGTTCGTTCCAGCGATTCCATTTCCTCGGCTTCGTCTTCTTCTATATGGTCGTAACCCAATAGATGCAAGCAGCCGTGAATCACCAGATGGGCCCAGTGGGCCTCAGCGGTCTTGCCTTGTTCGGCAGCTTCGCGCTCCACCACCGGGATGCAGATCACAAGATCGCCCAGCAGCGGAATGTCGAGCAGTTCGTCGGGCACGTCGGCGGGGAACGACAACACATTGGTGGCGTAGTCTTTCTGCCGCCAGGTGTGGTTCAACTCGCGGCCTTCGGGCTCGTCCACCAGGCGAATGGTCAATTCCGAGTCGGCGCTGCGCTGGCGCAGGGCCAGCTCGCACCATTGGCGTAACTGAGCCTCGCTGGGAGCGGGGCGTTCGCTGGCCAGTTGCAGGTCAAGTTCAAGCATCGTGGCGATTGCCCTTCTCAGCGGTCGCCAGCTCATCCTGATGATTCTCGAAGCGCTCGTAGGCTTCGACGATGCGCTGCACCAATGGATGGCGCACGACGTCCTTGGGCATAAAATGCGTGAAACTGATGCCCGGCACGTCCTTGAGCACCTGGATCACATGGTTCAGCCCGGATTTGGTGCCACGGGGCAGGTCGACCTGGGTGATGTCCCCGGTGATCACTGCGGTGGAGCCGAAGCCGATCCGGGTCAGGAACATTTTCATCTGCTCGACCGTGGTGTTCTGGCTTTCGTCGAGGATGATGAAGCTGTTGTTCAGCGTACGGCCACGCATATAGGCCAGCGGTGCGACCTCGATGACCTGGCGTTCGATCAGCTTGGCGACGTATTCGAAGCCGAGCATTTCGTACAGTGCGTCATACAGCGGACGCAAGTACGGGTCGATTTTCTGGGCGAGGTCGCCGGGCAGGAAACCGAGTTTTTCCCCCGCTTCAACCGCCGGACGCACCAGCAGGATACGGCGCACCTGTTCGCGTTCCAGCGCATCGACGGCGCAGGCCACGGCCAGATAGGTCTTGCCGGTACCGGCCGGACCGATGCCGAAGTTGATGTCGTTGCCCAGGATTTCCTTCACGTAGCGCTGCTGATTCAAGCCGCGAGGGCGAATCATGCCTTTTTTCGTGCGCAAGGCCACGGCAGGTTCCGACGGAGCGTGGTTCTCGAGTTCTTCGAGTGCCGACTCCTGCAGGAACAGGTGGACGGTGTCCGGCGACAACTCGCTTCCCTTGGTTTCCCTATAGAGGCGGCGCAGCAGGTTTTCCGCGGAGGAGGTGTGCTTGGGTTCGCCGATCAGTTCGAACTGGTTTCCGCGGTTGCGGATCTCGATGGCCAGGCGCTGTTCGATCAAGCGCAGATGCTCGTCGAATTGCCCGCACAGATTGGCGAAGCGGCGAGCCTCAAAGGGCTCGAGAATGAAACGATGTGGTTCGATGGGTGCGTTCAAGGTCGTTTTTAGCCGCCCTGGGGCAATTAAGATGAAATCAAGGATAACGCCAGTAGGCTGGGTGCGAAAGCTCTTAAAGAGGCGAATCTGATCACAGGGCATGGCACGACCACTGTGGGAGCGAGCTTGCTCGCGATGGGGGCTTCACATTCAACATAAGTATTGACTGTCATGCCGCTATCGCGAGCAAGCTCGCTCCCACAGGAAGTGCGGGGTCACTGGACCAACGAACCGCGCAACGAGTGCGGTTGCGCGGCATCGATGTGGACGTCGGCGAACTGGCCGATCAGGGCCGGAGTGTCGCAGCGGAAGTTGACGATGCGGTTGTTTTCGGTCCGCCCTTGCAATTCGCCCGGGTCTTTTTTCGAGTAATCGGTCACCAGAATCCGCTGGACGGAGCCGACCATCTGTCGGCTGATCTCGAAACCTTGCTGGTTCAAGCGATGTTGCAAGGCGTTGAGTCGTTCTTTTTTCACCTCTTCTGGTGTCTCGTCCGCCAAATCGGCGGCCGGAGTGCCGGGACGCTGGCTGTAGACGAAGGAATAGGAAAAATCGAAACCCACGTCTTCGATCAGCTTCATGGTCTGCTGGAAATCTTTCTCGGTTTCGCCGGGGAAACCCACGATAAAGTCCGAACTGATGCAGATTCCCGGCACCGCCGCCCGCAGTTTGCGCAGCTTGGATTTGTACTCCAGCGCCGTGTGGTTGCGCTTCATGGCCGCCAGGATCCGGTCGGAGCCCGATTGCACCGGCAGGTGCAGATGCTTGACCAGTTCAGGCACTTCGGCATGGGCCTGGATCAGGCTGTCGGAGAACTCCAGTGGGTGCGAGGTGGTGTAGCGGATGCGGTCGATGCCCTCCACGGCCGCCACCACGCGGATCAGCTCGGCGAGGTCCGCCAGGCGCCCATCGTGGGTCAGGCCGCGATAACCGTTGACGTTCTGCCCCAGCAGCGTCACTTCCCGCACGCCGTGTTCCGCCAGGTGGATGATTTCGGCAATCACGTCGTCGAACGGCCGGCTGACTTCTTCGCCACGGGTATAGGGCACCACGCAGAACGTGCAGTACTTGCTGCAACCTTCCATCACTGACACGTAGGCGCTTGGGCCGTCGATGCGCGGTTCGGGCAGGTGGTCGAATTTTTCGATTTCCGGGAACGAAACGTCGACCTGCGGCAGCTTGGTGCTGCGCGCGGCGTCGATCATTTCGGGCAGGCGGTGCAGGGTCTGCGGGCCGAAGACCACGTCCACGTAGGGTGCGCGGTCACGAATGGCAGCGCCTTCCTGGCTGGCCACGCAACCGCCCACGGCGATGACCATTTCCGGGTTGGCCAGTTTCAGTTCACGCCAGCGACCGAGCTGGGAGTACACCCGGTCCTGGGCGCGCTCGCGGATGGAGCAGGTGTTGAGCAGGATCACGTCGGCGTCTTCGGCACGGGCGGTGACTTCCAGGGCCTGGTGTTCACCCAGCAGATCGACCATGCGCGAGCTGTCGTACTCGTTCATCTGGCAACCGTGGGTTTCGATGTAAAGCTTCTTGGCCATGGACGGAGTCATCACGTGATTCAAAGAACCGCGCATTATAGGGAACAAGTCACCCGGTTCCTACCGCTGCGCGAGCAGTGGCTATGCTATAGTTCGCGCCCTCATTTTTACCCGCCGATGTATTTCGCCTGCCATGACCAAACGTGAAGCTCCAATCTACAAGGTGATTTTCCTCAACCAGGGCCAGGTGTTCGAAATGTACGCCAAGCAGATCTATCAAAGTGATCTGTGGGGCTTCCTGGAAGTCGAAGAATTCGTCTTTGGCGAGCGCACGCAAATGGTCGTCGATCCGAGCGAAGAAAAGCTCAAGGCGCAGTTCGAAGGTGTGGTGCGCAGCTTCGTGCCGATGCATTCGATCGTGCGTATCGACGAGGTCGAGCGCCTGGGCACCCCGAAAATCAGCGAAGCCCGCGGCGCGGTCGGCAATGTCATGCCGTTTCCGATGCCGATGCCTGAGAAGTAAGCGCCAAGACTGAGTTGCCCCCAATCGCGAGCGGGCTCGCTCCCACACTGGATCTTCTGTGTGCACATTATTTGTGAACACCCGGGATTAACTGTGGGAGCGAGCCTGCTCGCGATTAGGCTCTCAAGGCCGTGGTGGATTCAGGGCAGTGGCGAGAAGGGCGTGCGCCCGTCGGCGTTCTGCAATTCCATCAGGTATTTGCGGAAGATCTGCCCCAGCACCTGTGTCGCGACTTCCAGTTCGTCGCGGGGCATCTGTTCGGCGACTTCGTCGGCGGTGTCCAGGGCTTCTTCGGCGCCATTGACCGCCGCCATCTTCAAGACAATGTAGGCCTGCACGTTATTGGCCGGCACGCCTTCGCCATGGAAGAACATGCCGCCCAGCTTGTATTGCGCCTGGGCATGGCCTTGCAGTGAGGCTTTTTCGAAGTAGCTGAGGGCCAGTTTGAGGTCGCGCGGCGCAGCCTTGCCGTCGTAGTAGAACTCGCCCAACTCGTATTGCGCTTGTGCATCGCCCGCGTCCGCCGCTTTTTGACAGGCGTCGAGTGCCGGTGCGAGATCTTGTGGCTGGGTGTTGAGCGTGCAACGGCCCATCGCCGGGATCAACAACGAGTTGCCGCCTGCTTGTGCGTTCGCCAGCAGCGGCTGAAGGAGCAACAGGCAGCCCAGGGCAAGGGTGCGGCCGGTGCGGTTCATGGGAATCGACTTACCTCTGAGGGGCACGCGGACCCTCCGGGGGATCCAATAAGCGCGCATTATGAAATAAGCAGGGCCATCCTTACAAAGTCTTTACTCGTTTTTCTGCTGCGAGGGAGCGCTAACGGCAGCTTCGAGGGCTAATACGTAGGAAAAGGGGCAAGAGGTTGTCGTCAATCACTGACGCCAGCGTCAGCCGGCGTCAGTTATCCACAGGCTTACTTCAACGCGGCGAAGGCCCGCTCAGCGGCGTCGAGGGTGATCTTCAACTCGGCCTCGCCATGGGCGATGGAGGTAAAGCCGGCTTCGAACGCGCTCGGTGCCAGGTACACGCCACCGTCGAGCATCAGGTGGAAGAAACGCTTGAAGCGGTCAGCGTCGCTGGCCATCACATCTTCGAAGGTCACGATGTCATCGGCGCCACTGAAGTACAGGCCGAACATGCCACCGGCCTGGGTGGTCACGAACGGAATGCCCGCTGCGTCGGCACGAATCTGCAAACCGTCGAGCAGACGGGTGGTGTAGTCGGTCAGCTCGGCGTGAAAGCCCGGGCGGCTGATCAGACGCAGGGTGGTCAGGCCGGCGGCCATGGCCAGCGGATTGCCTGACAGCGTACCGGCCTGGTAGACCGGACCCAGCGGCGCGATGCATTCCATGATGGCACGCTTGCCGCCGAAGCAACCGACCGGCATGCCGCCGCCGATGATCTTGCCGAAGGTGCTCAGGTCCGGTGTCACGCCGTAGTGGGCCTGGGCGCCGCCGAGGGCTACGCGGAAACCGGTCATCACTTCGTCGAAAATCAGCACCACGCCGTGCTGGTCGCACAGGCTGCGCAGGCCTTCGAGGAAACCCGGCGCCGGCGGTACGCAGTTCATGTTGCCAGCCACAGGCTCGACGATGATGCAGGCCACTTCCTGGCCGACTTCGCCGAGCATCTTCTCGACTTCTTCGAGGTCGTTGAACGGCAGGGTCAGGGTGTGCTTGGCAAACGCTGCGGGCACGCCGGCCGAACTTGGTACACCTTGGGTCAGCGCGCCGGAACCGGCCTTGACCAGCAGGCTGTCGGAGTGGCCGTGGTAGCAGCCTTCGAACTTGATGATGCTGTCGCGACCGGTGAAGCCCCGCGCCAGGCGAATCGCACTCATGGTTGCCTCGGTGCCGGAGCTAACCATGCGCACCATTTCCATCGACGGCACGATCGAGCAGACCAGGTCGGCCATCTCGGTTTCCATGGCGGTCGGGGCACCGTAGGACAGGCCATGCTGCAACTGGTTGCGCACCGCTTCCAGCACGTCCGGATGGCTGTGGCCGAGGATCATCGGGCCCCACGAACCGACGTAGTCCACATAGCGCTTGTCATCTTCGTCCGTCACGTACGCGCCTTCGGCGTGTTTGAAGAACAGCGGGGTGCCGCCAACGCTCTTGAACGCACGAACGGGGGAGTTCACGCCGCCGGGGATGTGCTTCTGGGCGTTGGCAAACAGGGTTTCGGAACGGGACATGGTTGGGCTCTCGAAATCGAAAAATTATTTGATCTGCAACAGATCGTTGAAGGCACGGGCGCGGCGCGTCACTTCCTGGGGGCTGTCGGCGCCGAACAAACCGTGGACCACGGCCAGCAGGTCGACACCGTGAGCCACCAGCGGGGCGGCGTTGTCCAGGGTGATGCCGCCGATGGCGCACACCGGTATATGCAGTTTGATCCGGGCCTGGTCGAGCAGTTCAAGGTTTGCACTGGGTGCGCCGGGCTTGGTGTTGGAGTTGAAGAAGCGTCCGAACGCGACATAGCTCGCGCCCTCGCTGGCGGCCTGTTCGGCCAGCTCCAGGCTGGAATGACAGGTGGAGCCGATGATTGCGTCGCGCCCCAGCAGCGCCCGTACTGGCGCCAGAGGGCCATCGGTCTGGCCCAGGTGAACGCCGACGCCCAGGCGCGCGGCCAGTTCGGCGTCGTCGTTGATGATCAATCGGGTCTTGTAGCGCTCGCACAGATTGCGCAGCGCTTCGGCTTCGCGCAGACGACGGGCTTCGTCGCTGCTTTTATCACGGTATTGCAGCAGGGTGACGCCACCTTCCAGTGCCGCTTGCACATACGCGAGGAATTTGCCGGCCAGCAGTTGGCTATCGGTGATGGCGTAAAGGCCACGTAGTTTCATTCCACAGCCTCCGGGGCTACGAGCAGAAATCCAGCGGCAGGCGACGCGGGACGAACTGGCCTTTGCCCAGCTGTTCGGCATCGCGCAGGGTGCGCCAGGTGTAATCCAGTGCTGTCTTGACCGCGCTGGCGAGGTGTTCGCCCTGGGCCAGTCGTCCAGCCAGGGCGCTGGCCAGGGTGCAGCCGGAACCATGGTAGCTGCCGGGCAAGCGCTGGCAGGTGAACGTTTCGCGGCGACCATCGCGGCTGTACAGGCGATTGTGGACTTCATGTTCGTCGCCGTGACCACCGGTGATCAACAGGTGCTTGACGAAGGGCAGCAGTTTTTCGGCGCATTCATCGGCGCTGCCCTCGGGCAGTTCGGCGAGGATGCGTGCTTCCGGCAGATTGGGGGTGGCGATGATTGCCAGGGGTAACAGGCGTTCGCGCATGGCGTAGCCGACTTCATCCTTGCCCAATCGTCCGCCGCCACCGGCTCGCAGCACTGGGTCGCAGACCATGGGCAAATGCGGGTGCGCCTGCAGCAGTTCGACCACCGTGTCGACCATTTCCAGTGAGCCGAGCATCCCCAGCTTGACCGCCGCTACCTGCGAATCGTTGAGCACGGCATTGGCTTGCGCCAGCACCCACTCCCGATCGAGCACGCGGAAATCGCTCACGTTAACCGTGTCCTGCACGGTCAATGCGGTAACGGCCGGGGCGGCATGACAACCCTGGGCGAGCAGGGCTTCGATATCTGCCTGCAAACCGGCGCCACCACTGGGGTCGTGGCCGGAGAGACAGAGGACAACGGGGCGAGAGCTGTAGATATTCATGGTGCGCGAGCTTACCACCAAACCTGTTTTGTCGGTGGTCGGACTCTGAGGGTTTTATGCTGGACTGCTTGCTCTGATGATTGCTTTTGATCCACCCGTTGCCGACCTGACCAAAGCAACAGCTCTATCTCAATGCTTGGCGCTGGAACGCCCGTTCTAGAGCCATCTGTAGGAAAAATTTCAATGGTGCAAATTGGCCATCAGCGGCTATGCTAGAAATGGATCCAACCAATAACAGGTAATGCCGGTTTTACGTCTACTCAGGGAATGGGGGGCTTCCTGATTCAACCGGACAGGCCACGCTGGGGCTTAAATGCGCTATTTGCTGATGTTGCTGCTGTGCTTGCCCGCTTTGGCAAGCGCCCTCGAATTCGATGAATTCACCCAAAGCCTGCCCTTGGGTCATGCCCTGCAGGTGTTCGAAGACACCCACGGTACGGCCACCATCGACGATGTCCTGGCAGAGGCCGCGGCGGGTCACTTCAAGCCCCATGACAAAGCCACGCTGAACGCTGGTTATTCGCGCTCGGCATTCTGGCTGAAAATAGACCTGCACTACCGTCCCGGCAATCCGGACGCCCAACGCACCTGGTTGTTGGAGCTGGCCTATCCGCCGCTGGACCATCTGGACTTGTATCTGCCTGACAGCGCCGGGGCGTATCGCCTGGTTCGCCAGACCGGCGATGCCTTGCCGTTCGCCAGCCGTGAAATTCGCCAGAACAACTACCTGTTCAGCCTGGACTTCAAACCTGAACAACGTCAGGCCGTGTACCTGCGCCTGCAAAGCCAGGGGTCGATCCAGGCGCCGCTGACGTTGTGGTCGAGCACGGCCTATCTTGAGCAACAACCTGTGCGCTTGTACGTGTTGGGCACCATCTATGGCGTACTGCTGGGGATGCTGGTCTACAACCTGTTCATTTACCTGAGCGTGCGGGACACCAGTTACCTTTATTACATCGTTTATATCGCCTCGTTCGGCTTGTATCAGTTGTCGGTCAACGGAGCGGCCGTGGAGTATTTCTGGCCGGACAACCCCTGGTGGGCCAATGCCGCAACCCCCTTTTTCATCGGCTGTGCGGGTCTGTTCGGCAGCCAGTTTGCGCGCAGCTTCCTGCAAACCGCGCAACACAGTCGTTGGCTTGACCGGCTGCTGCTGGCGCTGATCGCCTACAGCGCCGTAGTGGTGGGCCTGTCGCTGATGACCAGTTACGCCCTGGCCTTGCGCCTGGCGACGGCATTGGCGCTGGTGTTTACCGTGGTGATTTTCGCCGCCGGGCTGTTCGTCTGGTGGCGTGGCCTGCGGGTGGCGCGTTATTTCATCATCGCTTGGTCGGCGTTTCTGCTGGGGGGCGTGGTCAACACGATGATGGTGCTCGGTTATCTGCCGAACGTATTCCTGACCATGTACGCCAGCCAGATCGGCTCGGCCATCGAAGTAGCGCTGTTGTCCCTGGCCCTGGCCGACCGTATCAATGCCATGCGCGAGCAGCAGGCCCAGACGCTGTTCGACGCCGGGCAGAAACTTGAAGTGCTCAACCAGCAATTGGCCCATGGCAACAAACTCAAGGATGAATTCCTCGCCACCTTGACCCATGAGCTGCGCACGCCGATGAATGGCGTGATCGGTTCGCTGGAGTTGATGGAAACCGTCGAAATGAATGAGGAGCTGACCCAGTATCAACAGACCGCCGCAGGTTCTGCGCGGGACATGATGCGCATGGTCAACGGCATCCTCACCCTTACCGAGTTGCAGGCCGGCAAGCTCAAGGCCTACCCGGCGCCGTTCAGTCTGCGGGCGATGGTCGACGCCTTGCAGGTGCAGTTCGGTGCCAATGCGGCGGTCAAGAGCCTGGATTTCAAGGTCGACGTGGCACCCGGCCTGACGGACCGGCTGATCGGTGACAGTGGCAAGCTGGCCCAATGCCTGGAATGCCTGCTGGACAACGCCGTCAAGTTCACCCGCACAGGGGGCCTGGCGCTGCGGGTCAGTGGCAGGCCGTCGGGGCTCGATCGGCTGGTGCTGTCCTTTGCCGTGATCGACACCGGTATTGGTTTCACGGACCTCGGGGAGGCGAGCTTGTACCAGCGCTTCTTCCAGCTGGACGGTTCCATGACTCGGGAATACGGCGGTCTCGGCGTGGGGCTGGCGATCTGTCGGCAGCTGGTGGAGTTGCTGGGCGGACGCCTGACTCACACCTCCGAACCCGGTCGCGGCAGCCGATTCCAGTTGGATGTCGAGGTGGAAATGGCCGTGCCCGTGGAGGCGCCCATGCCATTTTCGTTCAGCCCGCGAGAAAGCGCGCGGTTGCCTCAGGATTGCACGGTGTTGCTGGCTGACGACAACAGCATTGATCTGCTGGTGATGCGCGGCATGTTGCTCAAGCTCGGTTACCGGGTGCGTACCGCCGACAGCGGCCGCGCGGCACTGGATATGCTGCAGGGCGAGAGTGTTGATGCCGTGCTGCTCGATTGCCAGTCGCCACCGCTGGACGGGGTGTCGGTCTGCTGTCAGATCCGTACGCTCGCCGGCTGCGAGGACCTGCCGGTGTTTGTGGTCAGTCCCAATCCGAATCACGAGCGCTGCACGTCGGGCGCGTTGACCGATTACCTGAGCAAACCGGTGAAATTCGAGGTGTTGCGCACGATTCTGCAACGGCGGGTACTTTGTCCAAAACAGGGTGAAAGCGCCGATATTTAGGCGGGTATGACACTTTGTTCGACCTTGGGGCGGTGCTTAACTGAACCTCTGCTGGCCGACCAAGGAGCCCTGTCATGAACCTGCACCAGTTCGCCGAGACCCACGAGGTCACCAATCAGCCACCGTCCCTGGATGGCGCCAACCTCTATCGCATCGACCTGCCGCTGCAACAGTGGTCGCAGCGTTTTGGTGCGGGTTGGGCGCAAGGGCGGATCGATGCGTATGGCGCACTGGCCGGCGGGCCGCTGATGGAAGCGGGGTTTCTGGCGAACCAGAACAAGCCGGTGTTTTCCAGCCACGACCGCTACGGCCATCGCATCGATCTGGTGGAATTCCATCCCGCTTACCACCAGTTGATGCGCACGGCCGTCGAGCATGGCTTGCCCAGCCTGCCATGGGCCCAGCCGCAACCCGGCGCCCACGTCGCCCGAGCCTCGATGACTTATCTGCACAGCCAGGCTGAAGCCGGCACCGGTTGTCCGCTGACCATGACCTTCGCCAGCGTCCCGGCGTTGCGTTTGCAACCGGACCTGGCCGAGCTCTGGGTGCCCAAAGCGCTCGCCACCGAGTACGACCCGCGAAACGTCGGCATGGCCCACAAGGCCGGGGTGACACTTGGCATGGCGATGACTGAAAAGCAGGGCGGCACCGACGTGCGGGCCAACACCACCAAAGCTTATCCGGTGGGCGCCAGCGGTCCGGGCCAGGCCTATGAGCTGGTGGGCCACAAGTGGTTCTGCTCGGCGCCGATGTGCGATGCCTTTCTGACCTTGGCCCAGACCGACAAGGGCCTGAGCTGTTTCCTGCTGCCGCGCCATCGCCCGGACGACACCCGTAATCAGTTCTATATCCAGCGGCTGAAGAACAAGCTGGGCAACTGTTCCAACGCCTCCAGCGAAGTTGAATTCCGTGGGGCGCTGGCCTGGATGGTCGGTGAGGAAGGGCGAGGCGTGCCGACCATCATCGAGATGGTCGCCATGACCCGCTTCGATTGCATGGTCGGTTCCAGTGCTCTGATGCGCCAGGCCCTGACCCAGGCCAGCCATCACTGCGCGCATCGCAAGGTCGGTGGCAAGTTGTTGAGCGAACAGCCACTGATGCAAAACGTGCTGGCCGACCTGGCGCTGGAAAGTGAAGCCGCCCTCGCCCTGAGCCTGCGCATGGGCCGGGCGCTGGACCACTTGAGTGACGAACACGAGGCCAAGTTCGCGCGGCTGGTGACTGCGGTGGGCAAATACTGGATCTGCAAACGCGCCCCCGCGATGATCAACGAAGCCGCCGAATGCATGGGCGGCGCGGGTTATGTCGAAGACAGCATCCTGCCGCGCCTCTATCGTGAAGCACCGGTGAACTCGACCTGGGAAGGCTCCGGCAATGTGCAGTGCCTGGATGTGTTGAGGGCGCTGTCCAAGGAACCGGGCGTGCTTGAAGTGCTGTTCACCGAGCTGGGTGACGGCCACGGCGACAAACGCCTGGCTGCCCACATCGATCGGTTGCAGGCGGCGTTCAAGGATACCGCTGACATCCAGTACCGCGCCCGGCAATTGACTGAAGAGATCGCCATCGGCCTGCAAGCCAAGCTGCTGCTGGAAGCGGGCAACAGCGACGTCAGCGACGCCTTCATCGCCAGCCGCCTGGGTTCGGCTGGCCGGGCATACGGCGCCTTGCCCCGAGGCCTGAATGTCGAGGCCATCGTGACACGCTCCACGCCCCAGGGTTTCTAAACGCCGAACCTGTGGGAGCGAGCTTGCTCGCGAAGGCGTAGGCACATCCAACATCTCTGGTGACTGGTACACCGCTATCGCGAGCAGGCTCGCTCCCACAAGGGATCTGCGGTGAATGAAGAATCTGCGACTGGCGGCGATCAAGGGTGGGAGCGAGCCTGCTCGCGATGGCGGCGGCACATTCAACATCTTTGCTGACTGATACACCGCTATCGCGAGCAAGCTCGCTCCCACAGGGATCTGCGGTGAATGAAGAACCTGCGGCTGGCGGCGATCAAGTGTGGGAGCGAGCCTGCTCGCGATGGCGGCGGCACATTCAACATCTCGGGTG
>NZ_CAAKGZ010000003.1:0-159783 GCF_901007645.1 Pseudomonas sp. FG-3G
ATGAAGAATCTGCGGCTGGTGGTGATCAAGGGTGGGAGCGAGCCTGCTCGCGATGGCGGCGGCACATTCAACATCTCTGGTGACTGATACACCGCTATCGCGAGCAAGCTCGCTCCCACAGGGGATCTGTGGTGAATGAAGAATCTGCGGCTGGCGGCGATCAAGGGTGGGAGCGAGCCTGCTCGCGATGGCGGCGGCACATTCAACATCTCGGGTGACTGATACACCGCTATCGCGAGCAAGCTCGCTCCCACAGGGGATCTAAGGTGAATGAAGAATCTTCGGCTGGTGGCGATCAAGGGTGGGAGCGAGCTTGTTCGCGATGGCGGCGGCACATTCACATCTCTGGTGACTGATACACCGCTATCGCGAGCAGGCTCGCTCCCACATGGGGATTTGTGGTGGATGATCGATCGCGCCCAATACGCCACTGTTCCCGTCGGACGACGATGCAGGCAAGATGAAGGCCTGCAAGTCAGAACACAGGAAGCTGATCGTGACCGAAGCGTTTATTGTCGTTCAAACCGCCGAACAAGCCGTGGATCGTCTGGCGGCCCTGCACGAGCGTGCGACCACTGCGCTGAACCAGGCGCTCAAGCGGTACCTCAAGGATCGCATCGAGCCGGATGCCGAACAGCGGGCGTTGTTTCGCTATCCCGCCCTGCGCCTGACCTATCACTGCCATGGCGAAGTCCCGCAAACCACCCGCGCCTACGCCAAGGTCCAGTTGCCGGGCACCTACAGTGTCACCGTCACCCATCCGGCTGCGTTCCGTAAATACCTGCTGGAGCAGTTGGTCCCGCTGATGCACGACTTTACCGTCACCGTCGAAGTGGGTGTCAGCGAGCAGAACATCCCCTATCCCTACGTGGTGGAGCAGGGTGATGAACTGGCCGGCTCCGGTGTGACTGCCGCGGTGCTGGCGCGAGTGTTCCCCAGTACCGACCTGTCGGCCGCCACCGATGGCATTGCCGACGGCCTCTACGACTGGGAAAACACCGACCCGCTACCGCTGGCTCTGTTTGACGCGGCGCGGGTGGACTTTTCCCTGCGTCGGCTGGTGCATTACACCGGCAGCGACTGGCGCCATGTGCAGCCGTGGATCCTGCTGACCAACTATCACCGTTATGTGGATCAGTTCATTGTCCATGGCTTGGAGCAACTGCGCAGTGACCCGCGTTTTGTGCGCATGGTCCTGCCGGGCAACGTGATCATCGAAAAGAGCATGGACCACGGTGAAGCCTCGGCGATCGCCGCGGGCGTGGTCTGGCACCGCTACCAGATGCCGGCCTATCACCTGCAGGCCAGCGACGGCCACGGCGTGACCCTGGTGAACATCGGCGTCGGGCCGTCCAACGCCAAGAACATCACCGACCACCTGGCCGTGCTGCGCCCCCACTGCTGGCTGATGATCGGTCACTGCGGTGGGCTGCGGCAGTCCCAGACCATCGGCGACTACGTGCTGGCCCACGCTTACATGCGTCGCGATGGCATCCTCGACCGGGTCGTGCCGCCGAATATTCCGATCCCGGCCCTGGCTGAAGTGCAGATGGCCTTGCAGCAAGCGGCGGCGAATGTCACCGGTGAAAAGGGCGACGAGCTGAAGAAGCGCCTGCGCACCGGCACTGTGCTGACCTACGACGACCGCAACTGGGAATTGCGCTGGGCCCAGGAGCGTCCGTTGATCAACCTGTCCCGCGCCGTGGCGGTGGACATGGAAAGCGGCACCATCGCCGCTCAGGGATACCGCTTGCGGGTGCCGTACGGCACGTTGCTTTGTGTCTCGGACAAACCGCTGCACAGCGAGATCAAATTGCCGGGTTCGGCCAACGCGTTTTACGAACGGGCGGTCAACCAGCACCTGAAGATCGGCATCGCGGCGCTGGACCTGTTGCGCAACGAACTCAACTCGCTGCACTCGCGCAAGTTGCGCAGCTTCGACGAGCCGCCGTTCCGCTGATGAACTGATCCCGGTTGAAGGGGCAGTGGTTATTTAACGGTCGGGCCACTAGCATGGTCGGCCCAGACCGTTAGATGTTGTGTTTGCCATGCCTCGTCCGCCACGTCCCGCTTCCCGCCGCCCTGGCGCGAAACCTCCCGCATCCGCCCCGCGCCGTGTGGCCAAGGCCCCGCCGGCCGAGCCGAGGCTGATCCTGTTCAACAAACCCTTCGATGTGCTGACGCAGTTCAGTGACGATCAAGGGCGGGCGACGCTCAAGGACTTTATCGACGTGCCCGGCATTTATCCCGCCGGGCGGCTGGATCGCGACAGCGAAGGGTTGCTGCTGCTGACCAACGACGGGCAGCTGCAGGCCCGCATCGCCGACCCCCGGCACAAACTGGCCAAGACCTATTGGGTGCAAGTAGAAGGCGAGCCCAGTGCCGAGCAATTACAGCGTCTGTGCGATGGCGTGGAACTGAACGACGGCATGACCTTGCCCGCACAAGCGCGACAACTGGACGAACCGCAACTATGGCCGCGCAACCCGCCGGTGCGCTTTCGTAAGAGCGTGCCGACCAGTTGGCTGGAACTGGTGATTCGCGAAGGGCGCAACCGTCAGGTACGGCGCATGACCGCCGCGGTGGGCTTGCCGACATTGCGTCTGGTGCGGGTCAGGATCGGTGACTGGACGCTTGAAGGGCTGGATCAGGGACAGTGGAAGGAAGTGCCGGCGCGGTTATAAGGTGCCGGTCTCGATCAGGCCGATCACCACGCTCTTGATGACGAATGCCGCCACGCCCAGTCCCAGCACGAAAAACAGGATGAACGAGCCGAAACGCCCGGCCTTGGACTTCTTCGCCAGATCCCAGACGATAAAACCCATGAAAATGATCAGGATGCTGACAAGGCCAGTCATCATCCACTCTTCGAAAACCACAGGATCCATCGAAACACTCCGGCGTGGGCGAGGTTGAAAAGGCGGGGCGAGTATACGGCATGGAAAGAGGGCGAAGGATTGGGCTGCGACGGTGTGTCGCAGCTATTCATCGCCTGGGCTGACGCAGCGGTGTTCTCTTCAGTCGTGGTGGACGCCGGCCCGCTTGAGCATCTGTTTGCAGCGTTCGGACAAGTGAAACACCCGCAGGTGCTTGCCGGCCTTGCTATAGCGTTCACGCAGGGTCTTGAGCGCCGCGATGGCCGAATAGTCGACAAAGCTCAAGTGACGGCAGTCCAGGGTCACCTGGGACGGATCGTTGGCCGGGTCGAACTGGTTGAGAAAGGGCGTGGTCGAGGCGAAGAACAGGGTGCCGTGCAGGCGATAGAGCTTGCTGCCGTCCGCTTCCAGATGCGTATCGGCGTACAGCTCCCGGGCCTGTTGCCAGGCAAAGTTGAGCGCCGCAATGATAATGCCGCACAGCACGGCGGTGGCCAGATCGGTGAATACCGTGATGGTCGTCACCGCGATGATCACCAACACGTCATTGACGGGCACTTTGTTGATCACCCGCAGCGAGGCCCAGGCAAAGGTCTGCTGGGACACCACGAACATCACGCCTACCAGCGCGGCCAATGGGATGCGTTCGATCAACGGCGACAGAAACAACACGAACAGCAGAACCATCACCCCGGCAATCACGCCGGATAACCGGCCGCGCCCGCCCGAACTCAGGTTGATCACGGTCTGGCCGATCATCGCGCAACCGCCCATGCCGCCGAACAGTCCTGAGGCCATGTTGGCCGCGCCCAACGCTACGCACTCGCGGTCCGGGTAGCCGCGGCTCTCGGTGATCTCGTCGGTCAGGTTCAGGGTCAGCAGGGTTTCCAGCAGGCCGACCATCGCCATCACCACCGCATAGGGCGCGATGATCCGTAAGGTATCCAGGTTCCAGGGAATGTCCGGCCAGACAAAAGCCGGCAGGCCGCCGGCGATATGCGCCATATCACCCAGGGTGCGGGTCGGCAGCCCGAAAAAGTACACCGCTAGGCCAACCCCCAGGATCGCCACCAGGGCCGGCGGAACACTGCGGGTCAGGCGTGGCAACAGGTAGACGATGGCCATGGTCAGCGCCACCAGGCCGATCATCAGGTACAACGGGCCGCCGCTGAGCCAGGTCTCGCCACTCTTGAAGTGCTCCAGTTGCGCCAGCGCAATGATGATCGCCAGGCCGTTGACGAAACCGAGCATTACCGGGTGCGGCACCATGCGCACCAGTTTGCCCAGCCGCAACAGCCCGAACGCCATCATGATCAACCCGCCCAGCAGCACAGTGGCCAGCAGGTATTGCACGCCGTGTTGCACCACCAGCGCGACAATCACCACGGCCATCGATCCCGCCGCGCCAGACACCATGCCTGGCCGCCCGCCGAACAGCGCGGTCAGCGTGCAGATGATGAAAGCGCCGTACAACCCCATCAGTGGGTTGAGATGAGCCACCAGGGCGAACGCGATGCATTCGGGCAGCAAGGCAAAAGAAGTGGTGAGGCCGGCGAGGGCGTCGGCGCGAAGACGTGCTGGTTTCATGATTGTCCTGGCGGGGCAGCGCCTGAGAGTCGACTGCCGTGGGCGTGGTGCAAAAACAGGGTGGGGATGGTACGGAATTGAGTGCGGTGCGGCCAGTGGTTGGTCGTCGTGTGGATGATTTCGGGGCGGCTTCGCAGTGCGCAAGGCGCACGCTTCCTCGCCACGGGAGACGGCCAGGGATGAAAATCCTGCGCTGAATTTACATGGCAGGTGGTGAGCGATGTCCGTCAGCGACATTTCTTGTCTGTGTACGAAAATTACTTTCAGCGCGTTTGAAGATTAATCCTCGAAATGATTTATGAGTTTCACAAACACAACGACGTGACCCCATTCGAGGAGTAACGCATGGCCCCTGCATTCGGTTATTGGCTGTTGGTCTACGCGGCCATCGCCATCATTGCGCTGATCGTTTTGATCGCTCGATATCGGCTTAATCCGTTCATTGTCATTACGCTGGTGTCCATTGGCCTGGCGCTGCTGGCCGGGATGCCGCCGTCCAGTGTGGTCGGGGCGTATGAGGCGGGCGTGGGCAAGACCCTGGGGCACATCGCGCTGGTGGTGGCCTTGGGCACGATGCTCGGCAAGATGATGGCCGAGTCCGGCGGGGCCGAGCGCATGGCGCAAACGCTGATCGAGCGCTTCGGCGAGCGCAACGCCCATTGGGCGATGGTGTGCATTGCCTTCCTGGTGGGGCTGCCGTTGTTTTTCGAAGTCGGCTTCGTGCTGCTGGTGCCCATCGCGTTCACCATTGCCCGGCGCGTGGGCGTGTCGATCCTGATGGTGGGGTTGCCGATGGTCGCCGGTCTCTCGGTGGTGCATGCCCTGGTGCCGCCGCACCCGGCAGCGATGCTGGCGGTGCAGGCGTTCCAGGCCTCGGTGGGGCAGACCTTGCTGTACGCGATTCTGATCGGTATTCCTACCGCGATCATTGCCGGCCCTGTGTATGCCAAGTTCATCGTGCCGCGCATCCAACTGCCGGACGATAACCCGCTGGAGCGCCAATTCCTCGACCGCGAGCCCCGCGCCAATCTGCCAGGTTTCGGGATAACCCTGGGGACCATCCTGCTGCCGGTGGTGCTGATGTTGATCGGCGGTTGGGCCAACCTGATTTCCGAGCCGGGCAGCGGCTTCAATCAGTTCCTGCTGTTCATCGGCAACTCGGTGATTGCCTTGCTGCTGGCGACCCTTCTCAGCTTCTGGACGCTGGGCCTGGCCCAGGGCTTCAACCGTGAGTCGATCCTCAAGTTCACCAATGAATGCCTGGCGCCAACGGCCAGTATTACGTTGCTGGTGGGCGCTGGCGGTGGTTTGAACCGGATCCTGGTGGACGCCGGAGTCACTCAACAAATCGTCGGCCTGGCCCAGGAATTTCAATTATCGCCACTGGTCATGGGCTGGCTGTTCGCCGCCCTGATGCGTGTCGCCACCGGCTCGGCCACGGTGGCGATGACCACGGCCTCCGGTATCGTCGCCCCCGTGGCGATCGGTCTGGGCTATCCCCATCCCGAGCTGCTAGTGCTGGCCACCGGCGCCGGGTCGGTGATCTTTTCCCACGTCAACGACGGCGGCTTCTGGCTGATCAAGGAATACTTCAATATGACCGTCACTCAAACTTTCAAGACCTGGACCGTACTCGAAACGCTGATCTCCCTGGTTGCGTTCGGCCTGACCCTAGGACTTGCGCGCTTGCTTTAATCGCAGCGCTCCAACACAGGTGCCGTCATGGACATCCTTTACCAGATTCGCTCCCGTCAGGATTCCTTCAGCGCCGGCGAAGGAAGAATCGCCCGGCTGATGCTCGACGACGTAGGGTTCGCCGCCTCGGCCAGCCTGGATGAACTGGCCCAGCGGGCCGAAGTCAGCAGCGCCACGCTGTCACGGTTTGCCCGTACCGTTGGCTGCCGCGACCTGCGGGACTTGCGCCTGCAACTGGCCCAGGCCAGTGGCGTCGGCAGCCGGTTTCTCGACCCCGCCGGCGCGCCCGAGCAATCGGCGTTTTATGGGCAGATCGTCGGCGATATCGAGACGACCCTGCGTCAGCACCTGTCGGCATTCGAAGAGTCTCGGTTCAGCGACGCGGTCCGGATGCTCGGCAAGGCGCGGATGATTCACGCGTTCGGGCTCGGCGGTTGGTCGGCGTTGTGCGGCGAGGAGTTGCAGGTACGGCTGGTGCGTTTCGGCTACTCGATTGCCGCCTGCCGGGATCCGGTGATGATGCGCATCACCGCCACCTCATTGAGCCAGGAGCATTTGGTCATCGCCTGTTCACTCACCGGCATCACCCCGGAACTGCTCGGCGCGGTGGAACTGGCGCGCAGTTATGGTGCGCCCATCCTGGCCATCACCCGCGCCGACTCACCGTTGGCCCGACTGGCCGATGTAGTGTTGCCGCTGCAAGGCGCGGAAACCTCGTTCATTTATAAGCCCACGGCGGCGCGCTACGGCATGCTGCTGGCCATCGATGTACTCGCCACCGAGCTTGCGCTGGCCCACCCCGAAGACAATCAAGAGCGTCTGCGGCGAGTCAAACTCGCCCTGGACGATTACCGCGGCGGCGACGATCACTTGCCGCTGGGAGACTGAGATGCTGTACGACACGCTTATCCGCAACGCACGGGTCATCGATGGCAGCAACACTCCCGGTTACAGCGCCGACGTGGCGATCCGTGCCGGTCGCATCGAGCGCATCGCCGACCTGCGCGATGCCCGGGCAATCGAAGAAATAGACGCCGCCGGCCGGGTGCTGGCTCCAGGGTTCATCGATGTGCACACCCACGACGACACGGTGGTCATTCGCCAGCCGCAGATGCTGCCCAAACTCAGCCAGGGCGTGACCACGGTGATTGTCGGCAATTGCGGTATCAGCGCTTCGCCGGTGAGTTTGCGGGGCGAGCCGCCGGACCCGATGAATTTGCTCGGCACCGCCCAAGCGTTCGTCTATCCGCGTTTCGATGATTATCGTTCGGCGGTGGAAGCAGCCACGCCGGCGGTCAACGTGGCGGCGCTGGTGGGGCACACGGCGCTGCGCAGCAACCACATGGATGATTTGTTGCGCACCGCCAGCGTGAGAGAAATCGCCGCCATGCGTCAGCAACTGCGCGAAAGCCTGGAGGCCGGCGCGCTGGGGTTATCCACCGGCCTGGCCTACGCCAACGCATTTTCGGCCTCCACCGATGAAGTCATGCAACTGACCCAAGAGCTGAGCGCATTCGGTGCGGTCTACACCACCCATCTGCGCAGCGAATTCGAACCGGTGCTCGAGGCCATGGACGAAGCGTTCCAGATCGGCCGTCACGCTCGCAGCCCGGTGATCATTTCCCACCTCAAATGTGCGGGTGCCGGTAATTGGGGGCGCAGTCCGCAGGTGCTCGCGGCGCTGGAGAATGCGGCGAAAACCCATCCGGTCGGTTGTGATTGCTACCCCTATGCGGCCAGCTCCTCGACCCTGGATCTCAAGCAGGTGACCGATGCCCATCGCATCACCATCACCTGGTCGACGCCTCATCCGCACATGGGAGGGCGCGATCTGGCTGACATCGCCGCCGAATGGAATGTGCCGCTGCTGGAGGCCGCGCGGCGCCTGCAACCGGCCGGCGCGGTGTACTACGGCATGGACGAAAGCGACGTACGACGAATCCTCGCCCACCCGTTGTCCATGGTCGGCTCCGACGGTTTGCCGGAGGATCCGTTTCCGCATCCGCGCTTGTGGGGGGCTTTCCCGCGGGTGCTGGGGCATTTCAGCCGAGACATCGGGCTGTTTGCGTTGCACACCGCCGTGCACAAAATGACCGGCCTGTCGGCGGCGCGCTTCGGCCTGAAGGACCGTGGGGAAGTTCGGGAAGGGCATTGGGCGGATCTGGTGTTGTTCGATCCTCATACCATCAGGGATGTCGCCGATTTCAACGAGCCGCAACGGGCCGCCGAAGGTATCGATGGGGTTTGGGTCAACGGCGTCTTGAGCTACCGCGAGGGCCGGGCGAATGGGCGCAGGCACGGGCGGTTTCTGGCGCGAGAAGGGGATCTACGCCGTGGATTCAGTTCGTCACCCGGCGCTTGAGAGGTGGAAACACAATGGAATGCCCTTGTGATCTGCTTCTCAGTGGTGGCATTGCGATATTAAAGAAGCCGGTGATATAGCCGAAGCAATGAGTTCAACCCATCTAAACTGGGTCTTTTCAGGGAGCAACCCATGAGCTTCGGTAAAACCACCCCGATCCTGCGGATCTTCGATGAAACCAAGGCATTGGCGTTCTATGTCGACTTCCTGGGATTTACCGTCGACTGGCAACATCGCTTTGGTGACGATTTTCCGCTGTACCTGCAAGTCTCTCGCGACGGATGCGTGCTGCACCTGTCCGAACACCATGGCGACTGCACCCCGGGCTCGGCACTGCGTATCGAAACGGATGAACTGGAAGCTTTCCAGGCGCAACTGCTGGCCAAGCAATACCCCTTCGCCCGCCCTCAGATTCAGGCCATGCCGTGGGGTAGCCAGGACATGACGGTGGTCGATCCGTTTGGCAATCGGTTGGTGTTTACCAATGGGATTAGTGTGTAACGAGGTTGGATACATTGATGGGCGAGCGGGGGCGTTGGGCTAGATCTGCCGCCACGTGTCGAAAGAGCCAAGGTGATGGATCTTTTTGACTGATTGTAATGACATTGCGCAAAGCGCCCATTTCTTCCGGGAAATGGGCGCCTGCCATGATCAAACCCGGAAGTGACTCACCATCATCTGCAACTGATTACCCAAGCGGGCCAGTTCAACACTGGACGCTGCGGTTTCTTCGCTGGCGGCGGCGGTCTGTTCGGACACGTCGCGTACGTTGATGATGCTGCGGCTGATCTCCTCGGCCACGGCGCTTTGCTCTTCGGCGGCGGCAGCGATCTGCTGGTTCATCGACTGGATGTTCGACACTGTGCGGGTGATGTTTTCCAGTGAGACGCCGGCCTTGCGAGTCAGGGCTACGCTGCTGTCGGTGAGGCTGCGGCTGTTGTTCATCACGGCGGCCACTTGTAGGGTGCCGTTCTGCAGACCGGCCACCAGGCCTTCGATTTCCTCGGTGGACTTTTGGGTGCGCTGGGCCAGGCCACGGACTTCGTCGGCAACCACCGCGAAGCCACGACCGGCTTCACCGGCGCGCGCCGCTTCGATTGCCGCGTTCAGGGCCAACAGGTTGGTTTGTTCGGCGACGGCCTTGATCACGTCCATGACACTGCCGATCTTGTCGCTTTCCTGTTGCAGCACGGTCATGGCGTCGGTGGAGCGCTCCACTTCACTGGCCAGGCGCTCGATCTGGGCGATGGCTTCGTTGACCACCTGGTCGCCGGCACGGGCTTCACCGTCTGCCGCGGCGGCTGCCTGGGATGCCTCTTCGGCGTTGCGGGCAACTTCCTGAACCGTGGCGGTCATCTCGTGCATGGCGGTCGCCACCTGATCGGTCTCGACTTTCTGGCTGTTGACGCCGGCGCTGGTCTGCTCGGTTACTGCGGACAATTGTTCGGCAGCACTGGCGATCTGGGTCACGCCATCACGGATGCCGCTGATCAAATCGCGCAGGGTCACGCCCATGCGTGCGATGCCCTGTTGCAGTACGCCCAGCTCATCGCGACGGGTGACGATGAGGTTGTGCGAGAGGTCGCCACTGGCAATGCGATCGACCACGGCCAGGGTTTCGCGCAGCGGTCGGGTGATCTGGCGAGTGATGATGACCGCCGCGATGATGCCTACCAGCAACGCCAACAACGTGCTGACCAATTGCAGGGTGCGGGCCTGGGCGCTTTCGGCATCGCGACGGTCGAGCTGGATCTGATACAGCTGTTCGCTCAGGGAGACGATGGTCGTGCCCTGGTCGGTCATTTCCTTGCGAGCCTGCGCCGCCTCGGCAATGGCCAGGGTGAAAGCCTGGACGGAGCTGCGGTATTGAGTCAGGGCAGCTTCGAGCTGACGCAGCTCACCTTGCCGGGTGCTGGCGAAATACGCATTCAGCGGTTGGAGCGAAGCGAGGGCGGCGTCCAGTTGGGCGACGGCCTTGCGTTCGTTTTCGGGGTTGCTGTTGGCGGTGTAGCCGCGCACTTCATAGCGGGCCAACATGAACGCCTGCTTGGCCTCGGTGATGGCCTGGTACTGTTCCAGGCGCTGGTCGCTCGAGAGCATTTGCTGAACGTCGGTATTGATCGTCTCGATCAGCTGGTAAGCGGTCCCGGCGTTGGCGGTCATCGCGTCGCGGGCGGTGTTGGCGCTGCGGTAGGCGTTGCGCATTTTGTTCAGGGACACCTGATAGGCGCTGATCGTCGCGCTCTGCTCCTTGAGCAGCTTGACGTTTTCCGGGCTCTTGAAGCTGCTCAGCAGCGCGTTCTGTTGCGCAACGAAACTATCGAGGGTGGTTTGCACATTCTGTGCGGCGGTCTCGTCGCCATTGGTGAGCATGTATTGCAGGCGCACGACCCGAAGCTTGGTCAAGCCGGCATTGAGCTTGGTGATGTCGCTCATCCAGTTGCTGCGGTCGATCAGCCCTCCCAGGCTGGTCCAACTGGTCAGCGCCAGGACGCAGGTCAGTACCAGCACCAGGCCAAAGCCCAGGCCCAGTTTCATGTTGACGCTAATGTTGCCAAACCAGCTATTCATCATATTCCTCCAGGAACGTTGTGCTGCTTGATCGTCGGTACGCTGGAAGATTGTTGTTTTTGAGCCAGCTAAAACGTGTAACAGGGCTGTATCGGCTGCCGACTCTGGATCTGAAAGGATTTTTTTGGAGTGTCAGGCATTGGCTGGAGAACTTGCTGCGCGCCTCAGGGTTATCCTGAATTCCAGGCAAAAAAAAGCCCGCGGGAGGGCGGGCTAAAACCTTAGTTTCTTGAATGAGCGAGGGGACTTTACCCAATCACGCGAACGCGTGGGGTGAAGAAAAGTTCATGAGAGGCGGGTGGCAATGAGCAGAGAACGAAGCCCTCAACCTGGATCAGATTGAGGGCTTCTCTCAGCGCCTGACAACCTCACCTCAGATCAAACCGATCCAGGTTCATCACCTTGACCCACGCCGCGATGAAGTCGCTGACGAACTGCTCCTGCGCATCTGCGCTGGCATACACTTCGGCCAGGGCCCGTAGTTGGGCGTTGGAGCCGAAGACCAGATCGACACGAGTGCCGGTCCATTTGACCTGACCGGTCTTGCGGTCGCGGGCTTCGAACGTTTGCTGGTCGTCTGAGAGCGGTTTCCATTCCACGCCCATGTCCAGCAGGTTGACGAAGAAGTCGTTGGTCAACGCACCTGGCCGTTGGGTGAAAACCCCATACCGGGTTTGGCCGACATTGGTCTCGAGCACGCGCAGGCCGCCGATCAGTGCGGTCATTTCCGGTGCACTGAGGGTCAGCAGTTGCGCCTTGTCGATCAGCAGTGCCTCGGCGGATACGCGATACCTGCCCTTTAGGTAGTTGCGAAAGCCATCGGCGATGGGTTCAAGAAAGCCGAACGACTCGACGTCGGTCTGCTCCTGGCTGGCGTCCATACGCCCCGGCGAGAAAGGCACCGTCACGCTGAGCCCGGCATTCTTCGCCGCCTGTTCAATGCCGGCGCTGCCAGCCAGCACGATCAGGTCCGCCAGGGAGATTTTTTTACCACCGGACTGGGCACCGTTGAACTCGTCCCGGATTTTTTCGAGAGTCGCCAGCACCTGCGCCAATTGTTCCGGCTGGTTGGCCGGCCAATCTTTCTGCGGGGCCAGACGCAGCCGGCCACCGTTGGCACCGCCGCGCTTGTCGGAGCCACGGAAGCTGGACGCGGCCGCCCAGGCGGTGGACACCAGTTGTGAAACCGACAGGCCCGAGGCCAACAGTTTGCTTTTAAGGGACGCGATGTCGCTGTCGTTGACCAGAGCATGGTCCACTGCCGGGATAGGGTCCTGCCAGAGCAGCTCTTCGTTGGGCAGTTCCGGGCCGAGGTAGCGCGAGAGCGGGCCCATATCGCGGTGGATCAGCTTGAACCAGGCCCGGGCGAAGGCGTCGGCCAATTGGTCCGGGTTCTCCAGGAAGCGCCGTGAGATTTTTTCGTAGATCGGGTCGAAGCGCAGCGCCAGGTCGGTGGTCAGCATGGTTGGATTGCGACGCTTGGACGGATCGTGGGCGTCTGGGATGATGCCCGCGCCAGCACCGTTTTTCGGGGTCCACTGATGCGCACCGGCCGGGCTCTTGGTCAGCTCCCACTCAAACCCGAACAGGTTCTCCAGATAATTGTTGCTCCAGCGAGTGGGCGTGGTGGTCCAGGTCACTTCCAGGCCACTGGTGATGGTGTCGGGGCCTTTGCCGGTGCCGAATGCGTTCTTCCAGCCCAGGCCCTGTTGTTCCAGGCCGGCGGCTTCAGGCTCGGCGCCGACATTGTCCGCAGGCCCTGCGCCGTGGGTCTTGCCAAAGGCATGGCCGCCGGCAATCAGGGCCACGGTTTCTTCATCGTTCATCGCCATGCGGCCAAAGGTTTCGCGGATATCCAGCCCCGCAGCGACCGGGTCCGGTTGACCCTCGGGGCCTTCCGGGTTGACGTAGATCAGCCCCATCTGCACGGCGGCCAGCGGGTTCTCCAGATTGCGCCCCAGATCGGTACGGCTTTCTTCATTGCCCGGCTCGGCCACCAGTTGTCCTTCGCCGGGATCTTGCATCGCGGCTTTATCCGGCTTGCCGTAGCGGGTGTCGCCGCCCAACCATTTGTTTTCGGAACCCCAGTAGACGTCTTCGTCCGGCTCCCAGACGTCGGGACGACCGCCGGAAAAACCGAAGGTCTTGAAGCCCATGGATTCCAGCGCGACGTTGCCGGTGAGCACGATCAGGTCGGCCCAGGAGATGTTGCGACCGTACTTCTGCTTGATCGGCCATAACAGCCGGCGCGCCTTGTCGAGGCTGACGTTGTCCGGCCAGCTGTTGAGGGGCGCAAAACGCTGTTGGCCGGAGCCTGCGCCACCGCGCCCGTCGCCGGTGCGGTAAGTGCCGGCGCTGTGCCAGGCCATACGGACAAAGAGCGGGCCGTAGTGCCCGAAGTCCGCCGGCCACCAGTCCTGGGAGTCGGTCATCAACGCATTCAGGTCATTTTTCAGGGCCTGGAAATCCAGGCTTTTGAATGCTTCGGCGTAGTTGAAATCCTCGCCCATGGGGTCGGACAGCGGGGAGTGTTGGTGCAGGATTTTCAGATTCAGCTGGTTGGGCCACCAGTCACGGTTTGTGGTGCCACCACCCGCAGCATGATTGAACGGGCATTTCGATTCGTTTGCCATGAGGAGCTACCTTGGTCGTATTCATCCAGCTATCCAGCCCGAGCGGGCTCTATAGCGACAGGTGAAAATCAATACGTAGATGCAGGGCTCACAGTTCGCTCATGATCGTTCGGCCTTCCGGCAATCGACGTCGATTGCCCGCATCGTGGCCCACGGCAAGCCCAGTACGTTTCGAACGCTTTCGTATCTCTTATCAGGTCTGATCCGGCCAGCTTACGCTGGCGCTGAATCAAGGCTAGTCTTTCTGTGGCAGATCGCTAATAGCCGCAGTATTAATGGTTAATAGGCAGATTCTTTTACCCGGCTTGCCGGTCGAGGCAGATGATAGGGCCAGCGCTTGGTTACGGGAGAGGACCGGACCATGAACGAACGCCCCCGCAGCACGGCCATCCACGAAGCCGGCCACGCCTTGGCTTTTTGGTGGAACGGCCAGCCTATAAAACGCGTCACCGTACGCACCCGGGCTGAAGCCCGCGCGGGACCGATGTTCGACCTGCTCGGTCACCCGCAACACGCCGAAGGGTTAGTGGAGGCCGATTACCTCGTCCTGCGCCCGGCCTTCACCGCCCGGGGAATTGCTGAATATTTGCCATCGATGGTCGACTTTATTGAACGCGACCTGATCCATTGCTTTTCAGGGCCTGTGGCCGAAGCGATCTACCGACATCGCCAATCCGACCGGCTGTTCCGAAGCAGTGGCCGCGCAGACCTCGTCCGCGGGCATGAACTGATCAGCCTGCTGCCCCCACGCCTGTTGCTCGACGCCGAATCCCGAGCCATCGCCCGTAGCAGTTGCCTTGTGCATCGTTACTGGTTTGCCGTCCGCGCGGTGGCGGACCTTTTGCAGGAGCAGGGGGCGATCGAGGGAGAGACCGTCACCGCACTGCTGCACGAGATTACTGGGGAGGCGCCGGTGCGGTTGGGGAATGAGGTGAGGAGTCTTGATGCTTGAGTTGTAGCGGATGATGTAAAAGCTTGGTGATGCCGGGGTTTGTGGGGGGAGCGTTGGCTGTGGCAAGCGGCAACCGAGCGGCTTACCATGCCAAGTAGAGGCCAAGGGAGCGAACTCATGCAAACGCTCAAAGTTGCAATCGCCGGATTCGGCGGCGTCGGACGTGCCACAGCCGACCTGCTCCTGTCCCGACGCGAGCGCTATCGCCAGGTTTACGGCGTGGACGTTAGCCTGGTCGCGGTGTGCGGATCACGTGCAGGCCTGGCTGACGCGAACGGCCTGCACGCGCATCAGTTGAATGCACTGCAGGCGGGTCTTTCAGGGCCGGATTTCGTGATGGCGAGCGGCGCAGACGTTCTTATCGAGGCAGGGCCGAGCGATTTTCGCAGCGGCGAGCCGGGTCTTGCCTACCTTCGTACGGCGCTGTCGGCCGGTCTGGACTGCATCGTTATATCGAAGGGCGCTCTGGTCCACAGCGGGCGACAATTGCGCGAACTCGCGCAGGCCTCGGGGGCGATGCTCAAACTCAGTGGTGCAGCCGCTGCCGCCCTGCCGACACTCGATCTTCTCGACCATAGCCTGGCCGGCTGCAAGGTGCTCGCCCTCGAGGGCATCCTCAATGCCACGACCAACTACCTGCTTGACGCCATGAGCACACAGGGCCTCAGCTTCGATGCGGCGTTGCGTGAAGCGCAGGCAGGAGGGTTCGCCGAAGCTGACCCGCGCAACGACACGGAAGGCTGGGATACCGCGTGCAAGCTCCTGCTACTGGCCAACTTCGGTCTTGGTGCCGATCTGACGATGGACGACCTGGTGGTCGATGGCATTCAGTCAGTCACGGCAGAGCGCATCGAGGCGTGGCGCGAGAGGGGGCTCGTTCCCAAGCTGATCGCCAGCCTCACCTGCGCAGACGGTGTTATCCGCGCCAGCGTCGGCATCAAGGCCTATCCGCTGTCCGACCCGTTCGCCCACGTCAGCGCAAAGAGCAAAGCGATCCGTATCAGCAGCGACGCAATGGGCGAGACGCTGGCAATCGGCTGTGGCGCTGAGCCGATCGCCACCGCAGCGGCCGCGCTGAAGGACCTCGAACACATCCTCATGGCCAGGACTGCTCGGTACTCATCTCTTTCGCAACCCCCATCCTGACCCTGCGTACCTTGCCACTGTGCCGCAATCAGGCCTTCTCCCATGGGCCAAACGTACTCGGTCTGCAGTTTTTCATCCCGAAGTCCGTGGCGCACGATTCGAGCACTGGTTACTGGGGCATGCGAGTGGGCTGGCCACGTCAGGCATGGACCCTGTCAAGAAGGGCCCGTAGAAACCAACGGCCCTAAAGCCACACATTCACCGCATAAATGTTCCAGAACCGTAAGCCTGTCCAATTCGCAGGCATCCGCTCTGGAGATAGTACCCATGGCTTTCAGCAAGATTGAGGGACTGAGGGCCTACTAAAAATTGGCCTATCTACGACATCGCCATGACTGCAGCACTGCGTTTACGCCATGGCGATCATCAGCATTCACGCGCGAACACACCAGGTGATTGAAATGACCAATCCAAAACTCGAAGTGCTGACACCAAGCAATTGCCAAGTGATCTTCATCGATCAACAGCCGCAAATGGCATTTGGGGTACAAAGCATTGATCGGCAGACATTGAAGAACAACACCGTGGGCCTGGCCAAGGCCGCGAAGATTTTCTCTATTCCAACCATCATCACCACGGTCGAAACAGAAAGCTTTTCGGGTCATACCTATCCGGAATTACTGGCCGTTTTTCCTGAGGCACCGATCCTTGAGCGTACCTCGATGAACTCCTGGGACGACCAGAAAGTACGCGATGCGCTGAAAAAGAATGGCCGTAACAAGGTGATCGTCTCTGGCTTGTGGACCGAAGTCTGCAATACGACTTTCGCACTGTCCGCGATGCATGATGCCGGCTATGAAATTTATATGGTGGCCGACGCCTCTGGCGGTACCAGCCAAGCTGCGCACGATTACTCCATGCAACGCATGATTCAGGCTGGAGTTGTCCCAGTGACCTGGCAGCAAGTTCTGCTGGAGTGGCAGCGTGACTGGAAGAACCGCGATACCTACGACGCCGTTATGGCATTGGTCAAAGAGCACTCTGGCGCATATGGCATGGGCGTCGACTACGCCTACACCATGGTGCACAAGGCTCCTGAGCGGGTAACACACGGGCCGACGCTGGAGCCTGTTGCGGCGAAGATCTGACCTCTGTCGGGTCGGCACTATAGGTCGACCCGACTTCAAATCAGTTCGGGTCTACCCGCCGTAACGGAGCTGGCTGGATTCGAGTGATCGCCAGGCGCCTGGCTCAACCCACAACGCCACGAGGAATGATCATGAGTGAAGATCTGTCAGACAAAGGCCGTCGCCGGTTTCTCGCTACCAGCTCCGTTCTCGGAGCCGCGGGCGCACTCTGGTCTGCCCTGCCTTTTGCCGGCTCCGCCGGCAGCTCTTTCGCCAACCCTGCGGGAGGTTCCATGGAAGCCGATCTGATTCTTTACAACGGCCGTCTGCACACCGTGGATCGTGAAAAGCCGCAAGCAACAGCTGTGGCCATTAAGGACGGAAAGTTCATCGCCGTGGGCAGCGACGCAGAGGCCATGGCGGTCCGCGGTGATGCGACCCAGGTTGTCGACTTGCAAAAGCGTACGGTGATCCCAGGTCTCAATGACTCGCACCTGCACCTGATCCGTGGTGGCCTGAATTACAACCTGGAACTGCGCTGGGAGGGTGTTCCATCTCTCGCTGACGCGTTGCGGATGCTCAAGGATCAGGCTGATCGCACGCCTGCTCCGCAGTGGGTTCGGGTCGTGGGGGGCTGGAATGAATTCCAGTTTGCCGAGCGTCGCCTGCCTACCCTGGACGAATTGAACAAGGCCGCACCAGATACGCCGGTATTCGTTCTGCACCTTTATGACCGCGCCCTCCTGAATCGGGCGGCACTGCGCGTTGTCGGCTATACCCGCGACACGCCTAATCCGCCGGGCGGAGAGATTGTCCGCGACAGCAATGGCGATCCCACCGGCATGCTGGTAGCCAAACCCAACGCGATGATTCTTTATTCGACCTTGGCCAAGGGGCCAAAACTGCCGCTGGAATACCAGGTCAACTCGACACGCCAGTTTATGCGCGAACTTAACCGCCTTGGCGTGACCAGTGCCATCGATGCTGGTGGTGGTTTTCAGAACTATCCGGACGACTATGAAGTGGTCCGCGAGCTGGCCAAGCACAACCAGTTGAGCGTGCGCATCGCCTACAACCTGTTCACCCAGAAACCCAAGGAAGAGCTGACCGACTTCAAGAACTGGAGCGCCATGGTCAAGCCTGGCGATGGCGATAACTTCTTCCGGCACAACGGTGCCGGCGAGATGCTGGTGTTCTCTGCCGCAGACTTCGAAGACTTCCTTGAACCTCGGCCTGACCTTGCGCCGACTATGGAGCAGGACCTGGAACCCGTGGTCCGTCACTTGGTCGAGCAGCGCTGGCCGTTCCGGCTGCACGCGACCTACGACGAATCCATTTCGCGAATGCTCGATGTGTTCGAGCGAGTCAATCGCGACATTCCGTTCAATGGCCTGCCATGGTTCTTCGATCACGCTGAAACCATCAGTCCGAAGAACATCGAGCGGGTACGCACCCTTGGCGGTGGCATTGCCATTCAGGACCGCATGGCCTTCCAAGGCGAGTATTTCGTCGACCGCTACGGCAGCAAGGCCGCCGAACAGACCCCGCCAATTCAACGCATGCTGGCTGAAGGCGTTCCAGTTGGTGCAGGGACTGATGCAACTCGCGTCTCCAGCTACAACCCCTGGACCTCGCTTTATTGGCTGGTCAGCGGCCGAACCGTTGGAGGGCTGGAGCTGTACCCCAACGGCCTTTCGCGTGACACCGCCCTGCAGCTCTTTACCCATGGCAGTGCCTGGTTTTCGTCAGAGCAAGGCAAGAAGGGCCAGATCAAGATCGGGCAACTGGCCGACCTCACGGCCCTGTCGGCGGACTTCTTCAGTGTCGAGGAAGAGGCGATCAAGTGGATCGAGTCGGTGCTGACCGTCGTCGACGGCAAAGTGGTCTACGGCGCCGCGGAATTCGACCAGCTGTCGCCGCCGAGCCTGCCGGTCATGCCGGACTGGTCACCGGTTGCCAAGGTACCCGGCCACTGGCGTCCCGCTTCACCGCTGCTGACTCAGGTGCATCAATGCTCAGGCCCTTGCGCGGTGCATGCGCATAGCCATGACAAGGTGCGTCGGTCATCCGTACCCGTCAGTGACTACCAAGGTTTCTGGGGTGCCTTCGGCTGCTCCTGCTTCGCTTTCTGAACATGGACACGACTATCGAAAAGCGCTCCCCCTGGAGCGCGCTGCGCCATAGCACTTTCCGCTGGCTATGGCTGGCCAGCATTGCCTCCAACATCGGCACTTGGATGCACGAAGTAGGGGCCGGCTGGTTGATGACGACGCTGTCAGCCAGCCCCATGCACGTTGCCTTGGTGCAGGTTGCAGGCTCCGCGCCGATGTTCTTTCTTGCTCTTCCAGCGGGAGCCATGGCCGACATCGTCGACAAGCGTCGCTACCTGCTTATGGTGCAAGTGTGGATGGCCGCGGTGGCGATGCTCCTGGCTCTGCTCACGCTAAACGGCATGATGACCGTCGCGCTGCTGCTCCTCCTGACCCTGAGCATGGGCGTGGGGACTGCACTGATGATGCCGGCCTGGTCAGCTTTGACGCCCGAACTGGTCGACAAGCGCGACCTCGGTTCGGCCATCGCCCTGTCCAGCCTTGGCATCAACGTCGCCCGGGCAATCGGACCGGCAATTGCCGGGGTACTGGTCAGCCTCACCGGCCCCTGGGCCACCTTCGCGCTGAACGCCGTATCGTTCCTCGCGGTGATGGCGGTGCTGTATACCTGGAAACGCGAGCAGACACCTGCGTTGTTCCCGGCGGAACGGCTGCTCGGTGCCATGCGCGCAGGCTGGCGCTACAGCCGCAGCTCCCAGCCGTTGCAAGCGGTGCTGGTGCGGTCGGCGGCGTTCTTCGTCGGTGCCAGTGCCGGCATGTCGCTGCTGCCGCTGATCGTACGCGCTGAACTGAACGGCAGCGCCAGCGATTTCGGTCTGCTGCTCGGCAGTGTCGGCGTCGGTGCAGTGCTCGGCGCTACTTTACTGCCGCGCATCCGTGATGCGGTGAACCCCGATCACCTGGTGGCCGGCTCCAGCCTGCTCTACGCCCTGGTGCTTTGCGCGCTGGCCGGGGTGCGCAACCTGTACTGGCTTATACCGGTGATGATGATCAGTGGCGCGGCCTGGATCGCCGTGTTATCGAGCCTGCAAATGGCAGCACAGACTTCCGTACCCAACTGGGTGCGGGCGCGGGCACTGTCGGTATACATCCTGGTGTTCTTCGGCAGCATGGCGGCCGGCGGCGCGCTGTGGGGCTTCGTCGCCAGCCACCTGTCGATCAGCCTCACCCTGCTGATCGCTGGCGGGGTTCTGCTGGTGGGCATCGTACTGACCCTGCACTTCCATTTGCCGGTCACCGAGACCGAAGACCTGGCCCCGTCCCTGCACTGGCCTGCACCGATCCTTGCCGATGACCAGGACCAGGAACGCGGTCCAGTGATGGTCACCCTTGAGTATCAAGTCGACCCGTCGCAGGCAGAACAGTTTCGCCTTGCCATGCTGGATGTACGCAGCATGCGAATGCGCAATGGTGCCTTTTCCTGGGGGCTGGTCCAGGACAGTGAGCATCCGCAACGTTGGCTGGAGTTTTTCTTTGATGAGTCCTGGCTTGAACATCTGCGCCACCACGGCCGGGTAACCCGTGCCGAACAACGCATCGAGGCTGCGGCTCGCCAGTTCCAAGCGGTCGGGGTCGCCATACGCATTCATCACTACCTGACCCCCACTAAGTCCCACACCTGAGCGCATTCACAAAGGAGTCAACGCATGAACTGCAATGACATGCGCAAGGTGGGTCTCAATCTGCTGATTCTTATTGAGGCGTTGATGCACGAGCGCAATCTCACTCGCGCCTCGGAAAAACGCTTCTTATGGGATCAGGGATGAATACAACCGTGCTATTCATACATGGCGAATGGCTGTCTGCCGCCGCCTGGGATAATTTCTCCAGTCGCTATCGGGCATGCGGCTACACCTGTATTGCGCCACCTTGGCCCTTATCGGAGGGGCCGCCAGAGAGGCTGCGCAGCGCGCCACATACCGATTTCCCGCGGCTTGGGATCAGACAAATTATTGAGCACTATGCTGCGCTGATTCGGCGCATGCCTCAGCCGCCCTTGCTGATTGGCCACTCGCTGGGCGGTCTGCTCGTTCAGATGCTGTTGGATCGTGGTCTTGGCTGTGCCGGCATTGCGATTGCAGCGATACCCCCTCGCGGGGTAATACCGCGCTTGAGCGTTCTCTCCAGGGCGATACCCATGCGCATGGCTTGGGGCAGTTGGAAGCGAGTCATGTATTTTCCGCTACGAGACTTTACCCAACAATTTACCCGGGCTATGGCGATCCAGGATATTGCGCTGCTATATGCAAACCATATCGTGCCAGCACCGGGGCGAATTTTCTTTGAAGCGGCTTTCGGTATTGGCACCTATGTCGATTTTGCCAATGACCGCAGAGCACCGCTGCTGTTGATCGCCGCCGAGAACGATCACAGCGTACGGCCATGCGTGGTGACGTCGAACTATCGGCACTACAACCGCTCTGCGGCCAGCACCTCGCTCAAGTGCTTTGCCGGGTACAGCCATTGGCTCATCACCGAACCAGGTTGGGAGCAAGTAGCTGACTACACAATTGAATGGGCGCAAACTCAGCTGGGTCGTTTTTGATTTTTTTCAGGTTCGCGCGGTGATTAGCGTATTGGGATCTTACCCAACCAAACAGCAGTTGCTCACCCCAGGAAATCGCTGGCGCACATGCACGGCGTTGGCAATCCATATGCTGTTGGTTTGCCTGCCATGGTTCAGTACGACGGCAACGGCCTCCGACTACTTACTGGACACGCTGGAGCACCACCGTTGGACCGTCGCTGATGAGGGACCTAGCCAGGTAGGGGCTTTGGCCCAGACCCGAGACGGTTATCTCTGGCTCGGAACCAACGATTCGCTCTATCGCTTTGATGGTCTGGACTTCGCGCGCTATACCCCGCCAGACGGTAACCCGCTTGGCATCATTTCCGTACTCAAGGCGGAGGATGAGGGCTTGTGGGCCGGTCTCCGTACTGGGGGCATAAGCCTGATCACCGACACGGGCATAACCACTTACCCAGTCAGCGCTGGGTTGCCTGGCGGAGTGGTCTATAGCATCGCCAAGGATCACAGTGGCGCAGTCTGGATCGCCGCAAATGATGGTTTGGCACGGTTTGACGGTAACGCCTGGCAACGTATCGGTACCGACTGGAACTTTCCGGGACGACATGCCCGCGCGGTACTCCTCGACCGCGATGGAACGCTATGGGCAGCCAATGAAGATCGCCTGTTCTACCTGCCGTCGGGTGCCCGAGCGTTTGTCGATGCAGGCATTGCGGTGGGTTGGGTGAGTCAAATGGCTCAGGCTCCAGATGGGGCCATCTGGATGGCCGAACGATATGGCGGTTCGCTGCGCCGAATCGTGCCAAGCGAAGGCGATGCGGCGACCCAGGTGACCGTAATCGACGGTGCTAATGGTTTGTTATTCGACAGTGCCGGGGCGATATGGGTGGGTACCAGCGGTAAGGGCGTTCGCTATGTGCCAGCCTCTACCAGCCGCAACGCTCTATCGATAACTGACGCCCTCGATCACCAAGAAGCGTTTATGGCCAAGGATGGCTTGAGTGCAGATAACGTTCTTCCAATACTCGAAGATGTCGACGGCAATATTTGGGTGGGCACTAGCGCCGGACTAGACCGTTTTCGGCCAAGTGCTATGGTCTCGGCCGCATTTCCACACAACGCCCAGAATTTCGCATTGGTTGCCGGTGCGGCAGGCAGTGTCTGGGCAGGTACCAGCAACCTACCTGCAATGCGCCTGAGCAGTACGGGGTTGACCACTCTGGATATACCGGCACCGATTAGTAATGCCTTCGGTGATGCTAACGGTGATATCTGGATGGCTGGCAGCAATGGTATCTGGCGTGCGCAAGGAGACAAAATCGAGCGAGTTGCCTCATTGCCAACTCAGGATGCGCTTGACTCAGCCGTACGCGCGATGACTCTCGATCAGGCGGGCGACCTGTGGGTTTCGATCAACCGCAAAGGGTTGTTCGTTCTTCGAGACGGACGTTGGTCAATCGTTGCCCCGCCTAATGCTGATCCAAGCCAGTTAATGCCTGTCAGCGCTACCACTGATCCTCTTGGCAGGCTCTGGTTCGGCTACCGCAATAACCTGATTGTGACTCACGACGGCAAGGTACAACGACACTGGGGGGCGGACGAAGGCTTAAAGGTTGGTCATGTCACCGCGATGCTACATCAGGGCCATCTCACCTGGGTTGGTGGCCAGCGTGGAGTGGCCTTCTTCGATGGTGAGCGCTTCCACAGCCTTCATCTACCGGACAATGGACTGTTCGACAATATCTACGCGATTCTAGCCGTACCTCCCAGAGAACCTGAAGGCGACGGTAGCTATGATCTCTGGCTCCACGGCAAAGCCGGGGTCTATCAGTTGACCGCTCGTGAATTAAAGCGCGCCATCGCTGACCCGCTATATCAAATAAGTTACCGCAGCTATGAGGTGATTGGTGGCCTGGCCAACGACCCCCACCAAGTACTCCCATTACCCACTGCAGTGCGTAGTACGGATGGACGTCTATGGTTTAGCACCAGTAAGGGCGTGACCTGGATCGATCCAACTCGCTACGTGCAGAGTAAAGCCGCCCCCAAGGTAGTTATCCAATCATTCAATGTCGATGGTAAGGAACCCCCACCCAGTGAGTTGTCACGGCTGGGAGCAGAGCCAAGAAGCATCGAAATCTCTTACACAGCGCTCAGCCTCTCAGGTATGCAAGGCTTGCACTTTCGCTATTTGTTGGAGGGGTTCGACACAGACTGGCAGCAGGCGGGTTCAAAACGTAGCGCCATCTATACGGGGCTCGGCCCCGGAGATTATAGGTTCCGCGTATTAGCCTCCAATCAGGATGGGCTACTGAGCACCGAAGAGGCCGTGCTGAGCTTCAGTATTCGGCCAGTCTTCTACCACACCCCACTGTTTATCGTATTGAGCGGTCTAGCAGTGGTAAGCGTTTTGTGGATGCTGCATCGCTTCAATATTCGCCGTTCAGCCCAGAATCTGCGGGACCGCCTCGAGGAGCGACACGCCGAGCGCGAGCGAATCGCCCGTGAACTGCATGACACCCTACTTCAGGGTGTGCAGGGCCTTATGTTGAGTTTCCAAGCCGCCACTGAGCAAATACCCAGTACTCATCCGGCTCGAGGCAGAATGGAGAGAGCGCTAGACCGTGCAGATCAGGTTTTGGTGGAGGCACGAGAGCGGGTGAATAATCTGCGTGATCTGAACGAGCCTGCTCTGAACCTGATCGATGCATTTGCCGCTGTCACGAGTGAGCTGCAGCTAGAAGGCAGTACGCGCTTTACCCTGAGCAGCCACGGCACGCCACTGCCGCTGCACCCTATAGTCGGTGAAGAAAGCTACCGGATAGGCTGTGAAGCGATCATGAACGCCTTTCGACATGCCAATGCGCAGAACGTGGAAATCCAGATCGTCTACACCAAACACGCATTTCAGCTGAGCGTTGGCGATAATGGTAGCGGCATCAACCCACAGTATCTGCCGCCCAATATCCGCCCCAATCACTGGGGCTTACACGGCATGCTGGAGCGGGCCGAAAAAATCGGCGGACGGCTGTCTATTCAAAGAGGAGCCCACAGCGGCACTGAAATTCAACTGACTGTACCCGCGGCAACGGCCTATCGACGTATCCCGCGACGACTTAGCCAGTGGCTACGTGTATTGACCCAATTGAGGCCCTGAGTGTGCACCCAGAGAATGAACAGATACGCGTGCTGGTCGTCGATGACCACCCTCTGCTGCGCGAGGGTATAGCCGCCGTCCTTGAAGCCCAATCAGACATAGCGCTGGTCGGCGAGGCGACCAATGGGCACGAAGCGCTTCAGCTATTTCGCTTGCTGCGCCCGGACGTCACCCTGATGGATCTACAAATGCCCGAGATGGATGGCATCGAGGCGATTCATGCCATTCGCGCCGAGTTTCCTTGCGCACGCATTGCCATTCTGACCACCTATCGGGGTGATGTACGGGCCTTACATGCAATCAAGGCGGGAGCTATCGGCTACTTATTGAAAAGTAGTCTACGCAAGGAGTTGCTGGATGCCATCCGCTCTATTGCTGCAGGCAACAACCATTTCCCGGCAGAGATAGCTGTTGAACTGGCTGATCACCTAAGCCACGACTGCCTGACCGCTCGTGAAATCCAAGTTCTGCAATGTGTGGCAATGGGTAAACCCAACAAGCAAATCGCCGCGGAACTCATGATCACGGAAGACACCATCAAGGGGCATTTAAGAAATATCATGGACAAGTTGGGTGCCAGCAATCGCACCCATGCGGTCACTCTCGGCATTCAGCGCGGCATCATCACTGTGTAATACCCCACTTTTGAGGGGGGCGCGCGCCCCCCATTGTTGTCTTATGTGCGATCAGTGCACGGCGTAGCATGGCGCCATGGACATAAAGATCCACAGTGGAGCACCACCATGCGTGCCACCTTGCATGCCGTTACCCCGGCAACTGCAGTAGACAGCCAGACTCAGCGCTGTATTTCCGACGAGGCTTATGACGGCGTCATGCAATTGCTTAGAGATGCTCAAGCGCACCTGAGCATTGACCGTGACTCAGCCTGCCTATGCCTGACCCGCGCCCTGGTCATGTTGCAAAAGAGCGATAGTCAGTTAAAAAGCCGCCATGGCTGCCTATCCAATTGGCAAACTAAACGGGTGGTTGACCACATTGACGCTAACCTCGACTCATCAATACGCACAAATCAGTTGGCTGCTGTTCTCAGCCTGAGTGTCAGTTACTTCTCGCATGCTTTCAAAAATACCTTTGGTGTAACGCCGCTGGTCTACGTCGCACGTCGTCGCATCGAGTCTGCGCGTCAGATCATGCTCACGACCGATTCCTCGCTGACCGACATCGCCCACAGCCACGGATTCTGTGACCAATCCCATTTCATCCGTACCTTCCGCCGCCAGATCGGGGTTACACCTCAGGCTTGGCGACGTTTGTGCGATGCCGGGTTATACGAGGAACAGACCAGTTCCACCCCCAGAGCACTGGCCATTGTCAGGGCCTCAGCGTGCAACGCATAGCGCAGGGCTATCGCCTTCGGATATCGAAGCGCAAGGGCTAGCCGCCAGCGCTCATCCAAATTGCGGAGTTCGAAACAATGAGCCTAGAGGCCTTCGCTGCGGCAGGCGGATGACTGTGAGTTGGAAATCGTATGCCATCAGGGCGAGTACGTTGCTTGTATCGCATCAAAGCTGCACGGCTAGTCGAGCAGCGTCAGGGTGACGACGAGTACGCCGTCGGAGGAGATGGTACGGCCGTCACGGCCGCCGGTGGCTTCTGCATAGGCACGCTAAGCAATGGTTTGAATCGACATACGCCGGCTTTCAAAAAAGCTGAAGGACACCACGAAAAAGATCACCAGCACCACAAATGGAATACGCCTTGGAATACATTTCAAAATGGATCTGCGTGAAGTGCTATGGAGCTCGATGGCGCTGAAAGCCCCGTATTTACTGGATTTCAGGCACAAAAAAGACGTCCGTGGACGTCTTTAGATGATGAAATGGTGGAGCCGGGGGGATTTGAACCCCCGTCCGCCAGTACTCCGCTGTCGGTACTACATGCTTAGCCGTGTCTATTAAGTTAACCCTCAGCGACCCGACGGGCAGGGTGCTTTGGGCGAGTTGTGTAAGTTTTAGCCGATTCGTCCACAACGTACTGCACGGCGATTCCGTTCTATATGACAATCACTTTGGGTTTACGGACATCCCCTGGTGATTGCTGGACCCGAAGGTACCAGAAGGGAAGGGCTAAGGCTGCTTACGCAGCGAGAGCGTATTCCCCGTAGGTTTCGTCATTGGCAACTATAGGAAGTTGCAACAGTGGATTTACGAGTTCTGTTACCAACTCGGCATGCACCTAAAGTTTCGCAACCGGCGTCGAATCCTAAACGGCCCCGAGCCTGTAGCTCCGTGAATCAGCTGGAGCGACAAGCCTGTGCAGTGTACGCCAATACGCGGCTGAGGCCAACCCGCAGGTTGGCCTGACGCGAGCTTACTGCTGATCGCCTTTGGTGTTGTTCTCCAGTTTTTGCAGGACCTGGGTGGTCAGCGAGATGCAGTTTTCGATGCCTTTCTCGGTGCCTTTGGCCTGCTCGGCCTCGGCTTCGGTCACTTTGGAGTTAACCTCGGTCTTCAAGTCTTCGCTCATTTGTTGAGCGGTGGTCATATTGGTTTCAATTTTTTTTAGCTGGGTATCACAGAGGTTCGTGTCCGCTGCAAACACCGGAGAGGCCAACAGTGCCGCGGAAATGAACAAGCCAGCAAATGCGGTGTGCTTCATGTGGATCTCCTTGAACGTATGGTCTCGGTGCTGGCGGATGGACGTGGCCAGGCCCGAGTCAATAAAGGGCCCGACGGCGTCGGGCCTATTCAAGTGACTACAGCGAAACGCAGGAATTCGATTTTTCTTCGGGTGCGATGGGGAGCCCCTCAGCGTCGGCGAATTTGGGCCGGGTGACGCGATCCACCAGATACACCAGGCCGTGGTAGTCGATTTCGCCATGGCGCGTCAGACCGATCTCGCAGGTGCGGCTGGTGGAGACGCCTTCGCTGCAATACTGCACCGCATCCTTGAGCGTTCGCAGTGAGTGGGCGTTGAGCTCCGGTGTGGTGAAGCCTTTGTCTCCGGCAAAACCACAGCAGTGGATGCCTTCGGGGATCACGACTTGCTTGCTGCATTTGCGCGCCAAGTCGATCAGTGCCTGGCTCTCGCCCAAGTGCTGGGTACTGCAAGTGACGTGTACGGCAATCGGTGCATCCTGCGGGGTGAATTCGAGACGGTCCATCAAGTGCGTACGAATGAAACGCACCGGGTCGTACAGGTCCAGTCGAACATTTCCCAGGTCCTGGATCAGACGCAGCGTGCAAGGGCTGGTGTCGCAGTAGATCGGGTCGATCCCGCCACGGCTGGCGTGGAGCAGGGCGCCGATCAACTCCTGGCGCTTGTGCTCGGCCTGTTCCGCGTAGCCTTTGGATGCGAAAGGCTGGCCGCAGCACAGGCTGTCCACGTTGTCTGGAAAGACCACCTGATAACCGGCTTTTTCCAGCAGTCGTTGGGTTTTTTCATACAGCGACATCTGTTCTTTGTCACCCGCCGCCGGCGCCATGGCGCGCGACACACACGCGGCCAGATAGACCACGCGCGGGCGTTCGTCGCAGACGGCAGGGCTGAAGCGAATGGCTTTTTCCGGCTGCGGCATGGCGTTGTCCCACTGGGGAACCTGACCCTTCGACAGCCGGGTCAGGCCGGCTGACAGGCGGGCCAGTCGCGGCGCGCCCAGCAGCATTCGGGCACCGTTGGCGACGTGCAGGGTAAAGCGTGCGCCTTGCAGGGCGATGGCGAAATTGCTTGCCAGCCAATCGGCGGTTTTCGTACGTGTTGCGCTGCGGCTACGGAGTTTTTTCACCAGCTCGCCGGTGTTGATGCCGACCGGGCAACGTTGTGCGCATAACCCGGTGGCGGCGCAGGTGTCGATGCCGTGGTATTGGTAGGCCGTTTCCAGCGCTGAAGTGTCGATGCCTGCGCGCTTTTTCGCCTGGATGTCCCGCCAGATCACGATGCGTTGGCGCGGGCTCAAGGTCAGGTCTTTGGACGGACAGACCGGCTCGCAGAAGCCGCACTCGATGCACTTGTCCACTATCTCGTCGGCCGCCGGCAGCGGCTTGAGGTGCTTGAGGTGAATTTGTGGATCTTCGCTGAGCACCACGTCCGGGTTGAGGATGCCGTTAGGGTCGAGCAGGCGTTTGAGTTGCCACATCAACTGGTAGGCGTCGCTGCCCCACTCCAGTTCGACGAATGGCGCCATGTTGCGGCCGGTGCCGTGTTCGGCCTTCAACGAACCGCCGAACTCCACCGCCACCAACTGCGCCACGTCATCCATGAATGCTTGATAGCGCGCAACTTCTTCGGCGTTGTTGAAGCCTTGGGTGAAGACGAAGTGCAGATTGCCTTCCAGCGCGTGTCCGAAAAGAATCGCTTCGTCGTAGTGATGTTTGTCGAACAGCTCAATCAGGCGGTTCACGCCAAGGGCCAGTTGCTCGACCGGAAAGGTCACGTCTTCGATGATCACCGTGGTCCCGGTTTTGCGTACCGCGCCCACCGCAGGGAAAGTGTCTTTGCGGATGGCCCAGAGTCGCGCGTTTTCTCGCGGGTCTTCGGTGAAGTCGACCTGTTTTTCCACGGGGAAACCGGCCAGCGATGCCATGATCCGGGCCAGTTGCTCTTGCAGCAAAGATGACGAAGCTGCGCGGGATTCAATCAGCAGGGCGCAGGCATTTGTCGACAGATGCTGTACGAAATCCGGCATGCCCGGTTTGTCCTGCACCGAACGCAAGCTGCGCCGGTCCAGCAGCTCCACCGCCGATACCGGTTGGCTTTTCAACACCGTGACTGCATGGCAGCAGGTTTCCACGTCCGGGAAGACGATCAGCGCCGAGGCTTTGTTCGGGTGATCGATGACGGTGTTGTAGGTCACCGCGCTGATGAAGCCGAGCGTGCCTTCGGAACCCACCAGCAGGTGGCTCAAGATATCCACAGGCTCGTCGTAATCCACCAAGGCATTGAGCGACAGGCCGGTGGTGTTTTTCAGACGGTATTTGTGGCGAATTCGAGCCGCCAGTTCGGTGTTGGCGCGGGTCTCGCGGCCAAGGGTTGCCAGACGTTCCAGCAGTTCGCCATGGCTTGTACGAAAGGCCGCCACGCTGGTTTCATCTTCAGTGTCCAGACGGGTGCCATCGGCCAGTACCAGGCGGATGCCGGCGAGGGTGTGATAGGTGTTTTGCGCGGTGCCGCAGCACATGCCGCTGGCATTGTTGGCGACGATGCCTCCGATCTTGCAGGCGTTGATCGATGCCGGATCGGGGCCAATCTTGCGGCCGAACGGTGCCAGCCAGGCATTGGCCTGGGCGCCGATCACGCCGGGCTGCAAGCGGATCTGCATGCCCTCGCCGCGAATTTCGCGAGCGTTCCAGTTATCCCCCAGCACGATCAGTACCGAGTCGCTGATGGCTTGCCCGGACAGGCTGGTGCCGGCGGCGCGGAAGGTGACCGGCACCTGGTCGCGTTGGGCCAGTTGCAGCAGTGCTACCACTTCATCTTCGGATTCGACGCGTATCACCAGTTTCGGAATCAGCCGATAGAAACTGGCGTCGGTGCCGAAGGCCAAGGTCGACAGCGGGTCGTCGAAACGGCGCTTTGGCGGGATCAGCTGCTGTACGTCGCGCAGGAAAGGGGCCGGAAGCGTCATTGGTCCTCCAGAATCAGAACCACCAGATCCTTCGGACCATGGGCGCCATAGGCCAGTACCTGTTCGATGTCGGCCGTCTTGGAGGGACCCGAGACCAGCAGGGCGTTGGTGGGCATGCCCTGGGCCCAGGCGAATTCCTGTTGCACTTCATAGAAGTTGTCGCGGATTTCGCTGGCCTTGAGCAAAGCAAAATGCACCGGCGGAACCAGGCTCATCAACCGCGGTTCTTCCCGCGTCGGCCAGAGAATCAGGCTGCCGGTTGCCGCGATTGCACCCAGGGTCCCGGTCAGGCTGGCGGGGGTGTCGTTGAACAGTTCGGCTTTCCATTGCTCGACAGGCCGGTCGTAGGCCTTGAGCGTTGGCAGCTCGGGATTGTTCGCCCAGAACTGTGTGATTTTTTGCCCGTGAGGCGTCGTCGGGGCGATGAGCAGGCTGGGTAATTGACGGTCGCGCAGCAACTGCGCCAGCAGCGCCGGCCAACCTTCGCCAGACGTCAGATGGATCTCGGTGTGCACCGCTTCCATCAGTTTGCGCAGTTGAGCGATGCGCTCCTCGGGGGCGTAGCGATAGGTTTTCGTCACCAGGTCGACATCGAAGTTGTCGGCCACTGGTGTGGTGCCGGTCAGACTTTTACGCAGCTTGGCGAGGATATTGTCCTTGGCGCTCATCGACGGTCTCCCTGCTGGTTCAGGTGTTCGCGGGCCAGGTCATGCAATGAGCGGGCGGCGGGTTTGGGGGCGCTGTGGTTCTGCGTCCATGGGCCGACGTTGTCGGGCGTCAGGGCGCGCAGGCGCGTGGCGAGGAAAGCGAACAGCCGATACAGGCGCGGCGAACTGTTGAGTCGGGCCCAGGCATTCCAGATGAAGCGCTCCTTGGGCGAATACTTACTGCCCTGGCCACGCATCACCGGGTTTGGACTGTCCGGTGCCTTGACGTTTTCTTCGCGCAGGCGCCGCAACAGCGCCGGAATTGGAATCTTCACCGGGCACACTTCGCCGCAGGCACCGCACAGTGAAGAGGCGCTTGGGTGGTCCGGCACTTTGGCCAGGCCCACCATGTGCGGCGTGATGATTTTTCCGATAGGCCCCGGGTAAACCTCGCCATAGGCATGACCACCGATGCGGGTGTAGACCGGGCAATGATTCATGCAGGCGCCGCAACGAATGCAGTTCAGGGTCTGGCGCAGTTCGCTGTCGGCAAATGCCTGGCTGCGCCCGTTGTCCAGCAGGACCAGGTGCACTTGCTGGGGGCCGTCCAGTTCGTCGGCCTTGCGTGGGCCGGAGATCATGTTGACGTAGGTGGTGATCGGCTGGCCGAGGGCCGAGCGGGTCAGCAGCGAGAGCAGCGGCACCACGTCCCGCAGGTTCTCCACGACTTTTTCGATGCCGGTCACGGCAATGTGAACCGGTGGCACGGTGGTGGACATCCGCCCGTTGCCTTCGTTTTCCACCAGCAGCAACGTGCCGGTTTCGGCCACGGCGAAGTTGACGCCGGATACGCCGATGTCAGCCTCGAAGAATTTCTGCCGCAAGACCTTGCGACCGATCTGAATGAGTTGGTCAACGTCCTTGGTGTACTCCACGCCAAGTTTGTCGTGGAACAAGGACGCGACCTGACCGGCGTTCTTGTGGATCGCCGGCATAATGATGTGTGAAGGCTTCTCGTGGTCGAGCTGGACGATGTATTCCCCCATGTCGGACTCGAGACATTCGATGTCCCGACCCTCGAGGAAATGGTTCATCTCCATCTCTTCGCTGACCATCGATTTGCCCTTGATCACTTGCCGCGCCTCGTGAGCGCGGATGATCGAGAGGACGATGCCATTGGCTTCGTCCACCGTTTCCGCCCAGTGTACTTTCACACCGTTGCGGGTCAGGTTGGTTTCAAGCTGCTCGAGCAGGTCGGGCAACTTCGATAACGCACGAGCGCGGACGGCATTGCCCAGCACTCGCAGATGTTCTCTTTCGTGGGCATCGCTGAAGGACGCTGCCCGCTTGGTCATCAGTGAATCCATCGCTGTGCGAAAGTTGTTTCGCAGTTGCGTGTCGTCCAGTGCCTTGTGGGCCCTGGCGCGAAAATCTTCCTGCACCTCAACGGTCGGAATCAGCGTCGGTGTGCTCATACGACACCCCCGGTGCGCTGCCAGAGGAAGCTCGCCAGGTGCTGCCCCCGTAATGCTTGCTGCTGTTTCTCCAGGGCGCCATTGATATTCATCAGGCAACCGCAGTCGGCACTGACGACCTGGTGCGCGCCGGATTCCTTCAGCGCGCGGGTCTTGTCGGCCACCATCGCGCCGGAAATATCCGGCATGCGAACGCTGAACGTCCCACCAAACCCACAGCATTCACTTTCATGGCTGTGTTCGACTCGCTCCACGTTGTCCAGCTGCGCCAGCAAGGCGCGGCCATGCAAGTGGGTGTTCATTTCCCGTCGTGCCGAGCAGGAGGTGTGCAGCGCGACCTTCACCGGTTCGCCACTGTCGTTCAACTGCACCTTGCAGACAAACAGCAGGAACTCGGCCAATTCATAGGTCCTGGCCGCCAGGGCCTGGACCTGTTTGAGCGTATCGGGTTCGTCCTTGAACAGGTCGGCGTAATGCTCGCGCAGCATGCCGGCACAGGAGCCCGACGGCACCACCACCGGATAATCCCCGGCAAACAACGCCAATTGCGCCCGCGCTACCGTCCGGGCCTGCTCGGTGTAACCGGAGGTGTACGCCGGTTGCCCGCAACAGGTCTGCCCTTGCGGGTAGTCCACCCGTATCCCTTCGCGCTCCAGAAGATGAATCGCATCCATCCCGGCTTCGGGATAGAACAGGTCCACCACGCAGGTTCCGAACAGGTAAACCCGTTCGGGCTTGTTGCTGGGGTACTGCCGAGGCTCGGGCAATGGCGGGGCGACACGGGTCGCATTCGGCACGGCGTTGTAAAAAAGCTCGCTCATCAGGCGTGTCTCCGGGTGGTCCCGGTTATCCGTCCGCTGAGGCTGCTGAATATAGATAAGGAATCTTTCAGCAGCCTTGCAGACCCGGTTATCAATAGCAGACGCCGAATCGTGGTTCGGCGTCGTTCTTTTTCGGTGTTAGCTGTCGTGCTTAGTGCACCAGCATGCCGGTGAACCAGTAGGCCTGGGCCAAGGTGATCAAGCCCACGATCGTTGCAAAGAATAGGCTGTGTTTCAGGGTGAAACGGAACAGATCCGATTCCTTGCCCACCAGGCCGGTCGCAGCGCAGGCCACGGCAATGGACTGTGGCGAAATCATCTTGCCGGTCACGCCGCCACTGGTATTGGCTGCGACCAGTAATGTGTCGTTGACGCCGATCTGGTGCGCGGTGGTGGCTTGCAGTGAGCCGAACAGCGCGTTGGACGAGGTATCGGAACCGGTCAGGAATACTCCCAGCCACCCCAGGAAGGGCGAGAAGAACGGAAACGCCGCGCCCGTGCCGGCCAATACCAGGGCCATGGTGGACGACATGCCCGAGAAGTTGGTGACGAAGGCGAACGCCAACACCATGCCAATGGACAGGATAGGCCAACGCAGCTCGTAGAAGGTTTCTTTTAAAGTGGTAAGACCAGTTCTGAGGTTGATCTTCAGCACCAGCATCGAGATCAATGCGGAAAAGAAAATCGCCGTGCCGGTGGCGGAAATCGGATCAAGTTTGAAGATCGCCGGGATGGCTGTTGGATTGGTCACGATCGGCGCGACCTTGATCACCATCTGATCCAGGTGCGGGATGGCGAAATTGAACACCCAGCCGTACATCGATCCGCCCGGGGCGAACATCGCCTTGAACGGTTTGAGCGTCCAGATCGTCACCAGCACGGTGAGGATCAGGAACGGTGACCAGGCCTTGAGGATTTCTCCCAGGCTGTAAGGGGACGCCACGGTGCTGCGTGGCTGGCCGAAACCGCCGACGCTGGCGGTAATGGTTGCGCTGGAGGTGGCGCCGGCAATCTGGGCACCTGCGGTGCGTTTTGGCTGCCAGATTTTCAGGAACAGAGTCAGGGAAACCAGGCTGGCCAGGGCAGATGTGATGTCCGGCAGTTCCGGGCCGATGAAGTTGGAGGTGAAGTATTGGGTGATGGCGAAGCTCAAGCCTGCCACCAGCGCCGCCGGCCAGGTTTCCCGAACGCCGCGCAGGCCATCCATCATGAACACCAGCCAGAACGGTACAAACAGCGACAGCAATGGCAATTGACGGCCCGTCATGGCGCCGATCTTGAACGCGTCGATCCCGGTGACCTGGCCGGCCACGATAATCGGAATGCCCAGGGCGCCGAAGGCCACGGGGGCGGTGTTGGCGATCAAGCAAAGGCCGGCGGCGTACAGGGGATTGAAGCCCAGGCCGACCAGCAGCGCCGCGGTAATCGCTACCGGCGCGCCGAAGCCGGCGGCACCTTCCAGAAATGCCCCGAAGCAAAAGCCGATCAACAGCACCTGCAGGCGCTGGTCATCGGTGATCGACAGCACCGAGCTGCGGATCACTTCGAACTGGCCGCTCTTGACGGTCAGTTTGTACAGAAACACCGCCGCGACGATGATCCAGGCGATAGGCCACAGGCCATAGGCAAAACCATAACCGGCAGCAGCGAACGCCATGTCCGCCGGCATTTGAAACGCGAAGATCGCCACGGCAATCGCCAAGGCCAGGGTGATGCTGCCGGCCACATGTCCCTTGAGGCGAAACACCGCAAGGGCCAGGAAGAAAAATACGATGGGGATGACGGCCGCAAGTGCGGACAAGCCGAGGCTGCCGAGCGGGCTGTAGAGCTGTTGCCAGGTTTGCATAGTGGGTGGGCCCCTAATTGTTGTTGGTCAGGCACTGGTCAGCGTTTTTGGATAATTGGTAAGACCAATTTACAAGCGCTGTCGGCTAGGGTAAAAGCCTTGGTTGTCGCATGTCAATTTGCCGCTCTGAAACTTTCGTCGAATGAGTGCGGCCGATGGCATCTGATCTGTGGGTCGAAGTGGCTTGTGGAGGGTGTCGGCGGGGCGCGGATAGGCGAGAATAGAGAGCCCGGCGAGCCGTCGGGATCGTGGAGAGTCGAGTTATGGGGTTTGATCAGATTCGTCAGCGCCGTTTGTCTGACGATATTGTCGAGCGGCTTGAAGGAATGATCCTTGAAGGCACGCTGAAGTCCGGCGAACGCCTGCCCGCCGAGCGTGCCTTGGCCGAGCAGTTCGGTGTGTCACGCCCTTCGTTGCGCGAAGCGATTCAGAAACTGGCGGCCAAGGGTTTGCTGGTCAGCCGCCAGGGCGGCGGCAACTATGTGGTGGAGTCGCTGGGCTCAACCTTCAGTGATCCCCTGTTGCAGTTGTTGGAAAGCAATCCTGAAGCGCAACGTGATTTGCTGGAGTTTCGTCATACGCTGGAAGCTTCCTGCGCTTACTACGCGGCACAGCGGGCCACGGACGTGGACCGCGAGCGACTGACGGCTGCGTTCGAGGAGCTTCAGGATTGCTATTCACGCCATGAAAATGTGAGTCGGGCTGAGGAGGGCGCGGCGGATGCGCGGTTTCACCTGGCCATCGCCGAAGCCAGTCACAATGCAGTGTTGCTGCATACGATTCGGGGTCTGTTCGATCTGCTCAGGCGCAACGTCGTCACCAACATTGGCGGCATGTACAAACAGCGCAGCGAAACCCGAGACATGCTGATCAGTCAGCATCGGGAGTTGTACCAGGCCATTATGGGCGGGCACGCCGAGCAGGCGCGGGAAGTCTCCAGCCGGCATATTCTGTATGTGCAGGAGGTGTTGGAAGAGGTGCGTCAGGAAGTGCAGCGGGTGGCGCGGGCAGAGCGGCGCAAGGGGATGTAGTCAGTGGGTTCTATAGTGATTGGACCCCTGTGGGAGCGAGCCTGCTCGCGAAAGCGGTCTGTCTGACACATCAAGGTTGCATGTGCCTCCGTCATCGCGAGCAGGCTCGCTCCCACATTGGATCTTCAGCGAACGCATAACCCAGGCGAAAGAATCAGTCTTCCTTGCCCTTGTTGCGTACCGCGCGTTGCAGCTCGCGACCGGCGTCGCGTTCGCGCTCGGTATCACGCTTGTCGTATTCCTTCTTGCCTTTGCCCAGTGCAATTTCGCATTTGATCAAATGCTTGCTCCAGTACAACGACGTGCAGACGCAGGCATAGCCTTTTTGCTGCACGGACGCGAAGAGCTTTTCCAGCTCGCGCTTGTTGAGCAGCAGCTTGCGCGAGCGTGTCGGATCGGCGATCACGTGGGTGCTGGCGGTGGTCAGGGGCGTGATATGGCTGCCCAGCAGCCAGGCCTCGCCGTCCTTGAGCAGCACATAACTGTCGACCAGTTGCGCCTTGCCTGCACGTAAGCTCTTTACTTCCCAGCCGGCCAGGACCATGCCAGCCTCGAAACGTTGTTCGATGAAGTAGTCGTGTCGCGCTTTTTTATTTTGCGCGATGGTCCCTGTGGGGTGTTTCTTCTGTTTAGCCATAGGGGCGGCATTATAGGCAGTTGCGGGCGTGTCGGCTACGGTGAAGCTACGTGCTTGAGCAGGTTGAATGAATCCCGGACAATGCGGCCTCTTTTTCGAACGCTTGGGCGTGATCACGATGTCGACAGACAAGGTTTCTGTCCACGGCAGTTGGGCTAGCCGCTGGGTCTTCATATTTGCCGCAACCGGTTCGGCCGTGGGGTTGGGCAGTATCTGGAAATTTCCCTACATGGTCGGCGTCTATGGTGGCGGTGCCTTTGTATTGATGTTTCTGGCGTGTATCGCGCTCATCGGCGCGCCGGTGATGCTGGCCGAAACCCTCATCGGTCGTCGCGCCCGGCAAAGCCCGGCCAATGCCCTGAAGGTGCTGGCAGTGGAGGCCGGGCACTCGGCCAAGTGGTCGTGGGGCGCGTTTGCCGGAATGATCACGGCGCTGCTGATCCTGTCTTTCTACAGTGTGGTCGGCGGTTGGTCGCTGGACTACATCATCGATATGGGGCGTGGGGACTTTCAGGGGGTGACACCCGATCAGGTCGGCGCCTACTTTGGTGATGTGATCTCCGATCCCTGGCGGCTGACACTTTGGCATACGATTTTCATGCTGCTTTCTGCGGTAGTGATTGCCCGCGGGGTGGTTGCGGGGCTTGAGCGCAGCCTGCGAATAATGATGCCGCTGCTGTTCGTGATGATCCTGGTATTGCTGGGCTACAGCATGACCACCGGGCACTTCATGGAAGGCGTTCACTTCATGTTCGATTTCCAGCCGGAGAAAGTCATGGATGGCCTGCTGCCGGCCATGGGGCATGCGTTTTTCTCCCTGAGCGTGGGGGTGGGCTCGATCATGATCTATGGCGCCTACATGCCCAAGAGTGCCTCGCTGACCAAGACCGTTGTAGGTGTCGCGCTGCTGGATACCTTTGTATCGTTGCTGGCCGGGCTGGCGTTGTTTCCGATTGTTTTCGCCGCCGGCCTGAACCCCAGCGAAGGGCCGGGGCTGATGTTCGTCAGCCTGCCATTCGCTTTCGGCAACATGGCATTTGGTCAATTCATGGGGGTGGTATTTTTTCTCCTGGTGGCCATTGCTGCCTGGAGTTCGGCCATTTCCCTGCTGGAACCCATGGTCGCTTATCTGGTGGAGCGAACCCGGCTCAGTCGCGCCTGGGTGACGTTCTGGCTGGCCTTTACCTGTTGGTTCGTTGGCCTGGGGACGGTGTTTTCCTTCAATATATGGAAGCAAGCGAAGTTTTTCGTGAACGAAGGCGGGATGTTCCATCTCTACCAGTGGGGAGCAACCGGAGGGCTGGATTTCTTCGGCGTGATTGATTTCTTCACATCACGGATCATGCTGCCGCTGGGTGGTTTGTGTTTCGTGGTGTTTGCAGGATGGGTCATGGGGCGTGAGGCGGTGCGTGACGAATTGTCGTTGCGCAGCCCTGTACTGTTTACCTTGAGCCTGTTCTTGATGCGCTATGTAGCGCCCATCGGCATTCTTGTAGTGTTTGCCGCCCAGCTGTGGAAGTGACGCTTACATGACGACACATATTCAACGCTCGGCCTTGCTGCCCTATCCGGCGCAGGCGTTGTACGACCTGGTCAACGATGTGGCAAGTTACCCGCAATTTTTGCCTTGGTGCTCGTCCGCCGAAGTGCTCGAAAGCTCTGAAGCCCATATGCGCGCCAGGCTCAATGTCGCCAAGGGCGGATTGAGCCAGCACTTTGTCACGCGCAACACCCTGGTGCCTGGACAGTCCATTGAAATGAACCTGGAAGAGGGGCCTTTCAATCAGCTCCACGGCGTCTGGGTGTTCAAGGCGCTGGGAGAGAAGGCCTGCAAGATCAGCCTGGATCTGTCGTTCGACTATGCAGGTCCGTTGGTGCGAGCCACGCTGGGGCCGTTGTTCAATCAGGCGGCCAATACCCTGGTCGACGCGTTCTGCCAGCGCGCCAAGCAAAACGCCGAGCTTGCCCGTTGATTGAGCTGGAAGTGGTGTATGCCGGCGTCGATCGTCAGGTCTTGCGCGTATTTTCCGTGCCGGAAGGCACCAATGTTCGGGCGGCATTAGAGGCGTCCGGCATTGCTGCTGAGTTTCCGCAACTGGATCTGGCCACTTGCCCGGTGGGGATTTTTGGCAAGGTGGTTGCCGATCCGGATCGCCAGGTGGTGCAGGCGGCTGATCGACTTGAAATTTATCGACCGTTATTGGCAGATCCAAAAGAGATTCGGCGGCTGCGCGCCGCCAAGGCCGCCCAGGCGCGCCAAGCTGATCAATAGTCAGCTCTGAATTGCAGGCAATAAAAAACCCGGTAAGCCGGGTTTTTTATTGAGCAATTTATTGCGGCGAAGTATCCAGTGGTTCTGGCGTCGGGACCGGTACGGTCTCGACGTTGTCCACGTCCTTCTGGATCTGATCGAGCAACGAGCCTGGCTTGACCGGTTTTTCCGGTTTCGGCTGCTCGGCATTCTGGGTTGGGTCGGTCACCGTAGTGCCGCTGTCCTGGCCCATAATGGCCTCGTCGCGGCTCACGCCGGGCATGAAATCGCCAGACAGGCTGACAAGTTGGTCATTGGCGTTGAAGATAACGCTGATGCGTTCCTGTTGGCGTTCACCACCACCTGGTTGCAGGCTGTACAAATAATCCCAGCGATCGGCATGGAACGTGTCGGTCAGCAGAGGGTTGCCCATGATAAACCGTACTTGCCGACGGGTCATTCCCGGGCGTAACTGGTCTATCATGTCCTGCGTGACGACATTGCCCTGCTGGATGTCGATTTTGTAAACCCCGGGGAATGAACAACCGGCGAGTGCGAGCAGTCCCACAAAGGTGAAACTGGTTAGCAAGAGCTTGGTGTTTTGCATCGGTGGGCGACTTCCACTATCTTGGCTGGGACAACGTAAACGCCGATCATACCCGCATTAAGAGAAGCTGCGAAGCAGCATCGCGAGAAAGCTGACCATGGTTGAAAATAGCGAACTACGCAAAGCCGGCCTCAAAGTGACCCTGCCACGGGTCAAAATTCTGCAGATGCTCGATTCCGCCGAGCAACGCCACATGAGTGCCGAGGATGTCTACAAGGCGCTTATGGAAGCTGGCGAGGACGTCGGTCTGGCCACGGTTTACCGTGTCCTGACTCAGTTCGAGGCGGCGGGGCTGGTGGCTCGTCACAATTTCGATGGCGGTCATGCGGTCTTTGAATTGGCCGATGGGGAACATCACGACCACATGGTGGACGTGGAAACCCGTGAGGTCGTCGAATTCACTTGTCCGGCAATCGAAAAGCGCCAAAAGGAAATTGCTGAAGAGCATGGCTTCGAGTTGATCGATCACCATCTCGTCTTGCATGTGCGCAAGAGAAAGCCGGTTTAAAAGCTGTTGAAACGCAAAAAGGCGACCCCAGGGTCGCCTTTTTGCGTTTGGGCTGTTCAGATTTTTGCCGCGACGACCATTTTTTTCGCGTGAGCCAGGGACTCCTTGGTGAGGTCGATGCCGCCCAGCATCCGTGCCACTTCTTCCACGCGCTCGTTCTTGTTCAGCTTGGACACGGCGGTGCGAGTGGCGTCCTCGTCACGCACCTTGTGCACAAATAAATGCTGGTGTCCTTGGGCTGCGACCTGGGGCAGGTGAGTCACTGTCAGCACCTGGCCGCGCTCCCCGAGTCGACGCAGCAACTGGCCGACAATTTCCGCCGTAGGGCCGCCAATACCCACGTCCACTTCGTCGAATACCAGCGTCGGCACACGCGAGGTCTGTGCGGTGATGACCTGGATGGCCAGGCTGATGCGTGACAACTCGCCGCCGGAGGCGACTTTGGCCAGGGCCTTGAGCGGTTGGCCAGGGTTGGCGCTGACCAGCAACTCCACCTGCTCCAGCCCGTTGGGCTGAAGCTCGTCCCCCGCGTTGGGGTGCAGCTCGATGGTGAAGCGCCCGCCGGGCATGCCCAGGCGCTGGATTTCCTGCTCAACGGCACTGGCCAGCCCGGTCGCGGCCTGCTGACGCAGCTCACTGAGCTCCCTGGCTTTTTCCTGATAATGACGGGCATAGGACGCCAGTTCGTCTCCCAGGCGCTCAATGGATTCGTCGTTAGCGTTCAGGGTTTCCAGCTCTTCAAGCAGGCGTTGCTGCAGTTCGGCGACATCGGTTGGCTGAACGCGGTGCTTGCGCGCCAGCGTATAGATAGTGTCCAGGCGTTCTTCCAGATATTGCAGGCGCGCCGGGTCGGCGTCGAAATGATCCAGAAACCGGTTCAGCTCCCCGACGGCCTCCTCGACCTGGATCTGTGCGCTCGTGAGCAGATTGGTCGCTTCGCTCAGGGCACCTACCGAATTGTTGACGCTGGACAGCCGGTTCAGGCTGGCGGTCAGCGCATTGAGCACGTTCCCCGAGTCGCTTTCACTGCATTGCTCGACCACTTGCCGGCAAATGCCCAGCAGCGTTTCGGCATTGGTGAGGTTCTTGTGTTCCTGTTCCAGTTCCGCCAGCTCGTTTTCACCCAGGGCCAGGTTCTCCAGCTCTTCGAGCTGATAACTCAGCAACTGGTGGCGGGCACGTTGTTCGTCGCCGGAGTTGGAGAGGCGATCCAGTTCCTGGCGGGTCTGGCGCCACCGCTGGGCGGCCAGTTGAACCTGGCGGGCCAGATCGGTGGCGCCGGCGTATTCGTCGAGCAGGCGGCGATGGGTCTCGGTCTTGAGCAGGGACTGGTGTTCATGCTGGCTGTGAATGTCGATCAGCAGCTCGCCCAGGGCCTTGAGGTCGCCGAGGGGGCAGGGCGTACCGTTGATGTAACCCCGGGAGCGGCCTTCGGCGGTGATGACCCGGCGCAATATGCACAGGCCGTCGGTATCCAGGTCACGCTCCGCCAGCCAGGCGCTGGCCTCGGGGATGTCGATCAGGTCGAAGGTGGCCAGGATGTCGGCCTTGTCCGCACCGGGGCGTACCACGCCGCTGTCGGCGCGATCGCCCAGCGTCAGGCCCAGGGCGTCGAGCATGATCGATTTGCCGGCACCGGTTTCACCGGTGATCACGCTCATGCCTCGATCGAGTTCGAGGTCGAGGTGTTCGACGATGGCGTAGTTGTGTACGGACAGGTGCACCAGCATAAAGGCCGCTCCCAGGCTTAGGTCTGGTTATTTATACAGTGTTTTGTTTCGGCCTGACAATGCCTTCGCTTAGCTCGATTTGCTTGGGTGGATGACTTTCTTAGTGCCGGGAGGAATGAATATGCAGGGGGTTTTTGTAAGGTTAATTCGTCGGACCGCCCTTGAAGCTGAAAAACACGGCCCCATATACCGGGGCAGAAGCGCGAGTCGAGCTCGCGGACGAAGTTGAAAGGAGAAATCTATGGCTGACGAACAGACGCAGGACACGCAAAATCTAGACGCCAATCAGGCTCCCCAGGATTCGGGTGACGACCTGGCGGCACGTGTACAAGTGCTCGAAGAGCAACTGGCCGGTGCGCAGGATCAGGCGCTGCGTGTAGCCGCCGACCTGCAGAATGTCCGCCGTCGCGCCGAGCAAGATGTTGAAAAAGCTCATAAATTCGCCCTGGAGCGGTTCGCAGGCGACCTGTTGCCGATCATCGACAGTCTGGAGCGCGGCCTGGAGCTGTCCAATCCGGACGACGAAAACATTCGTCCGATGCGTGAAGGTATCGAGCTGACCCTGAAGATGTTCCAGGACACGCTCAAGCGCTATCAGCTTGAAGCCATTGATCCGCATGGCGAGCCCTTCAATGCCGAGCACCATCAGGCCATGGCGATGCAGGAAAGTGCGGACGTCGAGCCCAACAGCGTATTGAAGGTTTTCCAGAAGGGCTACCTGCTCAACGGTCGCTTGCTGCGCCCGGCCATGGTTGTGGTCAGCAAGACGCCGGCGCCGGTTTCGCCTTCTATTGATGAGCAGGCTTGAAATTTAGCGCAGCGGCCCCATTTAGAAGTCAAGCGTTTAAGTGCTACCGCAGTTAGCCACCACTGCTGCGGCAACAAAATCCAAGTTCCGGGAGAGTTAACATGGGCAAGATTATCGGTATCGACCTGGGGACCACCAACTCGTGCGTCTCCGTGCTGGAAAACGGCAAGGCCAAAGTAATTGAAAACGCTGAGGGCGCGCGTACTACGCCGTCGATCATCGCGTACGCCAACGATGGCGAAATTCTGGTTGGCCAGTCGGCCAAGCGTCAGGCAGTGACCAATCCGCATAACACCCTCTACGCGGTGAAGCGTCTGATCGGTCGCAAGTTCGACGAAGAAGTCGTTCAGAAAGACATCAAGATGGTGCCTTACAAAATCGCCAAGGCTGACAACGGCGACGCCTGGGTTGAAGTGAACGGCCAGAAAATGGCGCCGCCACAGATCTCGGCGGAAATCCTGAAGAAAATGAAGAAAACCGCCGAAGACTATCTCGGCGAAGCGGTGACCGAAGCGGTCATCACTGTTCCGGCCTACTTCAACGACAGCCAGCGTCAGGCGACCAAAGACGCCGGCCGCATCGCGGGCCTGGACGTCAAGCGCATCATCAACGAACCAACCGCGGCCGCTCTGGCTTACGGTATGGACAAGGCCAAGGGCGATCACACCGTGATCGTTTATGACCTGGGTGGCGGTACCTTCGACGTCTCCGTGATCGAGATCGCTGAAGTCGATGGTGAGCACCAGTTCGAAGTACTGGCCACCAACGGTGACACCTTCCTCGGTGGTGAGGACTTCGACATTCGTCTGATCGACTACCTCGTCGACGAATTCAAGAAAGAAAGCGGCATGAACCTCAAGGGTGACCCGCTGGCCATGCAGCGTCTGAAAGAAGCTGCCGAAAAAGCCAAGATCGAGCTGTCCTCGAGCCAGTCGACCGACGTGAACCTGCCGTACATCACTGCAGATGCCACGGGGCCGAAGCACCTGAACGTGAAAATCTCCCGCGCCAAGCTCGAAGCGCTGGTGGAAGACCTGGTTCAGCGCACCATCGAACCTTGCCGCATTGCAATGAAGGACGCCGGTATCGACGTTGGCTCGATCAACGACGTGATCCTGGTCGGCGGCCAGACCCGTATGCCGCTGGTTCAGAAGCTGGTAACCGATTTCTTCGGTAAAGAAGCGCGTAAAGACGTGAACCCGGACGAAGCCGTTGCCATGGGTGCCGCCATCCAGGGTGCTGTTCTGGCCGGTGACGTGAAAGACGTTCTGCTGCTCGACGTCAGCCCGCTGACCCTGGGTATCGAAACCATGGGTGGCGTGATGACTGCGCTGATCGAGAAAAACACTACGATTCCTACCAAGAAATCCCAAGTGTTCTCGACCGCCGATGACAACCAGAACGCCGTGACCATTCACGTGCTGCAGGGTGAGCGCAAGCAAGCCGCGCAGAACAAGTCCCTGGGCAAGTTCGACCTGGCCGAGATTCCGCCAGCTCCACGTGGCGTGCCACAAATCGAAGTGACCTTCGACATCGACGCCAACGGCATCCTGCACGTTGGTGCGAAAGACAAGGCCACCGGCAAGACCCAGTCGATCGTGATCAAGGCCAACTCCGGTCTGTCCGAGGAAGAAATTCAGCAGATGGTTCGCGATGCTGAAGTCAACGCCGAAGAAGACCGCAAGTTCGAAGAGCTGGCCAGTGCCCGCAACCAGGGTGATGCCCTGGTGCACTCGACTCGCAAGATGGTCGCTGATGCTGGCGATAAAGTGACCGCTGAAGAGAAAACTGCCATCGAGGCAGCTGTGGTTGCTCTTGAAGCGGCTGTCAAAGGTGACGACAAGGCGGCCATCGAGGCGAAGATCGAAGAACTGTCCAAGGTCTCCGCTCCAGTGGCTCAGAAGATGTACGCCGAGCAGGCTCAGCCGGCTGAAGGCGCAGCGCAGCAAGGCGAGTCGGCCGAAAAAGCCGATGATGTCGTTGATGCCGAGTTCGAAGAAGTGAAAGACCACAAGTAATCGCTTGTTGGTCGGCCGGTTGACTGCATTTGTGCGGTGACTGGTAGGATGTCGCCGCGCGGGAGCTTGCTCCCGCGTTGGCGTGTCTGGAGTCAGTGAATTTTTACAGCATGCGACAGCGTTCGGATGCTGGCGGCGTGATCGGGAATGCTCCTGCTTTCCGAGCGAGAGACGCCGCGTTTTGGCCGGTTCCCTGGCTGAAAGATGTGGGTTTGTACGGAAAGTCGCACTTTTCGTTCAAGGCCCAAGACCAGGATCGTTGAATTGACGTGAGTTGGGTCCGGGCCTGTATTGGGGCTCAACGAGTTTGGCAAGGTTCAGGAGAGGTTTGCCGGACGTCCTATAAGAGTGCAAAGACTAATGGCAAAGCGTGACTATTACGAAGTATTGGGTGTCGAGCGTGGTTCAAGCGACGCGGACCTGAAAAAGGCCTACCGTCGTCTGGCAATGAAGCACCACCCGGACCGTAATCCCGACGACAAAGCGTCGGAAGAGTTGTTCAAGGAAGCCAATGAGGCTTACGAAGTACTGTCCGATTCCAGCAAGCGTGCGGCTTACGACCAGTACGGTCATGCCGGTGTCGACCCGAGCATGGGCGGCGGCGGTGCCGGTTTTGGCGGGCAGAACTTCTCCGATATTTTTGGCGACGTGTTCAGCGACTTCTTCGGTGGCGGTCGCGGTGGTGCTCGTGGCGGCGCCCAGCGCGGCAGCGATTTGCGCTACACGCTGGAGTTGAACCTGGAAGAGGCGGTGCGCGGTACCACCGTCAACATCCGCGTTCCCACGCTGGTCAATTGCAAGCCGTGTGACGGGTCGGGCGCCAAGAAGGGCTCCTCGCCCGTCACCTGTCCGACTTGCGGCGGCATCGGTCAGGTGCGCATGCAACAGGGTTTCTTCTCTGTGCAGCAGACCTGTCCGCGTTGCCATGGCCAGGGCAAGATCATTTCCGATCCGTGCGATTCCTGCCACGGCGAAGGGCGCGTCGAAGAGTACAAGACGCTGTCGGTGAAAGTGCCGGCCGGTGTCGATACTGGTGACCGCATCCGTTTGTCTGGCGAAGGCGAGGCGGGTGCCCAGGGCGGTCCGACTGGCGACCTGTACGTGGTCATCAACGTGCGTGAGCACGCGATCTTCCAGCGCGACGGCAAGCATCTGTTCTGCGAGGTGCCGATCAGTTTCGTCGATGCGGCCTTGGGCGGTGAGCTTGAGATCCCGACCCTCGATGGTCGCGTGAAGCTGAAAATCCCCGAGGGCACGCAAACCGGCAAGCAATTCCGGATTCGCGGCAAGGGTGTTGCGCCGGTACGTGGCGGCGGTGCGGGTGACCTGATGTGCCGTGTTGCGGTGGAGACTCCGGTCAATCTGAGTCGGCGTCAGCGCGAATTGCTGGAAGAGTTCCGCAGCTCGCTGGCGGACGATAACAGCCACTCCCCGAAAACCACCGGTTGGTTCGAAGGCGTGAAGCGCTTCTTCGGCGATCTGTAAGGAGCTCGCATGCGACGTATAGCTGTGATGGGCGCTGCCGGGCGCATGGGCAAGGCGTTGGTCGAGGCGGTGCAGCAGCGCTCGCCGCTCTCGGGTCTGACAGCCGCTATCGTCCGGCCCGACAGTACGCTGGTCGGTGCTGATGCGGGCGAGCTGGCCTCCCTGGGGCGTATCGGGGTGCCGATGTCCGGTGGCCTGGAAAAGGTCTTGGATGAGTTCGATGTCCTGATCGATTTCACCCTGCCGCAAGTGATGCTGAAAAATCTGGCCATTTGCCGCAAGCATGGCAAGGCCATGGTCATTGGCACGACCGGGCTGGATGCTGCGCAAAAGCAGTTACTGGCCGAGGCTGGCAACGATATTCCGATCGTTTTTGCGGCGAACTTCAGCGTGGGTGTGAATCTGTCGTTGAAGCTGCTGGAGATGACGGCTCGGGTTCTGGGTGACGATGCGGATATCGAAATCATCGAGGCTCACCACCGGCACAAGATCGACGCGCCTTCGGGCACGGCCCTGCGCATGGGCGAAGTGATTGCCGATACCTTGGGTCGCGATCTGCAGAAGGTGGCCGTCTACGGACGCGAAGGGCATACCGGTGCCCGTGAGCGCGACACCATCGGTTTCGCCACGGTTCGTGGTGGTGATGTGGTGGGGGATCACACCGTGCTGTTCGCCACAGAGGGCGAGCGTCTGGAGATCACTCACAAGGCGTCAAGCCGCATGACCTTCGCCAAGGGTGCGGTGCGTGCCGCGTTGTGGCTGGATGGCCGCCCGGCTGGTCTGTACGACATGCAGGATGTTCTCGACCTGCGTTGATGTTTCGGTGTGCTGTCTGGCAAACCTTTTGCCAGACGCAGCGCCAGAAAGCGGGGTTCAGGTTATACTGAGCCCCGTTTTACACCGCCTCGCGACGACCTGTCGCATTCCCCTGCCTTTAAGGCTCATTAGCGGTGGACCAAAAAAGCCTTTTTCTGTAAGCTACAGCTTTAGTGTGTCCACTAAAAGCGCGCAGAATAATTCAGTGAACAAGCGGGGTGACGTGTCCATACGTCACTCCGCTTTTTTACAACCTGCGATCGCCCTTTCAGGCTTTATTTACGGGAGGTCTTCTTGACTAAGCCAGCCATACTCGCCCTTGCTGATGGCAGCATTTTTCGCGGCGAAGCCATTGGAGCCGACGGCCAGACCGTTGGTGAGGTGGTGTTTAACACCGCAATGACCGGCTATCAGGAAATTCTTACCGATCCTTCCTACGCCCAGCAAATCGTTACTTTGACTTACCCGCACATCGGCAACACCGGCACCACGCCGCAAGATGCCGAGTCCGATCGTGTCTGGTCCGCTGGCCTGGTCATCCGTGATCTGCCGCTGGTAGCGAGCAACTGGCGTAACACCATGTCCCTGTCCGACTACCTGAAAGCCAACAACGTTGTGGCAATCGCCGGTATCGACACCCGTCGCCTGACCCGCATCCTCCGCGAGAAGGGCGCGCAGAACGGCTGCATCATGGCCGGTGACAACATCACCGAAGAAGCCGCCATCGCCGCTGCCCAGGGCTTCCCTGGCCTTAAAGGCATGGATCTGGCGAAAGTCGTCAGCACCAAGAAGCAGTATGAGTGGCGTTCCACGGTCTGGGACTTGAAAACCGACAGCCACGCGACGATCGAGGCTTCCGAGCTGCCGTACCACGTGGTTGCGTACGACTACGGCGTCAAGCTGAACATCCTGCGCATGCTCGTGGAGCGTGGTTGCCGCGTGACCGTGGTGCCGGCGCAAACCCCGGCGGCAGATGTCCTGGCCCTCAATCCTGACGGCGTGTTCCTGTCCAACGGCCCGGGTGACCCCGAGCCTTGCGACTACGCTATCCAGGCGATCAAGGACGTGCTGGAAACCGAGATCCCGGTGTTCGGCATCTGCCTCGGTCATCAGTTGCTGGCCCTCGCTTCGGGCGCCAAGACCTTGAAGATGGGTCACGGCCACCACGGCGCCAACCACCCGGTCCAGGACCTGGATACTGGCGTGGTGATGATCACCAGTCAGAACCACGGCTTTGCGGTGGATGAGGCGACCCTGCCGGCAAACGTGCGGGCGATCCACAAGTCGCTGTTCGACGGCACGCTGCAAGGCATCGAGCGTACCGACAAGAGCGCATTCAGCTTCCAGGGCCACCCTGAAGCGAGCCCTGGCCCGAACGATGTAGCGCCGCTGTTCGATCGCTTCATCACCGAGATGGCCAAGCGACGCTGACCGCGTGAAGCCTGAGGGCGGCCCCGAAACCGGTGGTCCCCTTGGGCGCTGCAAAGATTGTTCGACGGCCTAGCCGACTGACCTGCGGATTTGAGTGACAAACCCATGCCAAAACGTACAGACATAAAAAGCATCCTGATTCTCGGCGCTGGCCCGATCGTGATCGGCCAGGCCTGCGAATTCGACTACTCCGGCGCCCAGGCCTGTAAAGCCCTGCGCGAAGAGGGCTATCGCGTCATCCTGGTGAACTCCAACCCGGCCACCATCATGACCGACCCGGCCATGGCCGACGCCACCTACATCGAGCCGATCAAGTGGCAGACCGTTGCCAAGATCATCGAGAAGGAGCGCCCGGACGCACTGCTGCCGACCATGGGTGGCCAGACTGCATTGAACTGCGCCCTGGACCTGGAACGTGAAGGCGTCCTGGAGAAGTTCGGTGTGGAAATGATTGGCGCCAACGCCGACACCATCGACAAGGCCGAAGACCGTTCGCGCTTCGACAAGGCGATGAAATCCATCGGCCTGGACTGCCCACGCTCGGGCATCGCCCACAGCATGGAAGAAGCCAACGCCGTCCTGGAACGCCTCGGCTTCCCGTGCATCATCCGTCCGTCCTTCACCATGGGCGGCACCGGTGGCGGCATCGCTTACAACCGTGAAGAATTCGAAGAAATCTGTGCCCGTGGTCTGGATCTGTCGCCGACCAAAGAGCTGCTGATCGACGAATCCCTGATCGGCTGGAAAGAATATGAAATGGAAGTTGTCCGCGACAAGAAGGACAACTGCATCATCGTCTGCTCCATCGAAAACTTCGACCCGATGGGTGTGCACACCGGTGACTCCATCACCGTCGCACCCGCCCAGACGCTGACTGACAAGGAATACCAGATCCTGCGTAACGCCTCCCTGGCGGTACTGCGCGAGATCGGCGTGGAAACCGGCGGCTCCAACGTCCAGTTCGGCATCTGCCCGAACACCGGTCGCATGGTGGTCATCGAGATGAACCCGCGGGTATCCCGTTCCTCGGCCCTGGCCTCGAAAGCCACCGGCTTCCCGATCGCCAAGGTCGCGGCCAAACTGGCTGTGGGTTACACCCTGGACGAACTGTCGAACGACATCACCGGTGGCAAGACCCCGGCGTCTTTCGAGCCGTCCATCGACTACGTCGTCACCAAGCTGCCACGTTTCGCCTTCGAGAAATTCGCCAAGGCCGACGCCCGCCTGACCACTCAGATGAAGTCGGTCGGTGAAGTCATGGCCATCGGCCGGACCTTCCAGGAATCCCTGCAGAAGGCTCTTCGCGGTCTGGAAGTAGGTGTTTGCGGCCTCGATCCGAAGCTGGACCTGAGCCACCCGGACGCCATGAGCGAGCTCAAGCGTGAGCTGACCGTGCCGGGCGCCGAGCGGATCTGGTACGTGGCGGACGCCTTCCGTGCCGGCATGACCGTCGAGCAGATCTTCGGCATGAACATGATCGACCCTTGGTTCCTGGTGCAGATCGAAGATCTGATCAAGGAAGAAGAGAAGGTCAAGACCCTGGGCATGTCCAGCATTGACCACGACACGATGTTCCGCCTCAAGCGCAAGGGCTTCTCCGACATGCGCCTGGCAAAACTGCTGGGTGTGACCGAGAAGAGCCTGCGCAGTCATCGTCACAAGCTTGAAGTGTTCCCGGTCTACAAGCGCGTGGACACTTGCGCCGCCGAATTCGCCACCGACACTGCTTACCTGTACTCCACGTACGAGGAAGAGTGTGAAGCCGCGCCGTCGACGCGTGACAAGATCATGATCCTGGGTGGCGGTCCTAACCGGATCGGCCAAGGCATCGAGTTCGACTACTGCTGCGTGCACGCGGCACTGGCCCTGCGCGACGACGGGTACGAGACCATCATGGTCAACTGCAACCCGGAAACCGTGTCCACCGACTACGACACCTCTGATCGCCTGTATTTCGAACCAGTGACCCTGGAAGACGTGCTGGAAATCGTCCGTGTCGAGAAGCCAAAAGGCGTGATCGTCCAGTACGGTGGCCAGACCCCTCTGAAACTGGCGCGTGCCCTTGAAGCGGCCGGTGTGCCGATCATCGGGACCAGCCCGGATGCCATCGACCGCGCCGAAGACCGTGAGCGCTTCCAGCAGATGGTTGAGCGTCTGAACCTGCGTCAGCCGCCTAACGCTACCGTGCGCAGCGAAGACGAAGCGATTCGCGCCGCCGCCAAGATCGGTTACCCGCTGGTGGTGCGGCCGTCCTATGTACTGGGCGGTCGGGCGATGGAAATCGTTTACCAGGAAGACGAACTCAAGCGCTACCTGCGCGAAGCGGTTCAGGTGTCCAACGACAGCCCGGTGCTGCTGGACCACTTCCTCAACTGCGCCATCGAAATGGACGTGGATGCGGTCTGTGACGGCAAGGACGTGGTGATCGGCGCGATCATGCAGCACATCGAGCAGGCCGGTGTTCACTCCGGTGACTCCGCTTGTTCGCTGCCGCCTTATTCGTTGCCGGCCCACATCCAGGACGAAATGCGCGAGCAGGTCAAGAAAATGGCCCTGGAGCTGGGCGTGGTCGGCCTGATGAACGTGCAACTGGCCCTGCAGGGCGAGGACATCTACGTCATCGAAGTCAACCCGCGCGCGTCCCGTACCGTACCGTTCGTCTCCAAGTGCATCGGTGTGTCCCTGGCGATGATCGCTGCACGGGTCATGGCCGGTAAGACCCTGAAAGAGCTGAACTTCACCAAGGAAATCATTCCGAACTTCTACAGCGTCAAAGAAGCGGTGTTCCCGTTCGCCAAGTTCCCTGGTGTGGACCCGATCCTCGGCCCTGAAATGAAGTCCACCGGCGAAGTCATGGGCGTGGGCGATACCTTCGGCGAAGCTTTTGCCAAGGCCCAGATGGGCGCCAGCGAAGTTCTGCCAACTGGCGGCACGGCGTTCATCAGCGTGCGTGATGACGACAAGCCGCTGGTTGCAGGCGTGGCCCGTGATCTGATCAACTTGGGCTTCGAAGTGGTCGCCACAGCCGGTACCGCCAAGCTGATCGAGGCGGCTGGCTTGAAGGTGCGCCGCGTGAACAAGGTGACCGAGGGGCGTCCGCACGTGGTCGACATGATCAAGAATGACGAAGTCACGCTGATCATCAACACCACCGAAGGTCGCCAGTCGATCGCCGATTCGTATTCCATTCGTCGCAACGCGCTGCAGCACAAGATCTACTGCACCACGACCATTGCTGCGGGCGAAGCTATCTGCGAAGCGCTCAAGTTCGGTCCCGAGAAGACCGTGCGTCGCTTGCAGGATCTACATGCAGGATTGAAGGCATGAGCATAACCAAGTACCCGATGACGGTTCAGGGCGCGAAGGCCCTGGAAGAAGAACACGCTTTCCTGACCAAGGTCGAGCGTCCGCGCTTGAGCCAGGCGATTGGCGAAGCGCGTGAGCTGGGCGATCTCAAGGAAAACGCCGAATACCACGCTGCCCGCGAGGAGCAGGGTATGGTCGAGGCGCGAGTCCGTGATATCGAAGGTCGCATGCAGAATGCCGTGATCATCGATGTCACGACGATCCCGCACACTGGCAAGGTCATTTTCGGCACCACAGTGGAAATCGCCAACGTTGAGACTGATGAAAGCGTCACTTACCAGATCGTTGGTGAGGACGAGGCGGACATCAAGCTTGGCAAGATTTCCGTCGGCTCCCCCATTGCTCGTGCCTTGATTGCCAAGGAAGAGGGCGATGTAGTGGTTGTGAAGACGCCGGGTGGTGTCATCGAGTATGAGATTGTCGAAGTCCGTCACATCTGAGCGAAGGCGTCCGCTGCGAGCCGGCGCCATGATCTGGCAGCTCACCCAGATGTTGTGGGTGGGCGGCGTCTGGTTGTTGCACGTCGGTTTGCTGCCGGTGCTGGGTCGAATCGGCCTGGCACCGCTGCTCATCGATGAAATCGCAGCTATGCTGACGTCGCTTCTGGTGGGTTTTTCCTCGGCATGCGTAGTGTTTCAGGCTTTGGTGCTGGTTCAGGCCGAGGGCCTTGACAGTCTATGGCGCGACATTCGTGGGCAGTTGCTGCTCATGTCGTTGTATGCGTGCGGGATGTTTCTTGCTGTACGTCTCGGCTGGCCGGATGCGAGCCTGTGGCAGGTATTCAGCTACCTGGTGCTGGGTTTTTCCGGGTTGGTGCTGGTGTTGCAACCGGTACCCGGATGGAGCAGCAGGGTGCGCGAAGCACACCCTTGACCCTTTGGCATTACTTGAAGCGGTGAACGTTCGACAGTTGCTTGTTGACGCTGAAATTCTTGCGATAAATCAGTGCCATCTTGCCGATGACCTGCACCAGGTCTGCCTTGCCGGTCTTGCACAGTTCGGCAACGGCAGCCAGGCGGGCTTCGCGATCGAGAATATTGAGCTTGATCTTGATAAGCTCATGATCGCCCAAGGCGCGTTCCAGCTCAGCTAGAACACCTTCAGTCAAACCGTTGTCAGCCACAGTCAAAACCGGTTTCAGATGGTGGCCAATGGATTTGTATTGTTTCTTCTGCTCTTGAGTGAGCGGCATAATCTGACCCCTGCGTCTGATCTTGTAAAAAGCGGCGGCCAGTTTACCCGAGCGAGTCCGGGACCGCCCAGTTAATCACGACCCGTTTTATTTTTTAGAGGTGGCCCGTGGCCCGTTCCAAGACTAGCCAGAACTGGCTCAGAGAGCATTTCAACGATCCGTACGTCAAAATGGCGCAAAAAGACGGCTATCGTTCTCGTGCCAGCTATAAATTGCTCGAAATCCAGGAAAAGGATCGTCTGATCCGCCCTGGCATGACCGTGATCGACCTTGGCGCCGCGCCGGGGGGGTGGTCTCAGGTGACCAGTCGTCTGATCGGCGGTCAGGGGCGATTGATTGCTTCCGACATCCTGGAAATGGACAGCATCCCCGACGTGACCTTCATCCAGGGCGATTTCACCGAAGACGCCGTGCTGGCGCAGATTCTCGAGGCTGTCGGAAATACGCAGGTTGACCTTGTGATTTCCGATATGGCCCCCAATATGAGTGGATTGGCGGCTGTCGACATGCCTCGAGCAATGTTCCTCAGCGAGCTGGCCCTGGATCTTGCCGGGCGGGTGTTGCGCCCAGGTGGTGATTTTTTGATCAAGGTCTTCCAGGGTGAAGGTTTTGATGAGTACCACAAGGGGATGCGCAAGCTGTTCGACAAAGTGCAGATGCGCAAGCCATTGTCGTCGCGCGATCGCTCTCGTGAGCAGTATCTGCTGGCGCGGGGCTTCCGGGGAATTGAAGGCGCAGCCAGTGATGAGCGTCTTTGATAAAGGCCGATAGTTTTTTTTGTCTCGCCTTGCAAGAGCCGTGTTACGAAAATTACGCGGTCAGAGTTTCACAAAGGGTTACAGACGGCGCCTGCCAGAGTCGTAGGTAATGTAGTAAGTTAGGCCGGTGAATATCATGCGAAGCGCGCGCCAGTAGCGGAGCTTGCTTCAGAGGGTAGTTAATTGAACGATATGGCAAAGAATCTGATCCTGTGGTTGATCATCGCCGCTGTCCTTGTGACCGTGATGAACAACTTCTCCAGCCCTAACGAGCCGCAGACCCTCAACTATTCCGACTTCATCCAGCAAGTCAAGGATGGCAAGGTCGAGCGCGTTGCCGTCGATGGTTATGTGATTACCGGCAAGCGCACCGATGGCGACAGCTTCAAGACCATTCGTCCGGCGATTCAGGACAACGGCCTGATCGGCGACCTGGTGGACAATCATGTCGTGGTCGAAGGCAAGCAGCCTGAGCAGCAGAGCATCTGGACCCAGCTTCTGGTGGCCAGCTTCCCGATCCTGGTGATCATCGCGGTGTTCATGTTCTTCATGCGCCAGATGCAGGGCGGTGCCGGTGGCAAGGGCGGGCCGATGAGTTTCGGCAAAAGCAAGGCCCGACTGCTCTCTGAAGACCAGGTGAAGACCACCCTGGCCGACGTCGCCGGGTGCGATGAGGCCAAGGAAGAGGTCGGCGAGCTGGTTGAATTCCTGCGTGATCCGGGCAAGTTCCAGCGCCTGGGCGGCCGTATCCCGCGCGGCGTGCTGATGGTTGGTCCTCCGGGTACCGGTAAAACCTTGCTGGCCAAAGCGATTGCCGGCGAAGCCAAAGTGCCGTTCTTCACGATTTCCGGTTCCGACTTCGTGGAAATGTTCGTCGGTGTGGGCGCCAGTCGTGTGCGTGACATGTTCGAACAGGCCAAGAAACACGCGCCTTGCATCATCTTCATCGACGAAATCGACGCTGTCGGTCGCCATCGTGGCGCCGGCATGGGTGGTGGTCACGACGAGCGCGAGCAGACCCTCAACCAGTTGCTGGTCGAGATGGACGGTTTCGAAATGAATGACGGCATCATCGTGATTGCCGCCACCAACCGTCCGGACGTGCTCGATCCTGCGCTGTTGCGTCCAGGCCGTTTCGACCGCCAGGTCGTGGTGGGGCTGCCGGACATTCGTGGTCGCGAACAGATCCTCAAGGTTCATATGCGCAAGGTGCCGATGGGTGACGACGTCGCTCCGGCAGTGATCGCTCGTGGTACACCGGGTTTTTCCGGTGCCGACCTTGCGAACCTGGTCAACGAGGCGTCGCTGTTCGCTGCTCGTACCGGCAAGCGTGTCGTTGAGATGAAAGAGTTCGAACTGGCCAAAGACAAGATCATGATGGGCGCGGAGCGCAAATCCATGGTCATGTCCGAGAAAGAAAAGCAGAACACGGCGTATCACGAGGCGGGTCACGCGATCGTTGGTCGTGTGGTGCCCGAGCATGACCCGGTCTACAAGGTCTCGATCATCCCGCGCGGTCGTGCCTTGGGTGTGACCATGTTCCTGCCGGAAGAAGATCGTTACAGCCTGTCCAAGCGTGCGCTGATCAGCCAGATCTGTTCGCTCTACGGCGGCCGTATTGCCGAAGAAATGACACTGGGCTTTGACGGTGTAACCACCGGCGCGTCCAACGACATCATGCGTGCCAGCCAGATCGCCCGGAACATGGTCACCAAGTGGGGCCTGTCCGAAAAACTGGGCCCACTGATGTACGCCGAAGAAGAGGGTGAAGTGTTCCTCGGTCGTGGTGGCGGTGGCCAGCACGCAAGCTTCTCTGGCGAGACGGCAAAGCTGATCGACTCTGAAGTACGCAGCATCATCGACCAGTGCTATGGCACCGCCAAGCAGATCCTCACGGATAACCGTGACAAGCTCGACGCCATGGCTGATGCCCTGATGAAGTATGAAACCATTGATGCCGAGCAGATCGACGACATCATGGCAGGTCGCGAGCCTCGCGAGCCTCGTGACTGGTCGGGCGGCGGCACCGGTACGTCCGGTACGCCTCCGGCGGTACAGGGCGAGCGTCCGGAGACACCGATCGGCGGTCCGGCTGCTGACGTTTAAGGCTTGAAATGACTTCTGTTCAGTCCTCAACCCGGTTGCCTTGCGGCAACCGGGTTCTTGATTTGTCCCATGTCCATGTCATGGGCATTCTCAATGTCACTCCCGATTCCTTTTCCGATGGCGGTCGATTCAGTCAGCTTGATGCTGCGTTGCGGCATGCCGAGGCGATGGTCGTCGCCGGCGCAACGCTGATCGATGTCGGCGGTGAGTCGACCCGGCCAGGCGCGCGGGCAGTCTCGCCCACCGAAGAGCTGGAGCGGGTGGCGCCGATTGTCGAGCGCATTCATCGCGAACTTGATGTCATCATCTCGGTGGATACATCCACGCCCGCGGTCATGCGTGAGACTGCACGGCTTGGAGCGGGGGTGATCAACGACGTTCGCTCCTTGCGGCGCGATGGTGCCCTGGATGCCGCAGCGGCTACGGGGTTGCCGGTGTGTCTGATGCATATGCTGGGCGAGCCCGGAACGATGCAGGACGACCCGCACTATCATGATGTGACCAGGGAAGTCGGAGAGTTTTTGGTGGAGCGCCTGGATCAATGTGCCGCCGCAGGTATTCCTGCGCAGCGGATCATTCTTGATCCCGGGTTCGGCTTTGCCAAGACGCTGGCTCACAATCTGAGCCTGTTCAAACATATGGAAGCCTTGCATACCCTGGGGCGGCCCCTGTTGGTCGGGGTTTCGCGAAAGAGCATGATAGGCAATGCCCTGGGTCGTCCCGTGGGGGAGCGCCTGTACGGCGGTCTTGCGCTGGCGGCCCTGGCTATTACAAAAGGCGCACGCATATTGCGGGTGCATGATGTGGTCGAAACGATGGATGTTGTGCGGATGATCGCAGCAGTGGATTCAGCCGAATAAGAATGACGGAGCACTTATGAGCAAGAAATACTTTGGCACCGACGGTATTCGTGGTCGGGTCGGCGAATACCCCATTACCCCTGATTTCATGCTCAAGCTCGGCTGGGCTGCCGGTATGGCATTCCGCAAGATGGGCGCCTGCAAAGTGCTGGTTGGCAAGGACACGCGAATTTCCGGCTACATGTTCGAATCGGCGCTCGAGGCCGGCCTGACTTCGGCGGGCGCCGATGTGATGCTGCTCGGTCCGATGCCGACGCCGGCCATTGCCTACCTGACGCGTACGTTCCAGGCCCAGGCAGGTATCGTAATCAGTGCTTCGCACAACCCGCATGATGACAACGGCATCAAGTTCTTCTCCGGCCAGGGTACCAAGCTGCCGGATGATATCGAGCTGATGATCGAAGAGCTGCTGGACGCGCCGATGACTGTGGTTGAGTCGAGCAAGATCGGTAAAGTGTCGCGGATCAACGATGCGTCAGGTCGTTATATCGAGTTTTGCAAAGGCAGCGTGCCCACCGGTACGAGCTTTTCGGGTCTGAAAATCGTCGTCGATTGTGCTCATGGTGCGACCTATAAAGTCGCGCCAAGCGTATTTCGCGAATTGGGAGCAGAGGTTGTCGTGCTCTCCGCCCAGCCTAACGGGCTGAACATCAACCACAACTGTGGCTCCACTCATACCGAGGCGCTGCAAGCGGCCGTGCTGGCCGAGCAGGCTGATCTCGGGATTGCCTTTGATGGTGACGGTGACCGGGTTCTGATGGTTGATCACACTGGCACTGTCGTCGATGGTGATGAATTGCTGTTCATCATTGCTCGCGATCTGCACGGGCGCGGCAAGCTGCAGGGCGGTGTGGTGGGGACGTTGATGAGCAATCTCGGGCTCGAGTTGGCCCTGGCGGACCTGGATATTCCCTTCGTGCGGGCCAACGTCGGTGATCGCTATGTGATCTCGGAGCTGCTGGAGCGCAATTGGGTGATCGGTGGCGAGAACTCCGGGCATATTGTTTGTTTTGACCACACCACCACTGGCGATGCGATTATTGCTGCCTTGCAAGTGCTGATGGCACTCAAGGCGCGCAATGAAGGGCTTGCGCAGTCGCGTCAGGCGTTGCGCAAATGCCCGCAGGTGCTGATTAATGTGCGTTTCGGCGGTGGTGCGAACCCTCTGGAGCATGCGACGGTCAAGCAAGCCAGCGAGCGCGTAACGCAGGCTATGGCCGGGCGTGGGCGCGTGCTATTGCGCAAGTCTGGTACCGAGCCGTTGGTGCGGGTCATGGTCGAAGGCGAGGATGAAGCACAGGTCCGCGGTTATGCTGAAGAGCTGGCGAAGCTTGTTAGTGAAGTTTCTGCCTGAATTCGGCTTGCCAGTCATCAATCGGTTGGGTAACATCTGCGCCCACTTTGACCGACGAGGTACAGCATGCGTCGCCCTATGGTAGCTGGTAACTGGAAGATGCACGGTACCCGCGCCAGCGTCGCTGAGCTGATCAAAGGCCTTCGTCATCTGGCCTTGTCAAGCGGTGTTGACGTCGCGGTATTCCCGCCTTGCCTGTATATCAATCAAGTGGTTGATGGTTTGAAAGGCAAGTCGATTGCGGTTGGTGCGCAGAATTCCGCGGTGGAATCCATGCAGGGCGCGTTGACCGGTGAAATTGCGCCGAGTCAGCTGGTGGATGCAGGTTGTTCCCTGGTTTTGGTCGGGCATTCCGAGCGCCGCATGATCATGGGCGAGCAGGACAAGACCTTGATCCGCAAGTTTGCTGCGGCCCAGGCCTGCGGTCTGATTCCGGTGTTGTGCATAGGTGAAACCCTTGTGCAGCGTGAAGCCGGTAAGACCCTTGAAGTTGTCGAGCGTCAGCTGGGCAGCATCATCGAGGAGCTGGGTGTCGGTGCTTTTGCAAAGGCGGTCATTGCTTACGAGCCGGTCTGGGCCATTGGCACCGGGCTGACTGCTTCGCCGCAACAGGCGCAGGATGTGCACGCCGCCATCCGCGCGCAGTTGGCGGCAGAGAATTCTGAAGTGGCACGAGGTGTGCGGCTTCTATACGGCGGCAGCGTGAAGGCGGCCAATGCGGTCGAACTGTTCGGCATGCCGGATATCGATGGGGGGCTCATTGGTGGAGCGTCCCTGAATGCAGATGAGTTCGGTGCGATCTGTCGCGCCGCGGGAAACTGAAAAAATGCTGGAAACAGTCGTAGTCGTTTTTCATCTGCTGGGTGCATTGGGTGTAGTTGCCCTGGTATTGCTGCAGCAGGGTAAAGGTGCGGATGCTGGTGCGTCTTTCGGTGCAGGTGCTTCAAATACTGTGTTCGGAAGCCAAGGTTCCTCTACCTTTCTTAGTAAGTTTACTGCTATACTTGCCGCCGGTTTCTTCATAACCAGCTTGGGGTTAGGTTACTTTGCTAAAGAGAAGGCTCAAGAGCTGACTCAAGTAGGTTTGCCAAATCCAGCAGTGTTGGAAGTACCAAAGCAACAACCGGCTTCTGATGATGTACCGGTGCTTCAAGAGCAACAGTCGGCCAATCCGGCGACTGACGTGCCTCCAGCTCAAGAGCAGAAGTAAGAAGGTTTCAAACGCTGTATTGCCGAGGTGGTGGAATTGGTAGACACGCAACCTTGAGGTGGTTGTGCCCATAGGGTGTAGGGGTTCGAGTCCCCTTCTCGGTACCAATTATCAGGAGAGCCCGCGATTGCGGGCTTTCTTGTAGGTGGAAGGGTTACATTGACCCTGTAAGGGATCGGTCGTATACTTCCGCCCCAGCTTTGTCGCGGGATGGAGCAGTCTGGTAGCTCGTCGGGCTCATAACCCGAAGGTCGTCGGTTCAAATCCGGCTCCCGCAACCAGTTTCAGGGGCCCCTTCCAAGGGGCTTTTTGTTAGCTGGACACTTTATAACGCCGCTGTTCAACGGCGTTTCAGGGATGGGCTATTCGCCCATTTTTTTTTATTTGCACAGCATGCACAAACATGCACGAGGGGGTTCAGGTGTCGAGCAAGCTAGAACAGTTGCAGGCCTTGTTGGCCCCGGTGGTCGTGGCCCTTGGCTATGAATGCTGGGGTATTGAGTTTTCGGCTCAAGGTCGCCACTCACTGTTGCGCGTTTATATCGATAAGGAAGGCGGCGTATTGGTGGATGACTGCGCCATCGTCAGCCGTCAGATCAGCGGTGTATTGGATGTCGAAGATCCAATCACTTCCGAATACACCCTTGAAGTTTCCTCGCCTGGCATGGAACGCCCTCTGTTCACCCTTGAACAGTTCGCTTCGTTTGCCGGTGAACAAGTGAAGATCAAGCTGCGCTCGCCCTTCGAGGGTCGACGCAACTTTCAAGGCCTTCTGCGCGGTGTAGAAGAGCAGGATGTCGTGGTGCAGGTAGAAGACCATGAGTTCCTGTTGCCGATCGATATGATCGACAAGGCCAACATTATTCCCAGTTTTGACTGATACGTGCCAGATACTGCGGATCCCGCGGATCCAATGGCTTGCGAAAGGCGAGGCGTACGATGAGCAAAGAAGTACTGCTGGTTGTTGAGTCGGTATCCAATGAAAAGGGCGTACCGGCTAACGTTATTTTTGAAGCGCTGGAGCTGGCTCTGGCCACTGCTACCAAGAAGCGGTTTGAAGACGAAGTTGATTTGCGTGTGGAAATCAATCGCCACACCGGTGCCTATGAGACTTTCCGTCGCTGGACGGTCGTCGAAGAAGCCGACCTGGACGATCCGGCTATCGAAACCTGGCCAAGCAAGGTTGCAGAAACGCATCCTGGCGCCAAGGTAGGTGATGTAGTCGAAGAGAAGATCGAATCCATCGAGTTCGGTCGTATTGCTGCGCAGACCGCCAAGCAGGTCATTGTGCAGAAAGTTCGCGAAGCCGAGCGTGCGCAAGTCGTCGATGCTTATCGCGAGCGCCTGGGTGAAATCATCTCCGGCACCGTGAAGAAAGTCACCCGCGACAACGTGATTGTCGACCTGGGCAACAACGCTGAAGCGTTGCTGGCTCGTGAAGACATCATTTCTCGCGAAACTTTCCGGGTTGGCGTGCGACTGCGTGCGCTGCTCAAGGAAATCCGCACCGAGAACCGGGGCCCGCAGCTGATCCTGTCGCGTACCGCGCCGGAAATGCTGATCGAGTTGTTCCGCATCGAAGTGCCGGAAATTGCTGAAGGCCTGATCGAAGTAATGGCCGCCTCCCGTGATCCGGGTTCGCGTGCCAAGATCGCGGTCCGCTCCAAGGACAAGCGCATCGACCCGCAAGGTGCCTGCATTGGCATGCGTGGTTCGCGTGTCCAGGCCGTATCCGGCGAGTTGGGCGGCGAGCGTGTGGATATCGTCCTGTGGGACGACAACCCGGCTCAGTTCGTGATCAACGCCATGTCGCCTGCTGAAGTGGCGGCAATTATCGTCGACGAAGATGCCCATGCAATGGACATCGCCGTTGGCGCAGACAATCTCGCTCAGGCCATCGGTCGCGGTGGTCAGAACGTGCGTCTGGCTAGCCAATTGACTGGCTGGACACTGAACGTGATGACCGAATCGGACATCCAGGCTAAGCAGCAAGCTGAAACCGGCGATATCCTGCGCAACTTCATCGAAGAGCTTGAAGTCGATGAAGAACTGGCGCAGGTGCTGGTGGATGAAGGCTTTACCAGCCTGGAAGAGATTGCCTACGTACCGGTGGAGGAAATGCTCAACATCGACGGCTTTGACGAGGACATCGTCAACGAGCTTCGCGCTCGGGCCAAGGATCGTTTGTTGACCAAAGCCATCGCTACTGAGGAAAAGCTGGCAGACGCCCATCCGGCCGAAGACCTGCTCTCGCTTGAGGGCATGGACAAGGATTTGGCGATGGAACTGGCGGTGCGCGGCGTAATTACCCGCGAAGACCTGGCCGAGCAGTCTATTGACGATCTGCTCGACATCGACGGCATTGACGATGATCGTGCCGGCAAGTTGATCATGGCCGCCCGAGCCCACTGGTTCGAGTAATTAGGCGCGGCCTGAGGAGAGAAGTGCATGACGCAAGTCACGGTGAAACAACTGGCCGATGAGGTCAAAACACCGGTAGAGCGCCTGTTGCAGCAGATGCGTGAGGCAGGTCTGCCGCACACCGCCGCCGAGGAACATGTGACCGACAGTGAGAAGCAGTCCCTGCTGACTCACTTGAAGAGCAGTCACAAGGCGAAAGTGGAAGAACCGCGCAAGATCACTCTGCAGCGTAAAACCACCAGCACCCTGCGTGTTGCCGGTAGCAAAAGCATCAGCGTTGAAGTACGCAAGAAGAAAGTCTTCGTACAGCGCAGCCCGGAAGAAATCGAAGCCGAGCGCAAACGCGAACTGGAAGAACGTCGCGCAGTAGAAAATGCTGCACGTCAGAAGGCTGAAGAAGAAGCCAAGCGTCGCGCCGAAGAAGAAGCGCGTCGCCAGCCTGCTGCTGCGCAATCCGCTCCGGCCGAAGCCGTTGCGGCTCCAGTCCCGGCAGCCGAGCCAGTGCGTGAAAGCGCGCCGGTCCCGACACCCGCTCCAGCACCTGCGGCCGATACCCGCAAGCGCGATGAACAGCGTCGTCCGGACAAACCACGTGCCGACGACAACCGTCGGGGCAGTGGCGATGGCGAGCGCAAAAACGCTCCTCATCGTGCTTCGGTCAAGGAAAAGGCGCCAGCGCCACGCGTTGCGCCACGTACCACCGACGAAGAAAGCGATGGCTTCCGTCGTGGCGGTCGCGGCAAGGCCAAGCTGAAGAAACGCAACGCCCACGGTTTCCAGAGCCCTACCGGCCCTGTCGTGCGTGAAGTGAAAATCGGCGAGACCATCACTGTGGGCGATCTGGCCCAGCAGATGTCGGTCAAGGCTGCTGAAATCATCAAGTTCATGTTCAAGCTGGGTACGCCGGCCACCATCAACCAGGTACTGGATCAGGAAACTGCCCAACTGGTTGCTGAAGAGCTGGGCCACAAAGTGACCCTGGTCAGCGACACGGCCCTGGAAGATTCCCTGGCCGAGTCCCTGAAGTTTGAAGGCGAGGCGGTTTCCCGTGCTCCGGTCGTGACCGTAATGGGCCACGTTGACCACGGTAAAACCTCCCTGCTCGACTATATCCGTCGTGCGAAGGTTGCGGCAGGCGAGGCGGGTGGTATCACCCAGCACATCGGCGCCTACCACGTTGAAACCGACCGCGGCATGGTGACGTTCCTCGACACCCCAGGTCACGCTGCGTTTACCGCAATGCGTGCCCGTGGTGCCAAAGCGACCGACATCGTGATCCTGGTGGTCGCAGCGGACGACGGCGTGATGCCACAAACCATCGAAGCCGTTCAGCATGCCAAGGCAGCTGGCGTCCCTCTAGTGGTTGCGGTGAACAAGATCGACAAGCCGGGCGCCGATCTCGATCGCATCCGTAGCGAACTGTCGGTTCACGGCGTGACTTCCGAAGAGTGGGGTGGCGACACTCCATTCGTACCGGTCTCCGCGAAGATGGGTACTGGCGTTGACGAGCTGCTCGAAGCCGTTCTGTTGCAAGCCGAGGTTCTGGAACTGACTGCTACACCTTCGGCTCCTGGCCGTGGCGTGGTCGTCGAATCGCGTCTCGACAAGGGCCGTGGCCCGGTTGCGACCGTTCTGGTTCAAGACGGTACCCTGCGCCAGGGCGACATGGTGCTGGTCGGTTCGAACTATGGCCGCGTGCGCGCCATGCTCGACGAGAACGGCAAGCCCATCAAGGAAGCAGGTCCTGCTATCCCGGTCGAGATCCTCGGCCTGGACGGCACTCCGGACGCTGGCGACGAGATGAGCGTTGTGGCTGACGAGAAGAAAGCCCGTGAAGTGGCTCTGTTCCGTCAAGGCAAGTTCCGCGAAGTCAAACTGGCTCGTGCTCACGCCGGCAAGCTGGAAAACATCTTCGAGAACATGGGCCAGGAAGAGAAGAAGACGCTCAACATCGTCCTCAAATCCGACGTCCGTGGATCGCTGGAAGCGTTGAACGGCGCCTTGAATGGCCTGGGTAACGACGAAGTGCAAGTGCGTGTGGTCGGTGGCGGTGTCGGTGGTATCACCGAATCCGACGCCAACCTGGCACTGGCCTCCAACGCTGTACTGTTTGGCTTCAACGTGCGTGCCGATGCCGGCGCTCGCAAGATCGTCGAGCAGGAAGGCCTGGATATGCGTTACTACAACGTGATCTACGACATCATCGAAGACGTCAAGAAAGCCCTGACCGGTATGCTGGGCAGCGATGTTCGCGAGAACATCCTGGGTACCGCTGAAGTGCGTGACGTGTTCCGTTCGCCGAAGTTCGGCGCGATCGCCGGTTGCATGGTGATCGAAGGTGTCGTTCACCGTAACCGTCCAATCCGTGTACTGCGTGAAGACATCGTTATCTTCGAAGGCGAGCTGGAATCCCTGCGCCGCTTCAAGGATGACGCTTCGGAAGTCCGCGCTGGCATGGAATGCGGTATTGGCGTCAAGAGCTACAACGACGTCAAGGTCGGCGACAAGATCGAAGTCTTCGAGAAGGTCCAGGTTGCTCGCAGCCTCTGACTCGCGTACTTCAAGAGCCGCACCGGGCAGTCGCATGAACATGCGCTGCCTCTCAGGCGGACTCTAAACGCAACGCCCGGTCTGGCTTTTGTCAGGCCGGGCGTTTGCCGCTTTCAGACCTCACGGGTTTGACCGTGGGGCAGTAACAGGTAACAAGACATGGCAAAAGAATATAGCCGTACCCAACGAATCGGCGATCAGATGCAGCGCGAGCTGGCCCAACTGATCCGTCGCGAAGTCAAAGACCCGCGCGTCGGCCTGGTCACCATTACCGCAGTGGAAGTCAGCCGTGACGTCGGTCATGCAAAGATTTTCATCACCGTGATGGGGCAGGACAGCGCCGAAGAAATCGCCCAAAGCATCAAGGTGCTCAACTCGGCTGCCGGTTTCCTGCGGATGCAGTTGGCCCGGGAGATGAAGCTGCGCAGCGTTCCACAGTTGCACTTCCACTACGACGAAAGCGTCGTGCGGGGCGCGCATCTGTCGGCCCTGATCGAGCGCGCCGTGGCTGAAGACAGTCAGCACCCGGTTGCGGCTGAACCCGAAGACACCAAGGAGTAAATGGTGGCTCAGGTCAAACGTATCCGCCGTAACGTCAGCGGCATCATCCTGCTCGACAAACCGCTGGGGTTCACCTCCAACGCGGCGTTGCAGAAGGTTCGCTGGCTGCTCAATGCCGAGAAAGCCGGGCACACCGGCAGTCTCGATCCGCTGGCTACCGGCGTGTTGCCACTGTGTTTTGGCGAGGCGACCAAGTTCTCTCAGTATTTGCTCGATTCGGACAAGGGTTATGAAACCCTGGCGCAACTGGGCAAGACCACCACCACGGCGGACGCCGAAGGTGAGGTGTTGCTGGAGCGGCCGGTGACCGTTGGTCAGGCTGATATCGAGGCTGTGTTGCCGGGTTTTCGCGGACAAATCAGCCAGATACCGCCGATGTACTCTGCTCTCAAGCGTGATGGCCAGCCGTTATACAAACTGGCCCGTGCAGGCGAAGTAGTGGAGCGTGAACCGCGTTCTGTTACTATTGCGCGCTTGGAATTGCTGGCCTTTGACGGTAATACTGCGCGGCTGGCAGTCGATTGCAGCAAAGGCACCTATATCCGCACCCTGGTGGAGGATATTGGTGAAAAGCTCGGCTGTGGTGCGTACGTGGCCGAACTGCGACGGACCCAGGCCGGACCTTTCACGCTGGCCCAGACGGTCACGCTGGAAGAGCTCGAAGCGGTACATGCCGAAGGCGGCAACGAAGCGGTTGACCGTTTCCTGATGCCATCGGACAGCGGCCTGCTGGACTGGCCACTGTTGCAGTTCTCCGAGCACAGCGCGTTCTACTGGCTCAACGGCCAACCGGTACGTGCTCCGGATGCACCGAAGTTCGGCATGGTACGGGTACAGGATCACAATGGCCGCTTCATCGGTATCGGTGAAGTGAGCGAAGACGGGCGCATTGCGCCGCGTCGACTGATTCGGTCGGAATGACCGGAACCAGCCTGTGTAACAGCAGGTTGGCGAGTGTGGCTGTTAACAGGCACGGTCACTACTCATTTATAGATACAGGGATTTGTCCCTGGCCTGTTGGTACGGTTTCCTTGGGAACGGTACCTTACAAGAGGAAAGCCACATGGCACTCAGCGTTGAAGAAAAAGCTCAGATCGTGACCGACTACCAGCAAGCTGTTGGTGATACTGGTTCGCCAGAAGTGCAAGTTGCACTGCTGACCGCCAACATCAACAAACTGCAGGGTCACTTCAAGGCCAACGGTAAAGATCACCACTCCCGTCGTGGTCTGATCCGCATGGTAAACCAGCGTCGTAAGCTGCTGGATTACCTCAAGGGTAAGGACGTAAGTCGTTACAGCACCTTGATCGGTCGCCTGGGTCTGCGTCGCTAATCAGCGATTGCGCTATGAGGTTGGTTGTCTGCCTGTTGCCTGCGTTTTGCGCCGGCAGCCGGCAGGCTCCCAGCCTCAAGTTTTATCTGGACAGTCGTTGGGCCGATTCCCCGCACTGCCCAAGAATTTCGCAAGAAGACAAGTTCCCCAAGAGCCACAAAGAAGGTAGGACACCGTGAACCCGGTAATCAAAAAATTCCAGTTCGGTCAGTCGACCGTTACCCTCGAGACTGGCCGTATCGCCCGTCAGGCCTCCGGCGCAGTGCTGGTCACCGTTGACGACGACGTCAGCGTATTGGTGACCGTTGTCGGTGCCAAGCAAGCCGATCCAGGCAAGGGCTTCTTCCCTCTGTCTGTCCACTACCAGGAAAAGACTTACGCTGCCGGTAAGATCCCTGGCGGTTTCTTCAAGCGCGAAGGCCGTCCTTCCGAGAAGGAAACCCTGACTTCCCGACTGATCGACCGTCCGATCCGTCCGCTGTTCCCAGAAGGCTTCATGAACGAAGTGCAGGTTGTCTGCACCGTCGTTTCCACCAGCAAGAAGACTGATCCGGACATCGCTGCGATGATCGGTACTTCGGCCGCGCTGGCGATCTCCGGCATTCCTTTCGATGGTCCGATCGGCGCTGCCCGTGTTGCGTTCCACGAAAGCACCGGCTACCTGCTGAACCCGACCTACGAGCAACTGAAAGCTTCGAGCCTGGACATGGTCGTGGCCGGTACTTCCGAAGCCGTGCTGATGGTTGAATCCGAAGCCAAAGAGCTGACCGAAGACCAGATGCTGGGCGCTGTACTGTTCGCCCACGACGAGTTCCAGGTGGTGATCAACGCCGTCAAGGAACTGGCCGCCGAAGCCGCCAAGCCAACCTGGACCTGGGCTCCACAAGCCGAAGCCACCGAACTGCTGGGCGCGATCCGTGCCGAGTTCGGCGAAGCGATCTCCCAGGCTTACACCATCACCGTCAAGGCCGATCGTTATGCGCGCCTGGGCGAGCTGAAAGACCAGGTGGTTGCCAAGCTGTCCGGTGAAGAAGGCCAGCCGACTGCCGCTGAAGTCAAAGCCGCTTTCGGTGAAATCGAATACCGCACCGTTCGCGAAAACATCGTCAACGGCAAGCCACGTATCGACGGTCGCGACACTCGCACCGTGCGTCCGCTGAACATTGAAGTCGGCGTTCTGCCAAAGACCCACGGTTCGGCGCTGTTCACCCGTGGCGAAACCCAGGCCCTGGTCGTTGCAACACTGGGCACCGCCCGTGACGCGCAACTGCTGGACACCCTGGAAGGCGAGAAAAAAGACCCGTTCATGCTGCACTACAACTTCCCTCCGTTCTCGGTGGGCGAGTGTGGTCGCATGGGTGGCGCCGGTCGTCGCGAAATCGGTCACGGCCGTCTGGCCCGTCGTTCGGTCCAGGCCATGCTGCCAGCCGCTGACGTGTTCCCGTACACCATTCGCGTGGTATCGGAAATCACCGAGTCCAACGGTTCGAGCTCCATGGCTTCGGTCTGCGGCGCTTCCCTGGCCCTGATGGACGCCGGTGTGCCGATGAAGGCTCCGGTTGCCGGTATCGCCATGGGGCTGGTGAAAGAAGGCGAGAAGTTCGCCGTCCTGACCGACATCCTGGGTGACGAAGACCACCTCGGCGACATGGACTTCAAAGTGGCCGGTACCGCCAAAGGCGTGACCGCACTGCAGATGGACATCAAGATCAAGGGCATCACCGAAGAGATCATGGAAATCGCCCTGGGCCAAGCCCTGGAAGCGCGCCTGAACATCCTCGGCCAGATGAACCAGATCATTGGTCAGTCGCGTACCGAGTTGTCGGAAAACGCTCCGACCATGATCGCGATGAAAATCGACACCGACAAAATCCGTGATGTCATCGGTAAAGGCGGCGCGACCATCCGTGCGATCTGTGAAGAAACCAAGGCTTCGATCGACATCGAAGACGACGGCTCGATCAAGATCTTCGGCGAAACCAAGGAAGCGGCAGAAGCAGCACGTCAGCGCGTCCTGGGCATCACCGCAGAAGCCGAGATCGGCAAGATCTACGTGGGCAAGGTTGAGCGCATCGTCGACTTCGGCGCGTTCGTCAACATCCTGCCGGGCAAGGACGGTCTGGTTCACATCTCCATGCTGAGCGATGCTCGCGTCGAGAAAGTGACCGACATCCTCAAAGAAGGTCAGGAAGTGGAAGTGCTGGTACTGGACGTGGACAACCGCGGTCGTATCAAGCTGTCCATCAAGGACGTAGCGGCAGCCAAGGCGTCGGGCGTTTAATCACCCCCTCGCTTAGCCGCTGAACAAGCAAACGCCCCGACTGGTTCGGGGCGTTTTGCTGTGTGCGGGAAATCACCGTGTCGCAGGTTGCCTGGCCATAAGCTCAGTGCTAGGTTTAGCCCACCGCCCGTGTAGCTCAGCCGGTAGAGCAGCGCACTCGTAACGCGAAGGTCGCAGGTTCGATTCCTGTCTCGGGCACCATGAACAAAATATGTTAAGGCCTTGGAATGGTGTCCGTTCCGGGGCCTTTTTGCTTTTATGTATCAGGTTTCGTTGAGGTTTCATAAATTTTGTAAGTCAGTGAGTAGGTGTGATCGGAGGGTTTTGGTAAACCGAGGTACATCTAGATATATGCGTAAATCCCATAAAAATTTGTGCCTCGGTGGGACAAAATTGGGACAAATCTGTCATGGTCCTTCTGATCGATCCGGATTCGTCAATCAGCGCTCACGTTAACTGACGGGGCTGTACCACTTGGTGTTATCGGTAACGTGGCTTATGATCCGGGATATTGAGCTTAGGCTCGATACCCTTCGAGGTAGTCAACCTCGAATGTGATCCAGGATGAGTGGGAGGCTAGGACTGTGAATGTTCTGGCGCTTTCCGGACGGGCGATTAATCCGCCCATGCTGCCCAATGGGTGTCCCAAGAAAGCTAAGCTGCCGCGGATTCAACCACTCAGGGATCACTGGACGCTAACGCGGCAGTTGAGCCACCCCAAAGGTGAGATAGGGGATCGGCAAAAGTGAACATGCGACACAGCGCCGGGGTAGCGTCCGGTAAAGAGTCTCGGGGTGTAAGGGCATGCGAGTGACCTTACTCAATCCTGCCGCTGACATGGCAAGGCCACCCTTAGACTCCCGAAATCAGGCCCTAGTCTTGCGGGCGTTGTTAGGAAGTGCTGTTTCCTCCAACGCCTTATAGAGCCTCACCGCAACTCGCGTATTGGCGTCGTCCCAAGGGACGACTGCCTTCTACGCATGAGGTGCGGCATGGCCGTCTTTCCAATAAGCACGCTTGAATTCCTATGCAAAAGCTATCCGCCAACGCTTACCGTTGAGCAGGTCAGCGAAATCACGAGTGAACAGCCTCAGACCATTCGTAATTTGGTTAGCCAGGGGCGCTATCGCATTCCTTCCTTCAAAATTGGTCGCAAGCGTGTTTTTCGGCTGGTGGATGTTGCTGACTTCATTGACAGGCAATTCCAAGCTGACCCCAGCCATCCGAGTCATTTAAAACCCCGGCGCGGTAGGCCCACCAAAATTGAGCAAATGGCACGGCGGCGTGCGGCAGAGGATGTACTGCCGCTGGCTACGCTCGTGAGTGGAGGCTGAGTTATGGGGGCCAGCCTATCATGTCGTTCGCTCCTAAATGCCGATACCGAAAGGTTTGATGAGGCGGGGTATTACGCAGGACTTGTGCTTGCTGGCATGGACGCCGAAACGGCTGCAGTAATTGCAGCCAGGACAGCAGCAATAAAGGCGATGCAAGTTGCACCTGTAAAAACAGATGGATCAACACGATCGGCGAAGCCAGCGCGCATTCCTGGGCTCCGTCCAGCCGCTGATATTGCCCTACGAGGTTTGTCGTCTCTGCCTCCAGAGCCCAAGACAGCGCCCATAGCAAAGCAAACGCGTATTCACTCTACTAAGGCGGCCAAGGCAAGCGCAGCGAAGGCAGCGGATCTTTTTGATACTGCCCTTGCGATCCAGAACCAAGAGGCGTCAGCGGCCGGCCAGATTGGATATATGGCGCGCGCTATGATCTGGGCATCAATGCCGCATAAGAAAATTGATGGGGCATTTTACAAGCGCGACAACGGCCTCGCCTCCATCACCATGTTGGTGGACCCTGATATTGGCCTTCCGTATGGCAAGCTACCGCGACTCATTTCCGCGTGGTTAACACGGGAGGCAAAGTTGACCGGATCGCGTGAATTGAAGCTTGGTCGGAGCTTTAATGAATTCGTCGAGAAGCTCGGCCTGTCAACGAGTGGGGGGCTACGTGGCGATACCTCTCGACTGAAGATGCAGGCTACGAAATTGTTTAGCACCACTATTTCGCTAAAAGCGCATCAGGGTGAGGATTTTTCCTACAAGAACGTCGCGCTGTCGGATGAGGGCATACTCCGTTGGGGTCAGAAGAACCCCGGTGGAGGTTCGCTTTGGGAGAGTACGATTACCCTGTCGGAAGCATTCTACCGGGAGTGTATGGACTGCGCCGTGCCGTTCGATCTGCGCGTATTGCACTGCTTGCGATCACCCCTGGCGATAGATCTGTATTTATGGCTGACGTGGCGCATGTTCATTCTTCGACGGCCAGCCCTGATTCCATGGGACGCTCTGCGCTTTCAATTTGGCGTAGGCTACGCGACCACTCCCCAGGGGATGGCGCATTTCCGCGCGGAGTTCAATCGCTGTTTGCACGACGTACATGTGCTGTATCCGGCTGCCCGGCTTTCGTCTGAACGGGATGGGTTACGGCTGCTTCCAAGTCCGCCTCATGTTCGAGCGCTTCCATAGAGCTGTAGAGACCGTCCCAGCGGAACGTCGTTAAGTCCGGATGTGGTAGCGATCCATTGAGGTGCCCTGTGGATAAAGCCAGGCGTTTTCGCTGAAACGCCGATATCGCTACGCTGAAGCTCCGATATAGGGTTGCTGAAACACCGATACGATGACGCTGAAACGCCGATAAGAACTTTGCTGATTCGAGGTTCTACTTATTGATTTATAAAGAAAATTTAGATTTATTCGGCTTCGGCAAGTAGCTTTCAAATAAACAAATATCAACAGTTATTTATCTCCTCTCCATCATGAAGCAAGACGAAACTGTTGGTAGTGAGGCGTGAGCGCGTTTGAAGGCAACCGTCTGAGTTCGGCAGATCCACGCTTCGCGTGGGCAACCCCTTCGGTTGCATCCCGCGTCCTATCCTTGCCGGACTGGCGGCAGGGGCAGGTCCTGCGGCTTCGCCTGGTTCCTACCCCTGGCGCTAGGCTGGGACGCTTGCAGCTGTATCAAGGGTAAAGGCTGCGCCCATCATCCTCGCCCGTTCGGTGCTCGCCCTGACGGGCTCCGCTCCGCTGCGGCCTCCGGTGATGCCCTTGACACATCTTCCAGCTGAGACGGCGCTGTAGAGCCTACAAAATCACTCAAATCCAGATCGCCGTTTACAAAAGCCTGAGCGCGAGCTTCATCTTCGGTACCTAGGCTAAAACCCGAAAGCTCGATCGATGCTCGAGCATAATCGACCGCTTCCTGCCTGCGCTTTCGCTCCTCGTCGGAAATTGCATTGCGTAGCTTCATATGATCACTCTGAAATACCGAGAACAGGTTAATAACAAGACAAATTCAGCGCGGACTCAGAGGGTCAAGGGCGGTACCGCAAGCCGCAGCCCGCGAAGCGGGACCGGGTGAGGATGCCGGCGAAGCGGACCCTTGACGCGCTTTCCACGATGACCCTATTGGCTGGGTTGCGGGAGGCGTTACCCCGCAGCCCTGCCACCCGGCGAGGGGCAGGAAGTCCAGAGGGGCAGAGCCCCTTTGGGTAAGCCCAGCAGGGCGCGCAGGACGAACGCACATATAGCCAAGGAGAGTCGATGAAGGACGATTAGTCTCGTCCAATCCCTCCACCCTTGGCGGGTCCCCAGTTCTTGCCGAGGTTCTCCATGATGTGCTGCCGATAGGCAGGGTTCCACATCGAGTTACCCGCCGCCAGATGATTAAGCCGGCCCCCCGTGACCATCATCCCACTTTGCAAATCGCGGCGCGTGCTTGGTCGGTTCAAAACCTGGGTAGCGGGCGAGGCCGCTGCCTGGGTGACTTGTCGGAGCGTGATACCTGCCGAGGACATGCCGCCGGCCAAGGCCGCCGCCGCTTCAAATGCCTTCTGCAGCAAGAACAGGGTGACACCCGTGACGATCAGGATTTCAAGCATCGTGGCGATAGGGTGGTCAGTAGTGGAAGCCAGAACCGTGGCCGTAAGCGTACTGAAAAACTTCATGCCCATGCCGAGAACCGTTGTCACGAGAGCGATTTGCATGATGTAGGTCATGATCTGACCGAACCAGCTATCAAACCATTTAGCAGTGACGGGAAACATCAGCATGGCGATGAAGAACGGGCCGATTCCGAGCATGACGGTAAGCATGATCTTGGAAACGATGACCATCGCGCCGGCAGGAACGGCGACTAAGAGCGTGGCGAGATAGATGATGACGGCGTTCAGAAAGTCATAAGCCGCCATGGTGTATTCATACCATTGCCGTTTGCCCATTTTTTCGAGCATGTCGCCGCCGATCTTGAAGCCATCCGTGACTGCTTTATCAAGCACCTGATAGACCGAGGTTGCCTGCGTACTGCTACCCGATGCCGAGAAGGCATCAGCCACGCCGGTTTCCAAGCCGCGCAGGGCTTCGACAACCCATAAAAGGTATGTCGGGGCACTCATCGCCAAGCCGCTAATGACAATGAACTTTCCGCACGTTTTCATAAAATTGGAGGAGGGCGCTTCGACATATCCGAAGATGATGGCGAACCCCATCAGGACGAACGTCAGCGTTCCACCGTAGATGAAAACGTCGGTGAACATGGAAATGACGTTGCCCGAAGTGACCTGAACGAACGTGTTCAGGGTCATGTCGATACTTTCGCCAATCCACTCGAAAATATTTGATTCGATTGCCATTTCACTTTCCCCCTTCGAGCGCGTTTATCGGGGCGTGCTTCGTGTAGCCGCGCTTTTCAACGGTCAGATGGTTTGCCGCCGTAACGGCATTGATGCAGTTCGGGGAGGCGTTTAGTTCTCCGGGGTTTGCCTTGCACTTGGCAATCATCGCCGAGCGCTCGGCCTCATGGATCTTGTACCAAACGACAGTTTGAACAGGCGTGTTCTCGCCGCAGCCAGCCAGGACGGCCGCGACGACCAGGGTGATAGAGAGCTTTTTCATTTGCGGACCTCGCGCGTTTCGGCGTCGATAGTTCGGCCGTTGAATTGCCGGGCTTCGTGCTGTTGCAGCACGTCCAATGCGTGGGCCAGCTCGGCCGCGTCGATGATGCGTAGCGCCGCGACGGTGCGCAGAGCGCTTTCTCGTGTGCCTGCCCAATGGCCGGCGAAGCGTTGGCGAGAATTGCGCAGCACAAACACGCAGCCGCTCAGGCAGGCCACGGAGATCAAGGCCGCCATGCCGGGGGCAATTGGGGCCGACTGACGCGGTAGCGTGATACCGAACCAATCTACTGCCGCCACCAGGAACGGAACGATGGCGAGGGTTGCGGCCAGAATGTCGCCTTGAACAAGGGACGGTGCGCGGCGGCCGACTTCACGCGAGAAGCCCATGCGATCAATGCAGAGCCACCACCGCCGCATAAACAGAAGCGTGAAGAAGCAAGCAGCCAGAACAGGGGCGTGAATATAGGAAATCATGGTGTGTCCCTCACTTGTCCAGCAGGTTGAAAGGCTGGTGCTTCGTGTATTCACGATTAGCCAGAACCTTGGCATTGATTTCACGCTGCCGTTGCTGCTGTAGACGGTCCTCGGCCTGCGCCACCATTTGGTACATCTGGAGCTTGGTTTGCTCGTTCTGGATCATGGCTTGCTCGGCCGCGATCCGGCCTTGCAGCTCCGCGATGGCCTTGGGGTCCTGGGTCTGGCTGATGCGGCCCATCAGTCCATCAATTTGCTGCAAACGGCCTTTGGCTTTGTCGTAGGCGTCCAGGGCGAAAGCTTTATCCTGAGCACCTTTCACGGCCTGCGCTTCGCAGCTCGTCCGCTGCGCCGCGACAGCGAAATTGGCACATGCGTCATAGACCTTGTTGTCGTTGTAGATTTGGCCAGCTCGCCCGCTCAGGCCGGAATAGCCGCCGGTTTTTACGCTGTCATAGACGGCTTGCCAGTCTTGGGGTAGGTAGTCTCGTAGTTCTGGATTGTCCATGATGCCGCCCATACCACGCGATCCGGTGATCGACTGGTATTGCTGCTTCATCTGGTCAATCTGCGACGTCATCTGCTCGACTTGCTGCGCCCAGCGCGCAGTATTGGCCGCGAACTCGGCCATCGTCATCGGCGAATCACTTGCTTGGGTGGTTACTGTTACAGGTATTTGCGCGAATGCTGCTGAAGGCACCGCAATGCCTACGGCCAAGAACCAAGAGGGTAAGGGATTTTTCATATTCGCCACTCCAAAGGTTGGGGGGCGAACGCAGGATCGTACTGTTCCGATCTGTCGGTCTGTTTAGGAACCGCGCCCGGCACGCTGAGCGTTCTTGGGGCGACTAGGCGGCCATTCTGTTCATGGTGGTCAGGCCCTTCTTCTCAGGCCGGCACCCGGTACGCGCGAGGCGTTCTTGGGGCGGTTCAGCGCTCGCTAGGAAGCCAAAATTATGCATTCTGGCGTGCAACATTTTCCCATTTTGGCTAGGGGATGTCGATCATGCAAAAACGTTTAGTCAGCAATTTTCTCGCAATTTTAATGAGCGCGCTTTCCGGTCGCAAATTTCGTCATGACGAAGAAATGCCAAGGTATGAGGACTAGTGCAGGATAGGCTAACCGCCGGTAAACTACGCGCGTACTCGCGTGCTTTGGTCCCCCCGTGTGCTGGTCGTTAAAGCTATTGGCAGGTATTTATGGAGCAACAGTCCCCGTACTTGAACGTGTATCTAGGCTCAACCAAAGGACCATGGGTCGACTACTGCAAAGCCCTGGGCAAGAAGCCCGGCGCTGCCATTAAAGAGGCTATCGAGCAGCAGTTGACGAAGGCCGCAGCAAATCCACAGCCGAAGACCTATCACCAGACACGGGAAGCGCCGGCCGCTGAACCCAAGGTTCGCTTTGAAATCCTGTTGACCGAATCCGAAAAGCAGGCAATCCGAGAGCGGGCAAACATCGAACGGTGTTCTATGCGTCGCTGGATCGTTGACGCTTGCCGGACTGGTCTCACGCACGAACCACAGTTCGGCATGACGGAAATCGACGCTTTGGGCGAGTCGAACTATCAGCTACTTGCTATCGGCCGTAACCTGAATCAGATCGCCCGCCGATTGAACGAAGGTAAGCACGCCAAAATCACGGTCGAGCAGATCGAGAAGCTAAGTCGCATCATCGACAAACACACGGATACGGTAAGCACTGCCATTCGGGCCAGCCTTGAGCGGTGGAACATCGAATGAGGCGCGTACTTGATGGCGTCATAAAGGATTGGGGTGAACGCCTGGACTACGGCCGGGTCAAGGTCGTCAGGGTAAGAAACGTTCGTAGTGGAGTGTCTAGAGCAGACCGGCCCGAGCCAAGGCCGAGCGAGCCGGCGACGCGCGAGAAGTCGCTCGCACTGTCAGTAACGCCCCGCGGTGAGGGTGAAGATTCGGGCTGCGGACAAGGATTTCAGCGGTCGGATGGGGACGCTTTGGAAGAATCGGCCTTTTCAACAGAATCGACCAAAAGCAGCCCCTCAAAAGCCGCGGGCGAACATCAAGTCAGAGCTTCGGAGGATGGGTTTCTGCTTTGATCATGAGCCAATACATAACCTTGCGCTGTCAGTGTGGCCGTCAGGTATCGTAATCCATCGCGCATGACTGACCTTTAACCGTCATCGACTAATCTCAACCACTGACAAAGCTCAAAGACGGGATGTCATGGGGCGCGTTGGGCTCAAAAAGATTTTTCTTGTCCTTTTGGATGACTCAAGCCATTGGCCGTAAATGGAATGACCGACTACAGCTCGGCGGATTTTTGTTTAAGGAGGGTCAAAAGTGGACTAGGCTACCCCGCAGGCCAGCCACCCCGTTACAAATAGCTTCGCATGCAGATGAACGTTGATTGGGAATGGAGTCCTGCATTATGAAAACCAAAGTGCGAGACGGGTTATTGCGAACTGTTTAGCTGCGATAGGTTAAGTCGACGACTAAACAAGTTATGAGTCAGCAATAATACAAGGCGGTATGAAATGGCGAATGGTAAAATTCTTCGGCAGCTGTTCAGAGCAGGCACAGCGGGCGATGCGAATGCATTTCGGCTCGCGTCAAAAGCCGTTATTGAGGAAGAGCGGCAAAAGCAGCACCATCTGCTAGCGAATGATCTGGAACAGATTCTCTACGGCGGCGATTCGAGCGTACGGACAGCGGGAAGCCCGCAACGTGCCCATTATGATGTTCCTGTCGATAAAGAACGCGGCCTACCGCTGCTGGATATCCGATCGCCCAAGCGGTCACTCGATGAAGTGATTCTTCCCCCGAGCAGCTCTGCGGCCTTGGAGGAAATTCTTGAGGAAAACAGACGGGCTGATGTTCTACGCAGTTATGGAATGAAGCCTGCTGGTAAGGTCATCTTCTTCGGTCCCCCAGGATGCGGGAAGACCTTGGCGGCTGAAGTCGTGGCCTTTGAGCTCGATCGACCTCTTGCCATCGTACGCTTAGATGCTCTGGTCTCCTCTTTCCTGGGCGAGACTGCCGCAAACCTTCGAAAGGTTTTCGATTTTATTGCCCAGCATCCGTTTGTGGTCCTATTCGATGAATTCGATGCTATTGGCAAAGAACGCGACAACAGCAGTGACCATGGCGAGCTGCATCGAGTAGTAAACGCTGTGCTTCAGATGATGGACTCATACGAAGGTAGTAGTTTGATTATCGCCGCTACGAATCATGAGAAGATCCTCGACTCGGCTATTTGGAGGCGATTTGATGAGTCCATCGAATTCCCCCTTCCGGATGAGAAACAGCTGAAAGAAATTTTGCATCTGAAGCTGCGGGGAATTCGCCGTCAGTTTGAGATTGACGACAGAGAAGTATTGAAGGAGTTTAAGGGTAAGAGTGGAGCGGACGTCGAGCGCGTAATACGCCGTGCAGCAAAACGGATGATCCTGCGGGAGCAAGAGTTTTTGACTATCAAGGAGCTGAAGAGCGCCCTTGCTAGGGAAGACCTCAGGAAGTCATAAACATCAGCCCTCAGGGAAGAAACTGTGGCTACCTATAAGCACCTGAACATTGCGCGCGAGGTACTGGATAACCAGCGCCGGACGAAAAACCCTCCCCATTTCGTGACCCGCGGAGATCTTCGTGGGCATGGACAAAAACTGAATGGCTACTTCGCAACAGCTGAAGGCCAAGCCAGAAAGCAAATCGGCTCCTCTGCGAGCTCTCCCTTCGTCCTCAAACTGACATACGAGGGCGCTCTTACGTTCGCCAACTTGTCACACCACGGGTTGGAATTCATAAGCCAAGAAGACAAACAGCTTTGCGTGGTGTTTGCGACGGAGGCTGGCTTGTCCATGTTCGCCGACCACCTGAAAAAGTTGGGTGTCTTGGGCGCCAGCTTGACCTACCGCCAGATCCTGGAAGCGATCGAAGGGGTCGAGGCGTGGTCCGCAGAGGATCGCAAGAGCTGGGCGCTCAAGAATATCGGCCTTCCAAGCACTCCTAGCTTTAAGCTTGACGTCGAACTTTGGCCTGTTGATGTGGCGAACCACCCTAACCGCATCCGGCTCACAACTGCCTTCGAAGGCTGGCTAGAAAGCCAGAAAATCCGAAAGTTCGACAAGATCAATCTGGACAGTTTGCTGTTGTACCGAGTTGAAGTCACCACAGGCCAGGCTCAACTGCTGCTAGATCATCGCGATGTGCGACTGGTAGATCTCCTTCCTGCAACTGGGATCAGCATTCGCCAGCTGAATCGCGACATCAACGAGCTCCCTCGAAACATTCCTTCCCCCGCGGCTGATGCAGCTCGGGTCTGCATTTTGGATAGCGGTATCAATGGGAACCATCCGCTATTGAAGTCGGCAATGGCTGAGAGCGCCTCTTTTATCGATGGTGAAGGAGATGATGATGAAGTAGGCCACGGCACGGCTGTGGCCGGTGTGGCTCTATATGGCGACGTGGAAGCTTGTGACAAGTCGAATTACTGGCGGCCAGAGTTCTGGATCTACAACGGGAAGGTAATGAAGAAGTGTCCGCATACCGGAAATGCGGTTTATGACGAGCACTCGCTTGAGGCGTCCCTGACCAGGGCTGTCGAGTATTTCGTTGACCTCGGCTGCAGGATCTTCAATCTCTCGCTGGGTAACAGCCATGCTCCGTATGATGGTACCCATGTCCGCGGTCTCGCCTACATCCTGGATGTTCTCTCTAGGCGCCACAACGTCTTATTCGTAGTTTCGACGGGTAACTTCTGTGGATCGGATAACCCGCCAACGCCCATTAACAGCTGGCGAGACGAGTACCCCGAGTATCTGGTAGCAGAACAGAGCGCTATCATCGATCCTGCGCCCGCTATGACGGTACTGACGGTGGGAAGCATCTCTCGGCACAACGCCACTTACGACGCTCAGCGGTTTCCTGAAATCCAGCAGCTCTCACCAGCTTCAGAAAATCAGCCGTCACCCTTCACCCGACATGGCCCCTCAGTAAAAGGCGCCTTCAAGCCGGAACTCGTCGCCGCAGGCGGCAATCTCGCAAGCCCAATGAGGCGGGCCAACGAGCAGTGGCGCTCTGATATGCACGGGCTAGGGGTACTCACCCTCAATCACCAGGTGATCGGCAACACGCTGTTCAAAGAAGTGAGTGGTACTAGCTTCGCGGCACCTTACATCACTCATTTGGCTGGACGTTTGCTGAACGAGTATCCAGCCGCATCTGCCAACCTGCTTCGTGCCATGTTGGTCAATCAGGCATATCTGCCCAATCAAGTCATCTCCACTTTCTCAGATGAGTTCAAGAAGGCCTACAAGGAGGATAAGAACACCTACAACCGCGAGGTAGCGCGCGATGTAGCAGGCTATGGCTCTGTGAGCGAAAGCGATCTCTTCAGGTCCTCCGATAACGTCGTTGTTCTGATGTCGGAAGAGAACATCGAAAACGATTCATGTCAGTTCTTCGAGCTTCCACTTCCGTCCGATTACCTGCGCTCCGCCCGCGCGACACGGGAGCTCTCCGTGACACTTGCCTATTCACCTGCGGTACGTACCACTAGGATCGATTATCTGGCTACTCAGATCAGCTATCGCTTGGTTAAGGGCACTTCGCTGGATGACGTTCAGAAGCACTTCAACCAATTGAAGAAAGCCGAAACCGAGACGCGAAACGACGACGCGACCACCAATCGTGACATCTCTGCTCAAGCGCGCAGCCGCGGTACAGTGCAGTCCTCGCGTTGGACCTTTAAACAGCGCAAGCCAAATGAAAAATGGTATGTGGTAGTGATCAGGCAGGATCGCGAGTGGAGCCATCCTGATGTACTGGACAAAGAGCCTTACGCGTTGGTGGTTACCGTAGCGGATCGGGAAAACGAGAGCGCAAAGCTCTACACTCAGATCCATGCTCTGATTCAGCAGCAGGTCCAAGCAAGAGAGCAGCTGAGGGCAGCGACACGCTTGCAAAACAGAGGTTAAGTCTGCGGGAGCCTGTAGCCGAAGGTCGGGGCTCCCTCTCTTTTTCGCAGTGCTTCGCCAGCAGCTTTCTCCCTTCACGCCGTAATTTTCACCAGGAGCCGTTACGGCGCGGTCTGCGAGCCCGCGGAACACCTGCAGTTCTAAGTGGCATTTAATTTGGTGGTGTGATATCAATTGGCCACGACGTTTTTTTACGCTAAAGCCAGATAAATAATTCAGGTGGATATCCAGGGCGTAAAAATAGCCGAAGTATAGATTTTATAAAGCTGCTTTTTTGTATGTGTGGCAAGGTAGATTTTTTACAATAACAGTGCGTTTTCGAACGCGATAGGGATATGGCTTATGAGCGATAATATAAATAGGCGCAAGGCCGCAATGGTTCTCCATGAAATGGAGCAAGCGCTTGGGAATTTCGTCATTGATACCGAGTTAGATGTTTCGAGGTTTCCAGAACAGCTAATTCAAGATATAGCCAGCAGGGAGAAAGATAGCAATCGACAGTTTGACGGAACCAAGGTCAAGGATGTTGTAGAAGCAACGTATCTCGACGAATTATTTCAAATACTTACCGAGCTTACAAAAGATACCTCGATTAACAACTACCTTGTTTCATTTCGGGAACTGTTCATAAGATATGAGATATATGGTGTCAGGAACTCTGTATCTCATCCGAATCGACGTTTTATAGACCCTTACTGGTACAAGCTCGCCACCGTAGCGTCTGATCCAATTATTGATATCCTAGGGATGGATTCTGTACGTCGCGCTTTAGCATCGGCCGAAAGAAATGAGATTGTAGATCCACCTGAAGAATGGTTGTCTAAGTCGATCTGGCAAATCCGAAACAATATGCCAGATAGATTTGATCATGCTATAACGGGGCTAGTTGGTCGACAAAAGGAAGGCGGAGATTTACTTAAGCTTCTGAAGAATCCACGAGTTAATACCGTGGCGATCGTTGCTCCAGGGGGGCTTGGTAAAACAGCACTAGCTTTAGATCTTCTAGATAAGCTAGTTAAATTGCCAGAAACCGGATCTTGGTGCGATTGCTGTGTTTTCATTTCAATGAAGACGGAGATGCTGACCGCCGAAGGACTCAAGAAGCTAGACGCAGTTGAAACGATTGAAGAGATTCAAGCAAGTATATTAGACGAGCTAAATGCAATTTTTGAAGGTGATTGCACTTCCTTCGAAGATGCTATGGTTGCCTTCGAAGCATCAAAAATCGTTCTATTCATTGATAACCTTGAAACGCTGCTTATTGACTATCCGAAAGAGTTTGAAGAGTTCAATCATTCCCTACCTCAGTCCTGGCGACTACTGGTCACTAGTCGGATTTCAATTAACAATGCAAGTATAATTAGCTTGGAGCCATTAAAGCCCAAATCTGCTTCGCTCTTGGCAAGAGTTTATTCATCACGGAGAGGTGGCGGAAATATTCCAGAAGAAAAGTTGGAAGAGATCGCTAGCAAGTGTCATTGTAATCCACTGGCCATACGATTAACGCTTGATCTTTTTCTCGCAGGCAAAGATATACCTCAATCTATTAGTGTGGCCAACAAAGAGATCGCTAATTTCTCCTATAATAATTTGATTGAAAGTCTTTCTAATACATCTATTAAAATACTGGAGGCGCTTTTCGTTGCGGGGAACAGCGGACGCTCCGATTTGTGTGAGCTTTTGGCTCTTTCGCGAGATGAACTCGCTTCTGGAATATCGGAGCTTAGCAATACGAGCTTGTTGGGAAGGGAAATTACAGATGACGGAGAAGTGTTCAATTTAAGCGGCTCAATAACTGATTTATTGCTGACGAATCCAAAAAATATAACTGTGCGCCGCGATATTCAATCTCTAGTGAGTAGGCGCAAAGCTCAAGCTCGAGAAATTGATGCGAGACAAGTACATCAAAAAATTCCTCACCATCGCTGGGACTTCATTCCGCCGGTCTTACATCAGAATCTAAAGATATTGCTTACGGATTTTAATAAATCTATGCAAAAGTTCTATCTTAAGCCGGAAAAGGCTATTCTTTTAAGTCGAAAGTTTTCTGAGGTTGATCATCTGTATGATGTACATGCGATCTTTAATCGTGACTACGGAAAAATTTATGAATCACTGAACGCCAAAGAGCTTGCGGCTGCAAAATATCTTAAGGCTATTTCGCAAGATCCAGAAGATCCGAATAATAAACTTTTCCTTGCAATGCTTCATCACTCTATGGGCGAGTATGAGGAGGCACGTGATATTTATAATGAGCTTATAGATAGTGGTTGGGGTGAAGAGGTTGATTCTGACGCATCGGTGGCAGTAGAAGTTGTTAATGGTCGTTTACTAACTTTGCTTTATGATCATAAGCATGATCGTATTATTGACGAGACGGTAGAGTGGAAAACTAAAGGGAAGCTCAGGGGGGTATATGGTGCGTTCAGAGCTAGTGCCTTAAAGCGGCAGGCAGAGGCTACTGCGGCAGATGATCCTCAGACTACTTCACAGACTCTGCAGCGTGCTATAAAAATTCTTGACGATGTATTCAGGAATGATGGTTATTCAAAAAGCATCTGCTTGCTGGCAAAGAATATATTCAATGAGCTAGCGTTCCTATTGAATAGGAAAGAGTATAAAGAAAACGCAGAGTTTGCGAATGCAACGTTGAACTTCATTAGTACTCATCTTATAAATTCTACAGAGCACGTCAAATATCGTGAGAGTGATTATGTTTACCAATTGGTAAAGAGCCTGTCTAAATTGAATCTACCTAACAACCCGTTCAAAGATAATTTTTGGACTCAGATCTCGTCTATTGGGTCGCACGACGATTTGGATGAGGTGGAAGCACAAGACAAAGACTTAACAATTACCACCGTCACTCGACTTCCAAAGGGAAGAGCCGGGGGAGCCAACACCTTTCTTTTCGCTGTTTGCGATAAGAGAGTTGAGTACTTCATCCATTTTGATAATTTAACCAATAGTGATTTTCAAACTTGGAAAAAATTGAAAGTGGGGGCGCGGCTAGGGGTGAAAGTTGCCGCTGATCACTACCAAGAGAAAGGTCGAGCTTTAAAAGTTACTGAGGTTCACATATTGTCATAAGCGCCATCGGTGTTAGACGAGATCACTGATCTCCGCGAATGTTTGTTTGCAATCGTACAGCCCAGAATGGTTTTCATTCTGGGTTTTTGCAAGCGTGGCTTGATAGCGGAATGATCCAGATATGCCAGCGGTTCTGAAGAGTGTCCTCAATCAGCGAGAAATGATCTAGTCTTTCCCCACCATCACTCAGGACAAAAGCCATGTGTGGAAATTCAGGGGTAAACATCGCCACCGCAGATGCTATAACGTTGCTCCTGCACAATCAGCACGCCTTAGCTGCTGCTATTGAAGAAGTTATTAAGCTGCTCTCAGGGGAGAGAGCAGAAAGCATCGCCGATAACGCGATGACAGCAATGCAAACCTTGGACACAAATATGCAAGCGATCACAGATGCCATCATGCGAATACGTAAATCGTAGGTATGTGACCCCAGCATTGGCCATACGGAATATAAGAGCTGGTCTTCTATTACGCTAACCGCTTAGCTAGGTCCTTAGCCCTTGGATGGTAGTAGCGCATCAACATGCGTGGCTCTTTATGGCCAGTAATTTTGGTCAGCTCATGCATCGGAAATATTTCCGCCAAGCGAGACGTCGCTTCGTGCCGTAGGTCATGGAATCGAAGATCGGTGAGGTACCTTTGCGCTGGCCGGGTCTTGGCTTCCTGGCATTCGGCCTCATAGAATCTTCTGGCACGTGTTACTGCCCTTTCAAATGCTCGTGTGACCGCATCACTTCGAATTCGAAAAACTCTAGTGTCGTTACTTTCGTGTGGCTCTTTGCTGGTGGGAATCAGTGATTCAAGGATTGCCACTGCTTTCGAGGAAAGGGGCACGTCTCGTGAGTCTCCGTTTTTGGTTCTTGGTAGGTGTGCGACTCGATCCCTTAAATCAATATGTTCCCAGCGGAGGCTAACGATTTCACTTCGACGCATCGCTGTCTCAACGGCGAGTTGGATTATAGAGGGAAGGGAGCCAGATTCTGTAGCCGCGATGATGCGCTCTAGCTCATCGTCGGTTGCGCTTCGGCTAGGGCTTTGTTCTTTGCCTTCCTCGGCGGAAACAGGAAGCCCGCTTCCTATGACCATGTCCGAACAGCTTGTTGTGAAGAGGCGTCGCGTACGCGCATTGTTGGGTTGCGGTTTGCGTACAAGCTCAAGGGGATTGCTAAGGCTCTCCATGCCCCATTCCTTACGAGCGACGTTGAATACGTGGGAAAGCACTTGGAATCGTCTTAATACGGTGGCGGGTTTCACGGACTTCAGCCATTGATCACGTAACTTGGCGATATCAGAGCTGCGGATTGTCGGCATCGTTCTCATGGCAAGCTCGCTGGCCTTCCAAATTCGCAGCACTGAGCGCTCGGCTACCTCTCCTTTTTTATGGGGGGTGATTTCTCGCTCATAACGGCTCAACGCTTCATAGAGCGTGGTAGCTTCAGCTTCAGTGCGGCTGACGAACGCCCCTCGATCTATTTGATGCTCAATGGCCCTGGCCCATTCTTCTGCATCGGCCCGAGTGTTGAAGGTTTTTACCTGGTCAGGGTAGCCTCTGCGACGAACACGCGCTTGCCATTGCAGTTCGCCGCGTTTACGGAAGCTAGCCATACTGTTTATCCTCAATGATGCCAGCCACAAGTGGGACAGAATTGGGACAATAAAGCCAAGTGCTGTCCTCTCCAGAGGCTGAGGTTGCCTACAAACTGCTTGTAGACTAGGCTACCGAGATTCCTTGGAATGTCGAGTTCAGTCACTCGTAACGCGAAGGTCGCAGGTTCGATTCCTGTCTCGGGCACCAGGTTCTTCTCACTTGCGGTTGTTGCACAGGCTTGTGTCTCTGTTAGGATTCCCTTGTCCCAAAAAGCACACACATTTGTTTTCAGATGATCCCCGAATGGTTCTGAAGGCCAGATAAACCGGGCTTCACACGGTTTTTTGCGTCAGAGAGATCCTTGATGATCCAGATCCATCTTCCATTCCCCAGATCAACGAGAACGCCATGACTGCTAAAGCATTGACCCAGGAAGCCAGACACGAAGAAGCACTGAAGAAGTACGTGCTGGATGCGCCCCAGTTGCTCGAAGAGATCAAGGACCTGAGCGCCGACGATCAAAAAGACCAGATCCAGTGGGCGTTCGAGGATGAGGCCGAAGCCCAGGGATTACAGCCTTGGGAGTTGACGCTCAAGTACACCAGCACACCTGAAGAGTTCGAGGAACAGCGCCTTGCCTTGCACAAGGAAGCGGCCGAGGTACTGGGTGTGGAATGGGATGAATACTGCGAGATGAATAATCTGGTGGTCTGATAAAAACGCCAGCCTTTTGAGGCTGGCGTTTTTTGTTGTCAGAGACTGAGCCGCATCGACAGGTCCACCGCTTTCACATCCTTGGTCATTGCCCCGATCGAGATGTAGTCCACCCCGGTCTCGGCAATGGGGCGCAACGTGCTTTCGTTGATCCCGCCGCTGGCCTCCAGCTTCGCCTTGCCGCCGTTCAGGCGTACGGCTTCGCGCATGTCATCCAGGCTCAGTTCGTCGAGCATGATGATGTCGGCATTGGCCGCCAGCGCTTCTTTCAATTCAGTCAGGCTTTCCACTTCGATTTCCACCGGTTTGCCCGGTGCGATCTTGTGGGCGGCGGCAATGGCCTGGGCGATGCCGCCGCAGGCTGCGATGTGGTTTTCCTTGATCAGGAAGGCATCGTAGAGGCCGATGCGGTGGTTATGGCAACCGCCACAGGTGACGGCGTACTTCTGGGCCAGGCGCAGCCCTGGGAGGGTTTTGCGAGTGTCCAGCAGCTTGACCTGGGTGTCGGCCACAAAGTCGGCCAAGTAGCGGGCTCGGGTGGCCACGCCAGAAAGCATCTGCAGAAAGTTCAGCGCGCTGCGTTCGCCGGTCAGCAGCGAGCGGGCCGGGCCTTCGAGGTGGAACAGCGCCTGGTCGGGGCTTGCCCGGTCGCCATCGCGTACTTGCCAATGCACGGCGACGCGCGGATCCAGTTGCCGGAACACGGCATCGACCCAGGCCGTGCCGCTGATGACTGCGGCTTCCCGGGTAATGATGGTGGCTTTGGCCAGGCGTTCGGCGGGGATCAGTTGCGCGGTGATGTCGCCGCTGCCGATGTCTTCGAGCAACGCGCGGCGCACGTTGGCCTCGATTTCGGCGGTCAGATCGGCGAGACGTAGATTCGGCATAACGGGCTCCACAAACAAAGTGGCCCGATTATAGGGCCAGTGGCTTGTCTCACAAACAATGTTCCTTATGGGTGACGGCGCCGGACGTCTGCGCCAGGCATCGAAACCTGCATTTGGTCGCATCCTCGCAACATTTCCCCGATTGTCCGGTCACTTATTGCGGAGTATTTCGACCTGGGTCACAGAGTCTGCTGGCATGACCGGGTTCTTTTACCAGATAATCCGCCTTTCGATTGACGTCATGGCTTTGACGTTTCGAGCGCAAGAGCACCCTTTCAGGAGACCAGGATGCACAACGACGGGAATGTAGTGCCCTTGCACAAGGTTTCTACCGATCAGGCGAACCGTTCGCCGCTCGCCCGCCTGCCTGTGATTCTGCTTCAGGTGCGCGACAAGGCCGCCCAGCAGTTGCGCCTTGGTTTGCAGGGGCTGTTCGACAATGCCGACGACACGCTGTTTGAAATGGCCGATCGGGCGCGCAACGATGTCGATCAGAACCTGTTCTTCGAAGCCATGCGGGACTTGCGCCTCAAGCGCAAAAGCATTGAGCGCGAATTTATCGAGCAGTTTTTCGAAGCCTTTGTCAGCCTCGCCCAATACGATCCGACCCAAGCCACCTTGGCGCCGGCGCACGCCTCCGGCCCTCAGGTTCAGCGCACGCATGATGACCTGGAGCGCCATCTGGCGGTGGAGGCCATGGTCACCCGTGTGCTCAGTCGCGATAGCGTGGCTCTTGAGCAACTGACTGCACGGCTCAGCGTCTTGCTCACCAGGCCGCTGGCAAACCAGCAGAACCCTTTGAGCCCAGCGCTGCTGTGTGAAAACTTTCTACAGGCCGGTCGCAACCTGGGGGTGGAGATCAAGGTCAAGCTGATCTTGCTCAAATTGTTCGAGCGCTATGTGCTCAGCGAGTGCGATCAACTGTATACCGAGGCCAACCAGTTGCTGGCCGCTACGGGCATCCTGCCGGATCTCAAGATTTCACCCTCGCGACGAGCGTCGGATCGCGCCGATGAGGCCCCGCGTACCAAGACTGAAAGTGCCGGCCCCAAGGCCGCCGAAGTCGATGACAGCGTGCAGGAAGTATTTGCTGCGTTGCAGAAACTATTGATGCAGGTGCGTGGCAGCGTGGCGCCGACTCTGGAGGCCAGCGCACCGGCCCAACCGATCTCGACCCGTGATTTGCTGCGCCTGCTCTCCCATTTGCAGCAGTACGTGCCGGCGCCTGCCATCGAGGATGAGTTCGACCTGCGCAGCCAACTCGAACAGCTGCTGACCCGGGTCAGCGTCAGAAGCGGCAAGTCGCGGGTGGTCGACGACGCCGATGAAGACGTGATCAACCTGATCTCGATGATGTTTGAATTCATCCTCGACGACCATAACCTGCCGGACTCCTTCAAGGCGTTGATCGGCCGTCTGCAGATTCCGATGCTCAAGGTTGCGGTGCAGGACAAGAGCTTTTTCAGTCGGGGCAATCATCCGGCCCGACGGTTGCTCAATGAAATCGCCGCTGCTGCCACGGGCTGGGGCGATTGCGACGACCATCAGCGCGACAGCCTCTATCTGCGCATTGAACAGGTGGTGCAGCGGTTGTTGAATGACTTTGTCGATGACCCGGCGATCTTCTCTGAATTGCTGGCCGATTTCCTGGCCTTCACCAGCGATGAAAGACGTCGCAGCGAATTGCTCGAACAGCGTATTCGTGACGCCGAAGAAGGTCGGGCTAAGGCCGAACTGGCGCGCCTGCGCGTCGAAGGCGTGCTGAATCAGGTCATGCTGGGCAAAGTGTTGCCGCAAGCGGTGGTGGAGTTCGTGCAGCACGCCTGGAGCCAGGTGTTATTGCTGACCTGCTTCAAGCACGGCAAATATTCAGCCGAGTGGCAGGCCGACGTTTTGACGCTGGAAGAACTGATCTGGAGCGTCCAGCATCACGAAGAACCGGATGCCGGCCTGCGCTTGCTGACGATAGTGCCGCAGCTGCTCAAAGCCTTGCGTGAAGGCCTGAGCCGTTCGGCGTTCGACCCGTTTGCCACCAGCGAGTTTTTCAGCGAGCTGGAAACCCTCCACGTGCTGGCCCTCGAACGCATGGGACAGGCAACGGAACAAACCCAGTCGTTCAATTCGCCGGTCATGGTCCAGGTCTCGGAGAAAATTGTCCTGCGCACCGCTCAAAAGGCCCCGGAAGACAGTGCGGCGGTGCACTTGCCGGCCGATGATGTGGGCCTGCTTCAGGTCGATCAGTTGCGATTGGGAAGCTGGGTTGAGTTCCAGGAGGACGATGACAACAGCCTGCGTTGCAAACTGGCGGCGATCATCGAGGCCACCGGCAAATATGTCTTCGTCAACCGCACGGGCCTCAAAGTGCTGGAGCACAGCCGCACCAGCCTGGCCCTGGAATTTCGCCGAGGGACGGCGCGTCTGTTGGACGACACCTTACTGTTCGACCGGGCGCTGGAATCGGTGCTGGGCAATCTGCGTCAGCTCAATCGCGGCAAGTGATCGCACAGCCAGGGCCGATCGCGGCATACTGGCGGCATTCACTGACGTCATCGAAGGAACCTGTATGCAGTTGGACCCCGCCAGTGGTTGGTGCGATGGCGTGCGGCATTGCCCATCACCCAACTTCAATGCGCGCCCCGAAGGCGAAATTTCACTGCTGGTGATCCACAACATCAGCCTGCCGCCGGCACAGTTTTCCACGGGCAAGGTGCAGGAGTTTTTCCAGAATCGTCTGGATGTCACGCAACACCCCTATTTTGCCGGTATCGCCGATCTGCGTGTGTCTGCGCATTTTCTGATCGAGCGTGACGGCGCGATTACCCAGTTTGTCTCCTGTCTGGATCGTGCCTGGCACGCGGGCGTTTCGTGCTTTGAAGGGCGGGAGACGTGTAACGATTTTTCCCTGGGCATCGAGCTGGAAGGCACCGACGATCTGCCCTTCACTGACGCGCAATATGCCGCATTGGTCTGCCTGACCCGGCAGTTGCAGGCGGCGTTCAAGGCGATCACGCTGCAGCGCATCTGCGGGCACAGCGACATCGCCCCGGGTCGCAAGACCGATCCGGGACCGGCATTCGACTGGGCGCGCTACCGCGCTGCCTTGATAGAAGGGGAAGGGCAATGAGTTTTCTGGTGCTGCTGCTGGCGATCTGGATCGAGAAATTCTCGGCGTTGCGCCATCGGATCCAGCGTGACGGCGGTTGGCTGCGCGAACTGAACAAACTCGAGACGAACCTACGCTGGGTCAATCGGCCCTGGCTGGTGCTGGTTGTGCTGGTCCTGCTGCCCGTGGCGCTGCTGGCGTTGCTACTGTGGGTATTGGAGCCGGTGGCCTATGGTCTGCTGGCACTACCGGTGCATCTGCTGGTGGTGATTTACAGCCTCGGTCGAGGGGATCTGCTCGCTGACCTGGGGCCGTTTCGTGACGCCTGGCGACGGGAAGACCTGCAGGCGGCCGACCATGTGGCCAAGCGCGACCTGAATATCGAGGCCGATAGCGGCGAGCAGTTGCTGGAGCGGGTCCAGGGGCATCTGCTGTGGCAGGCCTATCAGAGTTTTTTCGCGGTGATTTTCTGGTATTTCCTGCTGGGGCCGGTCGCGGCGCTGAGCTATCGCCTGCTGGCGCTGGCCGCCGAGCACAGTCAGAACCCCGGCGTGGCCGAGCGGGCGACGCAGTTGCGCCATGCCTTCGATTGGGTGCCGGTGCGGTTGCTGACCGCGAGCTTCGCCCTGGTGGGCAACTTCGTGGCAGTCAGCCGGGTCATGCTGCATGAGTTGCTGAACTGGAACATCAGCGCAGCAGACCTGATCGGCAAGGTCGGGCTGGTGGCCGGCGAGATTCCCGACCCTGTCGCGGGCCCGGACGGCATCAACAGCCTGGATCGGCTGTGGGAGCTGTTATTGCGTGCGGCGGTGCTCTGGTATGCCGGGTTTGCATTGTGGACAGTGCTGGCTTAGGCAAACGCACGCTCTGTGGCGAGGGGATTTATCCCCGCTGGGATGCGCAGCAGCCCCATTGATTGCGGGCTTTAAGATAGCTAGGGGCGGCTTCGCGCCCCAGCGGGGATAAATCCCCTCGCCACAAGAACCGTGCCACGGCTCGTCGTTAACCTTAAGTTACAAATCTTCCCGCCGATTTAGGCTATACAGGGACAGCGCCCAAATAGTGGCTATCTGCTGTCTCTGTGCGCCTGCCCATAAAAACAAGAAATACAACCGGGAGACTTCCTTGTGAAGAGTTTGCTCTGGCCCGCCGTCGCGCTGATGAACCGCCTGAGCTTCGGCATGAAGTTCAGCCTGATCAGCGTGTTGTTCCTGCTGCCGATGCTGGTGACCAATTTCTTTTTGGTGCGCGATTCCTATCGCGAATTCCAGGGCACGCAAGTGGAGCTGCAAAGCCTCGATCTGCTGGGCAACAGCCTGACCCTGCGGCGCGACCTGGAAACCCTGAACAATCTGGTGCAGATCAATGCCAGCCTCGGTCAGTCCGGCAAGGCCGGGGACGTGGAAGCGAAGATCGGCACCCTTGAAAAGCAGGTCCTGGCGCGGTTGCAGAGCTTGAAAGCCATGGCCGTCGATCCTGAACAGGTCAGCGCGTTCGATGCCAAGCGCGACGAAATGATTGCCGCTTTCAAGGCCCAGCAGGCCGAGCGCTCCCTGCAAAGCAAAAGCGCACTGATTGGCAAGCTGCTCAACAGCGCGCAGATGTTCAGTCAAATCATCGCCAGCCAGGCTGGCCTGAGCCGCGACAACCAGGGCGACATCCGCCAACTGAGCGAATTGATCATCAGCGTGACCCCCAACGTGACCCAAACCCTGGGTGAGGGCCGTGCGCTGGGTGCAGCGTCCCTGGGCCTGGGCTTTCTCAATTCGGCGTCGAGCACCCGGTTCGACGAGTTGCTGGGGCAAATCGAAAAGCTGCAGGGTGAATATGACCTCAAGCTTCAGGACGCCCTGGGTTCCAGCAAGGCGGCCGAGCAGGCGCTTGCCAGTCAGGCCGAAGGCAGCAAGGCAACCTTGAAGAAAGCCGGTGAACTGATCGAAGAACAGGTGGTGATGGCCGACACGCTGGATGCTCCATGGCTGCCGTTTTACGAGCAGGTCAGCAGTCTGATGGAGCAAACCTACCGACTGAACGACGTAACCCTGGGTTTTCTGGATGTTCAATTGCAGCATCGCCTGGAGCAGAACCGCAGCCACATGGTGCTGCAAGCCGTTGCGCTGGTCGCCGTATTTCTGCTGATCTTTTACCTGTACGCCGGCTTCTACGCCTCAACCCGCACCACCCTCAAACATCTCGGCGAGATGATGGACAAGGTCGCAGCGGGCGACATGACGGTCAACTTCGTGGCGCGCAGCAAGGATGAGTTGGGGGAGTTGGGTGAAGTGTTCAATGGCACGGTGGCGAAGATCCATGACCTGATCGAACAGGTCGGCCGGACCGTTGCCGAGGTCGAGCGCCAGGCCGGGCAGGTGGAGGCGGTGTCGGCCCAGAGCAACCAAGCCGTGTCCGGGCAGCGCAGCCAGATCGAACTGGTCGCCACGGCGATGAACCAGATGTCGGCCACCGCCCAGGAAGTGGCTCGTAGCGCCGCCGCGGCGGTCAGTAGCGCCCACAGCGTGAACGACGAAACCCTCAGCGGGCGCGGGCTGGTGGAGTCACAGCAGAGCAGCATCGTGCGTTTGGCTAGCGAGATCGATCAGTCGGTGCAGGTGATCAATCAACTGGCGACTGACAGCCAGGCCATCAGCCGTGTGCTGGACGTGATCAAGAGCATCGCTGAACAGACCAACCTGCTGGCGCTCAACGCCGCGATCGAAGCCGCACGGGCCGGAGAGCAGGGGCGCGGTTTCGCGGTGGTGGCTGACGAAGTGCGGACCCTGGCCAAGCGCACCCAGCAATCGACCGAAGAAATCGAAGAAATGATCACCCGCCTGCACGGCGGCGTGGGCGCTGCCGTCAAAGCCATGGGCACCAGCCATGAGATGGCCAGTGGCACGGTGGGGCAGTCGGAAAAGGTCCAGCAGGCGCTGGAAAATATCCTCGGCGCCGTCGGTATGATCGTCGACCAGAACCAGCAGATCGCAGCAGCGGTGGAGCAGCAGACGGCCGTGGCCCATGACATCGACCAGAACATCGTCGAGATCAATCGCGCCGGTGAACGCACCGCCGAAGGCGCGCACCAGACCGAGGACGCCAGCCGTGAGTTGTCCGCCCAGGTGGTGCAGCTCAAGCAGTTGATCAATGCGTTTCGGGTGTAGTTAAAGGATGGTGCTCACCACCGATCCAATGTGGGAGCGAGCCCGCTCCCACAGGGGGTCACCAATTGAATAATTGGCGGGCGTTGGTCGTGCTGGCCTCTGCCAACTGATCAGGGCTGATCGCCATGATCCCAGCCAGCGCTTCACAAATGGCCGGCAAATGCGCCGGGCTGTTGCGTTGGCCGGGGAACATCGCCGGGGCCATGTCCGGCGAATCGGTTTCCAGCACCACCGCGTCCAGCGGCAGTTTTGCCAGTACCCGATGCATGCGCAGGGCCTGAGGCCAAGTGGCGGCGCCACCAAGGCCGAGCTTGAAGCCGAGCTTGATGTACTCGCGAGCCTCCTCAAAACTGCCAGCGAAAGCGTGGATAATCCCCCCGCGCTTGAGGTCAATGCGCTTGAGGGTGGCGATCACGGCGGCATGGCTGCGGCGCACGTGGATCAGCGCCGGCAATTGGAATTGCGCCGCCAGTTGCAGTTGCGCCTCGAACAATGCCTGCTGGCGCTCCCGGTCCAGGGTTTGGATGAAGTAGTCCAGACCGATTTCCCCCACCGCGCACAACTGCCGATGCCCAGCCAGGCGGATCAGCCATTGGCGCAATTGCCCCAGATCATCGGGGCGATGCTGGTCGAGATACACCGGATGCAGGCCTAGCGCGGCGTGCAGGTCCGGGTCGCCTTGCACCAGATCCCACACCCGTTGCCAGTTATCCCGATACACCCCCAGCAGCACCATCTGCCGCACGCCCAAGGCGCGGCTTTCGGCCAGCAGCGCCGGGCGATCCGCATCGAAGTCGGGGAAATCCAGATGGGTGTGGGTATCGATCAGTTCCATGCTTCAATCCTGAAGAATACTCAGCCCTGATGAATGCGCTGCTTGAACGTGCGTGCGATGGCCTGCACACCGGGTTGGTAATCATCGTTTTCGATGGCGGCCAGGGCCAGCGCCAGGGCCTTGTCGGCGATCAGTTGGTGCTGCTGGGACATGGCGTTGACCGGCAGCGGCAGGAAGTCCAGCAGTTGCGTATCACCAAAGGTGCCCAACCGTAGCGGGCGCGACTTGAGCGGGAAGTCGTGCAGGGCGTCGAACACCCCTTGCAGCAGCACATAGGAGGTGGTGATCAACGCATCAGGCAGGTGCCCCAGTCGCGCGAGCAATTCGTCCATCAACTGGCGACCGCATTCACGGCTGAACGACTCGCCGTGCTCGATCAGCACCTGGCCTTCGAAACCGGCCAGGGCTTCGTTGAACCCGGCGGTGCGTTCCTGGCTGATGCTCAATTCGGGCCGGGCGCTGATCAGCGCGATCTGGCGGGGATTGGTTTCCAGCAGGCTACGGGTCAGTTGCAGGCTGGCCTGGCGGTCATCGCTGATCACCGAGCAGAAGTGCGCAGGCTCCATCACCCGGTCGATGGCGATGATCGGGATACCCTTGGCCTGTAACTGGCGATAACTGTCGTCCCCGGCAGGCAGGCAACTGGCGACAATCAGCGCATCGCAGCGCCGGGCGCGGAACAGTTGCAACAGTTGCCGTTCGCTCTCGGGCGCATCGTCGGAGCTGGCGATCAGCAATTGATAGCCCCGCGCTCGGGCACCCTGTTCCAGCAGTTTGGCGATGCGGGCGTAACTGGGGTTTTCCAGGTCCGGCAGGATGAAACCCAGCGTGCGCGTATGCCGGCTGCGCAACCCGGCAGCCTGGGGGTTGGGCGTGAAGCCATGCTCCTCGACCACGGCGCGCACGCGTTCGACGGTGGCGCTGCTGATGCGTTGCTGTTCGGCCTTGCCATTGATGACATAGCTGGCGGTGGTCACGGACACACCGGCCAACTGGGCGATATCACTGAGTTTCAACCCGGTTTTCCTTGTTTTTTCGAGTTTGCCCCGACAATGAGGGGCATCCTACCCGATTCAGGACGACGGTTACTGTCGCGACGGCGGCGACAAGTTGCACTTCAAGGATGAGAGATTATCGAGTAACGTGCCAATCTTTCTAGATTAAACGTTTCAGCAGGCGTATTTTCAAGGTTAGCAGGATTTTTTGGCCCGTCTGCCGCGATAGCGCCAAAAGCCGTCCTGTAACGCTAAGCTGATTCATTCAAAACAATACCTGGCGCCAACCCGACGCCAAAAAGGAGAAAGCATGCTCGAGCTCACTCTAGAGCAGATATCCATGGCCCAGACGGCTGTGGATAAAGACGCCGCGCTGCAATTGCTCGCTGACAAACTGGTGGCCGATGGCCTTGTAGCCGAGGGTTACCTGGCCGGCTTGCAGGCTCGCGAGGCCCAGGGCTCGACCTTTCTTGGCCAAGGTATTGCCATCCCCCACGGCACCCCGCAAACCCGCGATCTTGTGTACTCCACCGGTGTGCGCCTGTTGCAGTTCCCCGACGGTGTGGACTGGGGCGACGGTCAGATCGTTTACCTGGCGATCGGTATCGCGGCCAAGTCCGACGAACACTTGCGTCTTTTGCAACTGCTGACCCGCGCCCTCGGCGAGACCGACCTGGGCCAGGCCCTGCGCCGCGCAGGTTCGGCCGAAGCGCTGTTGAAGCTGCTGCAAGGCGCGCCACAGGAACTGGCCTTGGATGCGCAGATGATCGGCCTCGGCGTGTCGGCCGACGATTTCGAAGAGCTGGTCTGGCGCGGTGCCCGTCTGCTGCGCCAGGCCGACTGTGTGAGCAACGGCTTTGCTGGGGTGTTGCAGCAGGTCGAGGCGCTGCCATTGGGCGATGGCCTGTGGTGGCTGCACAGCGAACAGACGGTCAAGCGTCCGGGCCTGGCCTTCGTCACGCCGGACAAGCCCATCCGTTACCTCGGTCAGCCCTTGAGCGGTCTGTTCTGTCTCGCCAGCCTCGGCGAGGCTCACCAGGCTTTGCTCGAAAGGCTTTGTGCGTTGTTGATCGAAGGTCGCGGTCATGAACTGGGGCGCGCCACCAGCAGCCGCAAGGTGCTGGAAGTGTTGGGCGGCGAACTGCCCGCCGATTGGCCCAGCGCCCGCATCGGCCTGGCCAATGCCCATGGTTTGCACGCGCGTCCGGCGAAGATCCTCGCGCAACTGGCGAAAAGCTTCGAAGGCGAGATCCGCGTGCGCATCGTCGACGGCCAGGACAGCGCCGTGTCGGTCAAGAGCCTGAGCAAATTGCTGAGCCTGGGCGCTCGTCGCGGCCAGGTCCTGGAGTTCATCGCCGAACCGAGCATCGCCGCTGACGCCTTGCCGGCGCTGCTGGCCGCCATCGAAGAGGGCCTTGGCGAAGAAGTCGAGCCGCTGCCGCCACCGAGTGCGCCTCAGCAAACCACCATGGCCGAGGTTGCTGCCGTCGTGCTGGCGCCCGAATCCGGTAGCTTGATCCAGGCCGTTGCCGCCGCTCCGGGCATTGCCATCGGCCCGGCCCACATCCAGGTGTTGCAGGCCTTCGAGTATCCATTGCGCGGCGAATCAGCGGCCATCGAGCGTGAGCGCTTGCAAAACGCCTTGAACCAAGTGCGCCGCGACATCGAAGGTCTGGTCGAACGCGCCAAGGCCAAGGCCATCCGCGAAATCTTTATCACCCATCAGGAAATGCTCGATGACCCGGCGCTGACCGACGAAGTCGACACTCGATTGAAGCTGGGCGAGAGTGCGCAAGCGGCGTGGATGGGCGTGATCGAAGCGGCTGCCAAAGAACAGGAAGCGCTGCAGGACGCACTGCTCGCCGAACGTGCCGCCGACCTGCGGGACGTCGGTCGGCGTGTGCTGGCGCAATTGTGCGGCGTCGAAACCCCGAGCGAACCCGAGCAACCTTACATTCTGGTGATGGACGAGGTTGGCCCGTCCGACGTCGCCCGTCTGGATCCCGCCCGCGTAGCGGGGATTCTCACCGCGCGCGGCGGCGCCACCGCCCACAGTGCCATCGTCGCCCGAGCCCTGGGGATCCCGGCGCTGGTGGGGGCCGGTGCGGCGGTGTTGCTGCTGGCGCCGGGCACTTCACTGTTGTTGGACGGCCAGCGCGGTCGCCTGCACGTGGACCCCGACGCGCCTACGCTGCAGCGGGCCACCGAAGAGCGCGACACCCGTGAGCAACGTCTCAAGGTCGCAGCCGAACAACGTCATCAACCGGCGCTGACCCGTGACGGTCACGCCGTGGAAGTGTTCGCCAACATTGGCGAGAGCGCCGGTGTCACCAGTGCGGTGGAGCAGGGCGCCGAAGGCATTGGCCTGTTGCGCACCGAACTGATTTTCATGGCTCATACCCAGGCTCCCGATGAAGCGACTCAGGAAGCCGAATACCGCAAGGTGCTCGATGGCCTGGCCGGGCGACCGCTGGTGGTGCGTACCCTCGATGTGGGCGGCGACAAACCGCTGCCGTACTGGCCGATCGCGAAAGAGGAAAACCCGTTTCTCGGCGTGCGAGGCATTCGCCTGACCTTGCAACGTCCGCAGGTCATGGAGGCGCAATTGCGCGCCTTGTTGCGTTCTGCCGACAACCGTCCGTTGCGGATCATGTTCCCGATGGTGGGCAGCGTCGATGAGTGGCGTCAGGCCCGGGACATGACCGAGCGCCTGCGCCTGGAGATCCCGGTGGCGGACCTGCAACTGGGGATCATGATCGAGGTGCCGTCCGCGGCATTGCTGGCGCCGGTGCTGGCCAAGGAAGTCGACTTCTTCAGTGTCGGCACCAACGACCTGACGCAATACACCCTGGCCATTGACCGCGGTCACCCAACCCTTTCGGCTCAGGCTGACGGCCTGCACCCGGCGGTGCTGCAACTGATCGACATCACCGTGCGTGCCGCCCATGCGCATGGCAAGTGGGTCGGCGTGTGCGGTGAGCTGGCGGCCGACCCTTTGGCGGTGCCGGTGCTGGTGGGCCTGGGCGTAGACGAGCTGAGTGTTTCGGCCCGCAGCATTGCCGAGGTCAAGGCGCGGGTACGCGAAGTGAGCCTGGCGCAGGTACAAATCCTCGCCCAAGAGGCCTTGGCCGTGGGCAGCGCCAATGACGTGCGCGCATTAGTGGAGGCGCTGTAATGGCCAAGATCCTTACCCTGACCCTCAACCCGGCGCTCGACCTCACGGTGGAACTGGCGCGCCTGGAACCCGGTCAGGTCAACCGCAGCGATGCCATGCACAGCCACGCCGCCGGCAAGGGCGTGAACGTGGCCCAGGTGCTGGCTGACCTCGGCCACACTGTGACCGTCAGTGGCTTTCTCGGTGAAGACAACGCCCAGGCGTTCGAAACGCTGTTCGCCCAGCGCGGTTTTGTCGACGCCTTTATTCGCGTCCCAGGGGAGACCCGCAGCAACATCAAGCTGGCCGAGCAGGACGGACGCATCACAGACCTTAACGGTCCAGGTCCGGTGGTTGATGACGCCGCGCAGCAAGCGTTGCTTGAGCGACTGGAACACATCGCCCCGGGTCACGATGCCGTGGTAGTGGCGGGCAGCCTGCCCCGGGGCGTCAGCCCGCAATGGTTGCAGGCGCTGATCATTCGCTTGAAGGCACTGGGCTTGAACGTGGCCCTCGACACCAGCGGCGAAGCCTTGCGCGTCGCCCTCGCGGCGGGGCCGTGGCTGATCAAGCCAAACACCGAGGAACTGGCCGATGCGCTGGGTTGCGACGTGGTGAGCGAATTTGCCCAGGCGGAAGCGGCGCAACGATTGCACGCCCAAGGCATTGAGCATGTGGTGATTTCCCACGGTGCCGACGGCGTGAACTGGTTCAGTGTCGGTTCGGCGCTGCATGCCTCGCCGCCCAGCGTCACTGTCGCCAGTACCGTGGGGGCCGGCGATTCGCTGCTGGCCGGCATGCTGCATGGCCTGCTCAGCGCCGATACGCCGCAACAGACCCTGCGCACCGCCACGGCCATCGCCGCCATGGCCGTGACGCAGATCGGTTTTGGCATCCATGACACCGCGTTGCTGGCGTCGCTTGAACAGGGCGTGCGCGTGCGCCCCCTGACCGAACAATAAGAGGGTTCGCAAGAATGAAATTAGCCATTGTGACGGCCTGCCCGAACGGCATGGTCACCAGTGTGTTGTGCGCCCGCCTGCTGGACGCGGCAGCCCAGCGCCAGGGTTGGAGCACCAGCGTGGAAGTCCATGACGCGGCCCATCCGGAGCGCCAATTATCGGCGGCGACCCTGGAAGCGGCCGAGTGGGTGTTGCTGGTAGCCAGCGGCCCGGTGGATATGTCGCGGTTCGTCGGCAAACGTCTGTTCCGCAGCACCCCGGCCCAGGCCTTGCAGGATGTCGATTCGGTGCTGCGTCGCGGCGCCGAAGAGGCCAAGGTTTTTGTCGAGTCGGATGTGCTGGAAGAGGCACCTGCGGTTTCGGCTGAGCGGGCTCCTCGTCTGGTCGCCATCACTGCTTGCCCAACCGGCGTGGCCCATACCTTCATGGCCGCCGAGGCGTTGCAGCAGGCAGCGAAGAAGCTCGGTTACGACTTGCAGGTGGAAACCCAGGGCTCGGTGGGCGCCCGCAATCCGTTGAGCCCCGAGGCCATCGCCGAGGCCGACGTGGTGCTGCTGGCCACCGACATCGAAGTCGCCACCGAGCGTTTTGCCGGCAAGAAAATTTATCGCTGCGGCACCGGCATTGCCTTGAAGCAGGCCGAAGCCACCCTGAACAAGGCGCTTGCCGAAGGCCGCCAGGAAAGCGCGTCGGGCGGTGCCAGTGCTGCGGCAAAAACGGAGAAGACCGGTGTCTATAAGCACCTGCTGACCGGCGTGTCGTTCATGTTGCCGATGGTGGTGGCCGGTGGTCTGTTGATCGCCTTGTCGTTCGTGTTTGGCATTACCGCGTTCAAGGAGCCCGGCACGCTGGCGGCGGCGCTGATGCAGATCGGCGGTGACACCGCGTTCAAACTGATGGTGCCGTTGCTGGCCGGCTACATCGCCTATTCCATCGCCGACCGTCCCGGCCTGGCGCCCGGCATGATCGGCGGGATGCTCGCAAGCACCTTGGGCGCGGGGTTCATCGGCGGGATCATCGCCGGTTTCCTGGCCGGTTACGCGGCCAAGGCGATCAACCGCTACGCGCGCCTGCCCCAGAGCCTGGAAGCGCTCAAGCCGATCCTGATCATCCCGTTGCTGGCGAGCCTGTTTACCGGTCTGGTGATGATCTACATCGTCGGCAAACCGGTGGCGGGCATGCTGGATGGCCTGACCCATTTCCTCGACAGCATGGGCACCACCAACGCGATTCTGTTGGGTGTTTTGCTGGGGGCGATGATGTGTGTCGACCTTGGCGGGCCGATCAACAAGGCCGCCTATGCGTTTTCCGTGGGACTGCTGGCGTCGCAAAGTTATGCACCGATGGCGGCGGCCATGGCCGCTGGCATGGTGCCGCCGATTGGCCTGGGCATCGCAACCTTTATCGCCCGTCGCAAGTTTGCCCAGACCGAACGCGAGGCCGGTAAAGCGGCGCTGGTGCTGGGGCTGTGCTTCATCTCCGAAGGGGCGATTCCGTTCGCCGCCAAGGACCCTTTGCGGGTGATCCCGGCCAGCATCGCCGGCGGCGCACTGACCGGTGCGCTGTCGATGTACTTCGGCTGCAAACTGATGGCGCCTCACGGTGGCTTGTTCGTGATGCTGATCCCCAATGCCATCAACCATGCGTTGTTGTATTTGCTGGCGATTGTGGCGGGGAGCCTGCTGACGGCGGTGTCCTATGCGCTGCTCAAGCGGCCGGAAGTGGTGGAGATGGCGTTGGAGCCGGCCAAGGCCTGATCACTTAAGTTTGAACAATGAAAATTCCCTGTGGGAGCGAGCCTGCTCGCGATAGCGGTGTATCAGTCGACAATGGGTTGCCTGATACTCTGCAATCGCGAGCAGGCTCGCTCCCACAGTGGTTTTGGGGTGTTCACAAGATCCCTGTCACGCCTGATTAACACTGCCATGCTTAAGTTTCCCCATTTGGGGGAAACACCATGAGCGAATTTGACCTGGGCCGTCGCCGTGTGATGCAAGCCGTGGGTGCGGGGTTGTTGTTGCCGGGGCTGGCGCCGGCGGTGATTGCCTCAGTCAAGGATCGCCCGGTGCTCACCGATGGCGTGCAGTCTGGCGATTTGCAGGGCGACCGGGCGATGATCTGGAGCCGCTGCGACCGCCCGGCCCGGATGGTGGTGGAATGGGACACCCGCAGCCAGTTGCCCAACCCGCGGCGTTTCGTCTCGCCACTGGTCGACAGCCGCAGCGATTTTACCGCTCGGGTCGAGCTCACCGGGCTGCCGCCTGACCAGGCGATTTTCTACCGCGTGCATTTTGAAGACGCCCAGACCGGCGTCGCCAGTGAGCCCTGGCTCGGTCACCTGCGCAGCGTCCCGCAGTTCAAGCGCAACATCCGGTTTGTCTGGAGCGGCGACACCGTCGGCCAGGGCTTTGGGATCAACCCGGACATTGGCGGCATGCGCATCTACGAAGCCATGCGTTTGCGCCTGCCGGATTTTTTTATCCACAGCGGCGACACCATCTACGCCGACGGTCCGGTGCCGGCGCAGATCACCACCGAAGGCGGGCGCATCTGGCGCAACCTCACCACTGAAGCCAAGAGCAAGGTCGCCGAGACCCTGGACGAGTATCGTGGCAACTACCGCTACAACCTGATGGACGAGAACGTGCGCCGCTTCAACGCCGAAGTGCCGCAGATCTGGCAATGGGACGATCATGAGGTGGTCAACAACTGGTCGCCGGGCAAGCAACTGGATGAACGCTACCAGACCAAGGATATCCACAGTCTTGTGGGCCGTGCGCGGCAGGCCTGGCTGGAATACGCCCCCATGCGCTTGCAGAAGGCCGACGGCGGCGGGCGGATCTACCGCAAGCTCGCTTACGGGCCGATGCTGGATGTGTTCGTGCTGGACATGCGCAGCTACCGCGAAGCCAACGACGCCAACCTCGGCGGGGCCAAACCCTTTCTCGGTCGCGAGCAGTTGGACTGGCTCAAGGGCGAACTGAAGCAGTCCCGTGCCCAGTGGAAAGTCATTGCTGCCGACATGCCCATCGGCCTGGGTGTGCCCGACGGCGAAGTCAGCCCCGGCGTGTCGCGCTGGGAAGCGGTCGCCAACGGTGATCCGGGGCCGGCCCAGGGCCGTGAACTGGAGATCGCCGAGTTGCTCGGCTACCTACGCAAGCATCAGGTGCGCAACTACGTCTGGCTCACCGCTGACGTGCACTATTGCGCCGCCCACCATTACCACCCGGAACAGGCCGCGTTCCAGGATTTCGAACCCTTCTGGGAGTTTGTCGCCGGGCCGTTGAATGCCGGCAGCTTCGGGCCTAATCCTCTGGACAAGACGTTCGGTCCCGAAGTGGTGTTCCAGAAAGCGCCCCCGGCGCAGAACACGTCGCCGTTTGCCGGATACCAGTTCTTTGGCGAGGTGAACATCGATGGGTCGAGCGGGGAGATGAGCGTGGTGTTGCGGGATCTGGAGGGCGTGGCAGTGTTCGAGAAGAAGTTGCAGCCGGTCTGAGTTTCAAGTACGCCACCAATCAATGTGGGAGCGAGCCTGCTCGCGATGCGCTGTGTCAGTCGACAAGAGTGCCGTCTGATACTCCGCTATCGCGAGCAGGCTCGCTCCCACAGAGGGCAGTGTTTTAGCGGGTGGCTTGTCAGTAGACATCCCGCCGGTACCGGCCCTGTTCGATCAAGCGCTCCACTGCCGCGGCGCCGAGCACGTCGTTGAGCACCTGATCCACGCCCGACGCCATGCCCTGCAAGCTGCCGCAGACATAGATCGCCGCACCATCGACCAGCCATTGCTTGAGCAGGGCCGAGGATTCGCGCAGGCGGTCCTGGACGTAGATTTTCTGTTCCTGATCCCGGGAAAACGCCAGGTCCAGGCGTTCCAGATCGCCGGAGGTCACCCATTCCTGTAACTCATCACGGCAGTGGAAATCATGCTCGCGCTGGCGCTCGCCGAACAGCAGCCAGTTGCGCTGCATGCCCTCGGCCACCCGCGCCTTGAGCAGGCTGCGCAGGCCGGCCAGACCGGTGCCGTTACCCAGCAATATCATGGGCACGCCTTGAGGCGGCAGATGGAAGCCGCTGTTACGGCGTACCCGCAGGCTGATGGCGCTGCCCAGCGGCGCATGTTCGGTGAGCCAACCGGAGCCGATACCCAGGTTGCCGTCGGCGTGACGTTCCTGGCGCACAATCAGTTCCAGCAGGCCATCGGCGGGAATCGAAGCGATGGAATATTCGCGCAGTGCCAGTGGCGCCAGGGCATCCACCAGGGCCTGGGCATGCATGCCCACCAGATGGGCGCGATTTTCCGGCAGTTGGCGGTTGGCCAGGGCCTGATCGAGGCGCTGGGGCAAGCCATCGACCTGCACGCGAGCAACGCCGGCGATGCCCAGGCCCTCCAGGAAATGGTCGATGGCCGACAGGTCATTGCGCGGCAGGATTTCCACCAGGTCACCGGCCAGCCAACTGCTCGGGCCGGGCGCGGTGAGGCCCAACAGATACACGCCTGAGCCGCTGCTCTCGGGGTTGAGCAAGGTGCGCTGGTGCAGGGTCCAGTTCTCGAAACTGGGCGCCTGCCAAGTGTCCAGCGGAGCCTGGCCGGTCAGTTCGGCCAATTGCTGTTGCCAGTGACGCAAGGCGTAAGGGTCGCAACTGTCGACTTCCACCGGAGCGAACAGGGTCTTGCCGCCGTGCTCCGACAGCCAGGTGTGCAGGCGTCGGGCGAAGCCGCAGAAGTTTTCGTATTGCCGATCGCCCAGGCCCAGCACCGAATACTGCAGGCGCTCCAGGCTCATGGCCCGACCCAACACGTTGCGCTCGAAACCCCGGGCGCTGTCCGGTCCTTCGCCGTCGCCAAAGGTGCTGACGACGAACAAGGCGTGGCTGCAATTGCTCAGCTCCTGCTCGCTGACACCGGCCAGCGGCTGGACCTTCACCGGCAAACCGGCAGCCTGGAGCTGGCCGGCGGTCTGCCAGGCCAGTTGCTCGGCGAAACCGCTCTGGCTGGCGAACCCGATCAGCCAGGCGGGCGCATCGCTGCGGTTGGCACCCAGCTCCTGGCGGGCATTCTTGATTTGGCGCTTCTTGCGGCGACGGTCCAGGTACAGCAACCAGCCGGTGATGAAAAACAGCGGCATGGTCAGCGCGGCGACCGTCACCAGGATCCGCCCGATCAGGCCGAAATAGCTGCCGATATGCAAGGCGTAGACGCTGGTCAGCAACTGCGCCTTGAGGCTCTTGTCGCTGTAGCGGCTGTGACCACTGATGACACCGGTGGCCGGGTCGAGGATGAGCTGGTTCAGCGCCCGGTCATGAGGCGAGTTTTTCAGCAGGTAGAACACCGTTGCCGGTTGCCCGGCCACCGGCGGCATGCGCACGTTGTAGGCGATCAGGCCAGGGCCCGCGGCGCTGTAGATGCTGCTCCACATGGCCCGATAATCGGCCACCGGCGGCGGGCCGCTCGGCGCTGGGCCGCGGTTGCGCACCCGTTCTTCTTCGGGGGAATCGGAGAGCAGGTGGGTCACGCCTTTGTTGTACCAATCGTAGGACCAGGTCAGGCCGGTCAGGGCCGCCAGCAGATAGAACGCCAGGCACCAGGTGCCCGCCACCGAGTGCAGATCCCAGTTGAAGCTGCGGCCTTTTTTCGCCCAGTCGAGGGTCAGCCAGGCACGCCAGCTTTTCCATTGGCGTGGCCAGCGCAGGTACAGCCCGGACAGGCAGAAAAACACCAGGATCAGCGTGCAGGCACCGGTAATCTGTCGACCCACATCCTCCAAGGCCAGGACGCGATGCAGCCTGAGTATCAGAGCGAAGAGATCCTGGCCCACCACATCGCCCATGAATTGTGCGTTGTACGGGTTGAAATAGCGCATGGGCCCGCGCTTTTCCCCAGGCGGGGCGGCGAAAATTGCCCGTGCGGCGTGGCCGCTGTCGGTCTCGACCCAAAGCATGGCGACGGTTTTACCGGAAGCGGCCTCGATCTGTTGCACCAGCTCGGCAGGCGGCAGGACGCCTTCCGGTTGTTTCGGGACCATCAACACCTGGGGGTTCAACGCCCGCAGGATTTCGTCCTGAAACGACACCGCGGCACCGGTAATGCCCATAAACGCCAGGACCAGCCCGGCGCTGATGCCGAAAAACCAGTGCAACTGGAACAGGGTTTTCTTAAACACGTCACTCGCCTTTCAGTCATTGCTGTTCATCATGGCGCGCATGTTATCGAGAACCATTCATAAACACACATAAAAGCCACATGATTCAGACAAGCCTGAAGTCAATAGCATTGCGCTGATGGGCGCGTTTTGCGCTATTGCAAAAAAGCCCGTGACACAGTCACGGGCTTTCGGGTCCAGCGACCAGCGAATTACACGTAGAACGACTTCAGCGGCGGGAAGCCATTGAATTCCACCGCGCTGTAGCTGGTGGTGTAGGCACCGGTCGACAGCCAGTACAGACGGTCACCGATGGCCAGGTTCAGCGGTAAACCGTACTTGTAGTTTTCGTACATGATGTCGGCGCTGTCGCAAGTAGGGCCGGCGATGACCACTTCTTCCATCTCGCCTTTCTTCTCGGTCCAGATCGGGAACTTGATGGCTTCGTCCATGGTTTCGATCAGGCCGGAGAACTTGCCCACGTCCGTGTACACCCAGCGCTCGACGGCGGTACGGGATTTACGGGCCACCAGCACCACTTCGCTGACCAGGATGCCGGCGTTGGCGATCAGCGAACGGCCCGGCTCCAGGATGATCTCCGGCAGTTCGTCGCCGAAGTCTTCCTTGAGGAAACGGATGATTTCCTCTGCGTAGGTTTCCAGGCTGTTGGTGCGGGTGATGTAGTTGGCCGGGAAGCCACCGCCCATGTTGATCAGCTTCAACACGATGCCGTCTTCTTCTTTCAAGCGCTCGAAGATCACTTTGACCTTGGCGATGGCCGCGTCCCAGACGCTGATGTCACGCTGTTGCGAACCGACGTGGAAGGAAATGCCGTACGGCACCAGGCCCAGGTCGCGGGCCAGGATCAGCAGGTCCATGGCCATGTCGGTCTGGCAGCCGAACTTGCGCGACAGCGGCCAGTCAGCGGTGGTCGAGCCTTCGGTAAGAATGCGCACGTAGACTTTCGAGCCCGGCGCGGCCTTGGCGATGTTGCGCAGGTCGGCTTCGGAGTCGGTGGCATACAGGCGTACGCCCTTCTCGTAGAAGTAGCGGATGTCCCGGGATTTCTTGATGGTGTTGCCGTAGCTGATCTGATCCGGGCCTACGCCACGGCTCATGACTTTATCCAGTTCATAGATCGAAGCGATGTCGAAGTTCGAGCCTTTATCCTTGAGCAGGTCGATGATTTCCACTGCCGGGTTGGCCTTGACGGCGTAATAGACCTTGGCGAATTCGAAACCTGCGCGCAGGTCATCGTAGGCCTGGGAGATCATCGCGGTGTCGATCACCACGAACGGGGTTTCCTGCTTGTCGGCGAACGCCTTCATTTTCTGAAAGGTCTCGCGCGCGAAATAATCTTCGACCTGGATCGACATACTTGGGACTCCTACTGGCAAACATCAGGATCAATGGGTGTAAGGGCAAGCAGCCCTCGTGAACGTCCTCCGTATCCCCACTTTGGTTCGCCTACTTCCCAAGGCATGTCGCCGAAAGCAAAAAGGCCACGGGATGCTTGATTCCCTTGGCCTTGCTGTCTCGTCGTCAGTACTTGAGCCGGATGGATCGTTTCCAGCATGGACGTTCGGCGCGAACTTTAGGGCGTGAGGGGCCTGAGATCAACAAAAAATGTCGCGTTTTTGCACTCATTCGTCGTGCGGCCCGCGACAGCTCCTGATGTAACCGACCTGTGTGACAGTCAGATGTTCCTCGGCAATGCGACACAGGCCTCCAGGTTGGCCATTTGCACATGGCAGCTTGGAAGGGCGTTTCATGGCAGATCATTTGTTGACTGATTGGCGGCCGGTTATGAGGAAATCGTTTAAACAGATCTAAAAAACTGTAAGTGTCGACAGTGGGCGCGACGAAGCGATCATCGAATACTCAAGACTCCAGTTGTACTCGCCGCTGAATAAAACCGGTGTTGGGTTTATGCCGGGAACGCAGGTTATTAGGCGGGATTGCATAACTGATTGAGCTGAGCGATGAAAAGCTCTAGGAGAGAGTCATGCGCAAGCGTCGGGTCATACGGATATTAAACATTTCTTTGTTTCTCGGTTTTGTATCGGGCTCCAGCCTGTTGCAGGCAAGCCCTGGCACCGATACGGCCAAATTGATGGAGTACTGGTATCGATTGACCGCACGGGATTGTGGAAGTGGCAGGTTGGCGTCTGATTGCTCTGGCTTGATACTTCGAGGGATCGCCAGTAAACAGAGTTATTTGCCGTGGGATCCCAGTCCGTTATCGCAGAGCCTGGAAGCGGGGGGCACCGGTATAGCGGCCGGAGGTACATCGGTTTCATATTTAAGAAAAGATGTTGAGTACAATGGGCTGGGTATGCTCAGGTTCAATGGCTTTGCCTTGGTGCCCAATGATTTTGTGAATGAAAAGACGCAATTCAAAATCAAAGTATTGTGTGCCTTTCCTATTGATTCCTGGACGAATTATCGAAACAACAGCGGCTGCGGCGATTATCAGGAGAACGGGAACTCCCTCGGCGTTGTCGAGGACTATTGCCAGAAGCTGGGCATCAGCAATGCCAAGGCGTGGATGGAGCACTATGACCGTCAAACCCGAGACCCTGAAGCCACGAAAGCGCACAAGTTTCAATGCGGCTTTGATACCACGAGAGACTACTTCGGTACCTACAACAAGGCTGATGCATTCAATACGTTTGTCGAAGCACGAAAAATTTTGGCCAATGATCCTGAGGAAAAGGACGATGCGATCCATACCCAGTCGGAGCTGCGAATTGAAACCTGGCCACCTAATAAACACTGGAAAAGGGACTGGGGCAGTCAGGCACGGGTGAAGTTTGATGCGCCTGTCGCCAGTGACAGCGACTCAGCAAAAGCCACGTATCTGGAGCTCCCTATCGCTGCTTTTATTTATGAGAGTGGTATTGATTACATTGACAGGACTACAAAGACTTTTACGTCTCGTGAGTTTGCTCGAGATGATCAGCGCCGATGGGTAGAGCAAGACAATACGTGGAAGCCGATCATAAAAATACAATTTCCGAACTCGATCGCTGAGGACGCGAAATTTGCTTACTACCCCGCCGATCAGCATGTTCAACCCCCGGTGGATAGTCGTTCCTGCGATAACTACATAGAAAAGATCGAGTGGGATAACAATTATGTAGAACCCGTATTGGGAAAAATTTCATCGCTTAAGGTCACGCCTACGGCCTGCGGAAGAAAAGCCGGCGTAGGGAAAACCAATGTCGTGCTGGCCGAGCTGGCGATCAAGGCTGCTGCCCTTGATCCGAATCGCAAGGACTGGAATTTCGATAACATGGGCAGCAGCATGCGCCGTCAGTTGGCCTGCCATCTTGATTCCCCCGATATCGCCGAGAATAAACCTACGTGGAGCCTTGAGCCCGCTCGTCCCTATGTGGCCCACGATGTGATTATTAAATTGCCGGGTGATAACCGGTGTAATCCTCATTGAAAGGGTCAGATCAGCCTGCTGACCCGACCGGGATACTCAGGGCGACGAACATGGCAACTCTCACGCTAAAAAAATCAGCAAAGCTGTTGATTCTACTGGGCAGTCTTTGTGTTTTGCCGCTGTCCTTTAGCGAAGCGCTCGTGGCCACGAGCGTGCAATCAGGAGAAGCAACCGCAGCCGCCTTGACCCGCAACTACTACGACACCGCGGTCAACTGTGGCGCTGCCACGGCACCGGCTTTTTTATGCACGGGTGTCGTGGCACGCACGACCAACGCAGGAAACTTCGATCCTTGGGACCATAGCGAATTTTCCAGGACCAGCGGCGCGGTTTCATTTTCCTACCTGAGGGCCGACGCCAAGTTTGGTGGTGCGCCATGGGGCAACAACGAAGCCCGGCATGGCTATATTTTTTATCCCACCTTCCGGGCTCCGCAGGGAAAAATAAGGCCCTCGATCATCTGCTATTTTCCCTACGATGGCGCGACGATCTATCGCAGCAAACCGGGCGCCCACGGTTGCCGTGACAGCATTACTCAGTTCGTCTATCCCCTGAGTAAACCCTGTAATGAACAGAATATTTTCACTGCCAGGGCCTGGCTGACCCATTTTCGAAGGGTCAGTTACGGAAATCCTGCCAGTTGCGCGTGGATGCTCAACGATGCGTTGAATGAGCAAGCCGTGGCTAACTTCAATGCGGGATTGCAAGTCAGAAAACTTGTTGAGCTTGAGGCAGGGGGCGCCGATTTTAATTTCAAGAATCACAACGAGCTTCGCATCGAAGCCTGGCCGGAAAAAAATCCGGCTGCGCTGCCCATCCAGGCGTTTTTCTGGATCACCGGCTCAAATGATCTGGAAGCCTCCCGAATCGACCAAAAAAAATATCATGAGCGCACCAACGGTCTTTTTATCCCCATCGTTCGCGTCACATTGCCTCCTAGCCCACAAGGTCATTTCAGTTTCCAATATGTGAGTGCGGACCAGGCGATCTCCCCGGTTATCCCGATGCCCGCTTTTGCTGCACCCACCATTCCCAAGGCTTACAGCACAGTCTCTGGCGACCGTCTGAACACTCAGGATATCTATAGGGATGAATACCTCATCGTGCAATTGCCCACCGAAGCAATTGCCGCCTCCGATATCTTGAGCGTTCGGTGGGGAGGCCGGGTGCCATACAGCAGTCCGCCGGTCGCATACGGCGAGCTTCCCGCGAACAAACAGGTGCTGATTCCCCGCACTGAGGTCGTCGATAGCATCGGGCTCACCGTACCGGTGAGCTACACCATCAAGAAAAGCGGTGCCGGTGAAACCCTGGAGTCTGGGGTGCGGTTTCTGACCATCGATCCCCAGGCGCTGGTGCTTCCGGCACCCAGTTATGCCTCGGGGACAGTCACGGTCAACTCTCCAGCTCCGTCGGGCTCGACCCTGCGCGTACGTGTCGTGGGGGAAACCCTCCTTGATACGGCCCATCAGCTGGTTACGGCCGGTAAGCCCAACTCTTTCGTTCTTGACCCGACCTGGGTCTCGAAACACAAGGGAAAAACGGTGCTGATCAATTATTCGGTGTTTACCAAACTCAGCCCGCAGTGGTTGTTTTCCCAAGTGCTCCGGGTCCAGCTATAAACGTCAGGCCAACGCTGTCTCGGCTGGCGAAACAATACTGGTCTTACCCCCACGGGACTTGCCGGAGCTCAGGTACTCGGCAATCGATTCCTGGGTCACCTCCCCGAGGAATACCCGCTCGGCATCCATCACCGGCAGCCACGAACGGTTGAACTCGTACATGCGCGACAACAGGATCCGCAGGTGTTCGTCGTACGCCGCTGTGGCGTTGAATTCGCTCAGGTACTGCGAGCAGGCGCCGGTCTGACGGTGCAAGTCGCGGCGTCGTACAAAGCCCAGGGCCTTGTTCTCGGCGCAGGTCACCACCAGGTAGCGACGGTCATGTTCGTCCATCAACTCCAGCGCCTCGGCCACCGGTGTCTCGGGGCTGACCGATGGCGCATTGTCCGCCGCGTCTTCAGCGCGGACCAGCAACAAGCGCTTGAGTGTGCTGTCCTGGCCGACAAAGTTGCTCACGAACTCGTCGGCAGGATGCGCCAGCAGCGTGTCGGGGTGATCGAACTGGATCAGCTTGCCGGCGCGGAAGATCGCAATCTTGTCGCCCAGCTTGATGGCTTCGTCGATGTCGTGGCTGACCATGATCACGGTCTTGTTCAGCGCCCGTTGCATCTCGAAGAACTCGTTCTGGATCATCTCACGGTTGATCGGGTCCACTGCGCCGAAGGGTTCGTCCATCAGCAGCAGCGGTGCATCGGCCGCCAGTGCGCGGATCACGCCGATCCGTTGCTGCTGGCCGCCCGACAGTTCACGGGGGTAGCGATGCAGGTACTGCTTGGGTTCGAGCTTGATCATGCTCATCAATTCGCGGGCGCGGTCGTGGCATTTCTGCTTGTCCCAGCCCAGCAGGCGCGGGACCACAGTGATGTTTTCCTCGATGGTCATGTTCGGGAACAGGCCGATCTGCTGGATCACATAGCCGATGTTGCGACGCAGGGTCACTTCGTCCAGGCCGGTGGTGTCTTCGCCGTTGATCAAGACCTTGCCCGAAGTGGGCGCGATCAGGCGGTTGATCATCTTCAGCGTGGTGCTTTTGCCACAGCCCGATGGCCCGAGGAACACGCAGATCTCGCCTTCGTTGACGGTCAGGCTCACCGAGTCCACGGCCTTGACGTCCTTGCCGTTGCTTTTGAAGGTTTTGCTGAGGTTTTGAAGTTCGATCATTTGAGGAGTCCTTTTGGGGTCAGCGAGCGTTGCAGCCATTGCAGAAGCAGGTCGGCGAAGATGGCCAGGAGACTGACCAGCACGGCGCCGACGATCAGCATCGACATGTCGCTGCGGCTGATGGAAGCGAGGATGAGTACGCCCAGGCCACCGGCACCGATGGTGGCGGCGATGGTCATGACACCGATGTTCATGACCACGGCGGTGCGCACGCCGGCCAGGATCACCGGTACGGCGATGGGCAGCTCGACCATGCGCAGGCGCTGGCCGAAGGTCATGCCGATGCCACGGGCGGCTTCGCGGATGCCCGGTTCCACGCCGGTCAGCGCCAGGTAGGTGTTGCGCATGATCGGCAACAGGGAATAGAGGAACACCGCGGTGATCGCCGGCATCGGCCCCAGGCCTTGGCCGAACGTGGAATAGACCGGCAGCAGCAGGCCGAACAAGGCGATCGACGGAATGGTCAGCAGTACCGTGGCGCTGGCCTGCAATGGGCCGGCGAGGGCCGGAAAGCGGGTCATGAAAATGCCCAGCGGCACGCCGACCACGATCGCCAGGGTCACGGCGATGCCCACCAGGGTGATGTGCTGCAAGGTCAGGTGCAGCACCAGCGGCCAGTCCAGATGGGAAAAGGCGTCAAGAAAATCCATGGCTTTTCCTCCAGGTCATTGGGTTGAGAGCAGGGAATGCTGGCGCAGGAAATCGGCGGCAACGGCGGAAGGGCTTTCGTGGTTGACGTCTACGCGGGCGTTGAGCTGGCGCATGGTTTCATCGTCAAACAGTTCGGCCAGGGGTTTGAGCTGCGCGGCCAGTTGCGGATTTGCATCCAGAGTCGTCTGGCGCACCACGGGCGCGGCGGTGTAGTCCGGGAAGTACTGCTTGTCGTCTTCCAGCAGTTTGAGTTTGAACGCGCTCAGACGTCCGTCGGTGGTGTACACCAGGCCGGCGAATACCTGGCCGTTGCGCAGGGCGGTGTAGACCAGACCCGCGTCCATTTGCCGGATGTTCTCGCGGGTCAGGTTCATGCCGTACAGCTCGACCATGCCATCCAGCCCGTCGGAACGGTTGGCGAACTCGGTGTCCAGGGCCACCAGGTGATGTTCATCGGCCTCGGCCCGTAACACGGTGTTCAATTGGCTGATGGTGTTGATCTGTGGATATTGCTGCGCGATTTTTTCCGGCAAGGCCAGGGCATAGGTGTTACTGAATTTCGACGGCGTCAGCCAGGTCAGGCCTTTTTTGGCGTCGAGTTCTTTCACTCGGGCGTAGGACTGGGCGCTGTCAAGTTTCTCCGTGATGTGGTTGTAGGACACCAACGACACGCCGGTGTACTCCCAGAGCAGGTCCAGTTGTCCACTTTCCTGGGCGCTGCGGGCTAGGTTGCTGCCAAGTCCGCCAGTGATCTGCGCGTCGTAGCCTTTGCCGCGCAGGTATTGGGCGGTGATTTCTGCCAGCAGCGTCTGCTCGGTAAACACTCGGGCGCCGAGGCGAATCAGCGGTTTTTCAGCGGCCTGGGCAAAACCTGCGAACAGCAGGACGCAGCCCAGTATCAAGCTCAACTTCTTCATAACGATTCCTTTATTGCAGCCGGGTCTATGCCGCTCGCAGACCGCGTTCCAGCCAGAGGCGGCTGGCCAGTGTCACCAGGCCGTCGAGCAGCAAAGCCAGCAGAGCGGTGCATACCGCGCCGAGCAGCAGTTGCGGCTGATTGTTCAAGGCGATGCCGGGGAAGATCAGGCTGCCAAGGCTGTTGGCGCCGATCAGGAACGCCAGGGGGGCGGTGCCGACGTTGATCGCCAGTGCCACCCGCACGCCTCCGATGATGATCGGCACGGCGTTGGGCAGTTCGACTTTCCACAGTACCTGGCGCGGGGTCATGCCGATGCCGACGGCGGCTTCCTTGAGGGAGCCCTGAACGTTTTTCAGGCCTTCGTAGGTGTTGCGCACGATGGGCAGCAGCGAGGCGAGGAACAGGGCGAAGATGGCGGGCCCGCTGCCGATACCCAGGAAGCCCAGGGCGATGGCCAGTACGGCCAGGGGCGGCACGGTGTTGCCGATGTTGAAGACTTGCATGAAGCGTTCGGCGCGCCCGACCATGGCGGGACGGCTGAGGGCGATGCCGGCGGGGATGCCCACGATCAGGGCCGCCAACATGGACGCCACAACGAGCATCAGGTGAGCTTGCAGGTAAAACAGTAAATCGTCGTGGTAACGCTCAATCGTATCGATACCGATCCAATAGACCAGCAGGGCCAGGAGAGCGACGACGATCGCGCCCCCTGTCAGCCCTTTGCCATAGCGGATAGCCACAGGCGGACTCCTTTGTATTTCAGTCGGCGCGCGCTTTCCCATGCGGCAAACCGTCAAGGTTGCCGGGAAAACGTTCGCGAGAAGCAGCTCTGTTCAGTGCCGGTAAAACGGCCTGTAAATTGAGCCATAAGCGCAGCCTCGTCAGGCTAACTTGCTGATTTTGCAGACCCTGACGAACAGCTGTATCAGGGTGGTGGACGTCTTCACGCGGCGAAAGGTTCCCACGTCAGGGGGCATTTGGCCACCCCGGATGTGCCCAATGGTTCGGTTCCTGGCACAAGTTGAGCTATAATCGCCGCCCTTTTTTGAATCACCTGCCAGGCGATTTCCCATGACCAAACAGGCCGCCGAAGTCGCGAAACGCCGCACTTTCGCCATTATTTCCCACCCCGATGCCGGTAAGACCACCATCACCGAAAAGCTCTTGCTGATGGGCAAGGCGATTGCGGTAGCCGGCACGGTGAAATCTCGCAAGTCCGACCGCCATGCCACCTCCGACTGGATGGAAATGGAAAAACAGCGGGGTATTTCCATTACCACGTCGGTCATGCAGTTCCCGTATCGCGATCACATGATCAACCTGCTCGACACCCCGGGCCACGAAGACTTCTCCGAAGACACCTACCGCACCCTCACGGCGGTGGACTCGGCGCTGATGGTCCTCGACGGCGGTAAAGGCGTCGAGCCACGGACCATCGCCCTGATGGATGTCTGCCGTCTGCGGGACACGCCGATCGTCAGCTTCATCAACAAACTCGACCGTGACATCCGCGACCCGATCGAACTGCTCGACGAGATCGAAGCGGTCCTGAAGATCAAGGCCGCGCCGATCACCTGGCCGATCGGCTGCTATCGCGACTTCAAGGGCGTGTACCACCTGGCCGACGACTACATCATCGTCTACACCGCCGGGCATGGTCATGAACGCACCGAAACCAAAATCATCGAGAAGCTCGACTCCGACGAAGCCCGCGCTCACCTGGGCGACGAGTACGACCGTTTTGTCGAGCAACTGGAGCTGGTGCAGGGCGCCTGCCATGAGTTCAACCAGCAGGAGTTCCTCGACGGCCAACTGACCCCGGTGTTCTTCGGTACCGCGTTGGGCAACTTCGGTGTCGACCATGTGCTCGACGCCGTGGTCGATTGGGCGCCGCGCCCGCTGGCCCGCGTCGCCAACGAGCGCACCGTGGAACCGGTGGAAGAGAAGTTCACCGGCTTCGTGTTCAAGATCCAGGCGAACATGGACCCCAAGCACCGCGACCGCATCGCCTTCATGCGTATCTGCTCGGGCAAATACGAAAAAGGCATGAAGATGCGCCACGTGCGCACCGGCAAGGACGTACGCATCGGTGACGCCCTGACGTTCTTCTCCTCGGAACGCGAGCAACTGGAAGAAGCCTTTGCCGGTGACATCATCGGTTTGCATAACCACGGCACCATCCAGATCGGCGACACCTTCACCGAAGGCGAAGCCCTGGGTTTTACCGGCATCCCGCACTTCGCCCCGGAACTGTTCCGCCGCGTGCGCCTGAAAGACCCGCTCAAATCCAAGCAACTGCGCCAGGGCCTGCAGCAACTGGCAGAGGAAGGCGCCACCCAGGTGTTCTTCCCGACCCGCAGCAACGACATCATCCTCGGCGCTGTCGGTGTGCTGCAGTTCGACGTCGTCGCCAGCCGTTTGAAGGAGGAATACAAGGTCGAGTGCTCCTACGAGCCGATCACCGTGTACTCCGCTCGTTGGGTCGAATGTGGCGACAAGAAGAAATTCGAAGAGTTTTCCAACAAGGCCGTGGAAAACCTCGCCTTGGATGGCGGCGGTCACCTGACCTACCTGGCCCCGACCCGGGTCAACCTGGCGCTGATGGAAGAGCGCTGGCCGGATGTGAACTTCCGTGCGACGCGTGAGCATCACTAAGCGCTGAGCTTTACACCCAGAACCCCGCACCGAAAGCTGCGGGGTTTTTTATTTCCACTTAACGACTGGGCACCACCAACCCCCGGTGGGAGCGAGCGTGCTCGCGATGGCGCAGTGTCAGTCAATCTCAAAGCTGCTGACCCACCGCCATCGCGAGCAGGCTCGCTCCCACACAGGAACTTCAGCGGGCAAAAAAATGTGTTCGGCACAGATCACTCTGTGGGAGCAAAGCTTGCTCGCGATAGCGGTGGGTCAGCTTGCGGGGGTGTTGAATGTGCCTTCGCCATCGCGGGCAAGCCTTGCTCCCACAAGGTTTCTGGGGTGGGTTGGTAAGTAGGCTCAGTTCATAACCGTTCGGGATAAACGTTATGCGAAACCATTCTGTCAGCGGACGGCATTTCTGCCTGTACATAGGCGTCTTATCTGAGGAACCGACCGTTCAGGAGCAGCGTTTCTTGAACGCCGTCAGGCTTGGGCTTTAACCAGAGAAAAAAAGGAATCGGCTATGAACGCATTTCTACGCGCGATGATTTTGTTGAAGGTTTTGCTGATGCTGTCCCTCGGTTCGTCAGCGGCTTGGGCCGAGTGCGATGAGCATGAAAAACAAGCGGCGAACGGACACGTGGCGCAGGGCGAATTGATGCTTGCCGCCAATGAAGAACAGCAACCCGGCGATCAGGATGATGACGATTCGACGATTGATGATGACCCGGATGCCGATGATGGTGGTGAGGGTGATAGCCAGACGTAGGGTTCAGACAACAAAAAACCCCTGCTGCCCGATCCTATATTTGACCGGGCAGCAGGGGTTTTTCATGTTCGCAGATGCATTACGCGTGGCGAGGGAGCTTGCTCCCGCTGGGGCGCGAAGCGGCCCTGTTTTTCAGGACTGCTGCGCAGTCCATCGGGAGCAAGCTCCCTCGCCACAAGTGCTGTATTGCCTTTTGGTTTACGCCGCGCCGTCGAGGAATTGCTCGGCGTAGTGACAGGCCACCTGCCGGTTATCCAGCAACCGCAGGGCCGGTTCTTCGGTCTGGCAGCGCTCGGTCGCATACGGACAGCGCTTGTGGAAGGCGCAGCCGGACGGTGGGTCGAGCGGGTTGGGCAGTTCGCCGACGATCTTGATCTTCGGCTTGTTCGGGTCCGGGTGGATGGTCGGGGTGGCCGACAGCAGCGCCTGGGTGTACGGGTGCAGCGGACGGCTGTAGATGGACTCGTTAGGGCCCATTTCCACCGGACGGCCGAGATACATCACCATCACGTCGTCGGCCACGTGCTGCACCACCGCCAGGTTGTGGGAGATAAACACGTAAGCGGTGTTGAACTCCTGCTGCAGATCCATGAACAGGTTCAGCACCTGGGCCTGGATCGACACGTCCAGCGCCGATGTCGGTTCGTCCGCCACCAGCACCTTGGGTTGCAGCATCATGGCGCGGGCCAGGGCGATGCGCTGGCGTTGGCCGCCGGAGAACATGTGCGGGTAGCGCTGGTAATGCTCGGGGCGCAGGCCCACCTGCTTCATCATCGCCTGGACTTTCTCCCGCCGCTCGGTGGCCGACAGGTTGGTGTTGATGAGCAAGGGCTCGGCCAGTTGATCACCGACTTTCTGCCGAGGGTTGAGGGACGCGTACGGGCTCTGGAACACCATCTGCACGTCTTTGCGCAACTGCTTGCGCTCGGCCTTGTTCGCCCCGGCCACTTCCTGGCCGGCGATCTTCAGGGAGCCGGTGGACGGTTCCTCGATGAGCGTCAGGGCCCGGGCGAGGGTGGATTTGCCGCAACCGGATTCACCCACCACGGCGAGCGTCTTGCCGGCCTCCAGTTCGAACGACACACCGTTGAGGGCACGTACGGTGGCATGGCCCTTGAACATGCCACGGGACACTTCGTAATGACGGGTCAGGTCACGGGCGGTAAGTACGACGGCCATCACGCCACCTCCTGGTTCAACGGGTAGAAGCAGCGGACGAGGCTGGCGGCTTTCGGGTCAAGGTTGGGGCGCTGCTGACGGCAGTTGTCCTGCACATACGGGCAGCGCGGCGACAGCAGGCAGCCCTGCGGACGGTCGTAGCGACCGGGGACGATACCTGGCAGCGTCGCCAGGCGCTCGGCGCCCATGCTGTGTTCCGGAATCGCCGCCAGCAGTGCTTCGCTGTACGGGTGGGCCGGGATGTCGAACAGCTCCGGGACCTTGCCCACTTCCACCGCCTGGCCGGCGTACATCACGCACACGCGCTGGGCGGTTTCAGCCACCACGGCCAGGTCATGGGTGATCAGCACCAGACCCATGTTCTGCTCTTTCTGCAGGGCCAGCAGCAGGTCCATGATTTGCGCCTGAATGGTCACGTCGAGGGCGGTGGTCGGTTCGTCGGCGATCAACAGTTTCGGCTCGCCGGCAATGGCCATGGCAATCGCCACACGCTGGCTCATGCCGCCGGACAGTTGGTGCGGGTAGGCGTTCATGCGGCTGGCGGCGCCCGGGATTTCGACTTTCTCCAGCAGTTCGATGGCGCGCTGACGGGCGGCCTTGCCGGACATCTTCAGGTGCAGGCGCAGCACTTCTTCGATCTGGAAACCCACTGTGTAGCTGGGGTTGAGCGCGGTCATCGGGTCCTGGAACACCATCGCCAGGTCCTTGCCGACGATCTGCCGACGCTGGCGGTTGCTCAGCTTGAGCATGTTCTTGCCATCGAAGTTCAGCGCGTCGGCGGTGACGATGCCAGGGTGCTCGATCAGCCCCATCAGCGCCATCATGGTCACGGATTTACCCGAGCCCGATTCACCGACGATGGCCAGCACTTCACCCTTTTCCACGCTCAGGTCCAGGCCGTCGACCACCGGCACGGCGGTGGCGTCGCCGAAGCGAACGTTGAGATTCTTGATTTCTAGCAGTGACATGGGAATCTCCTCAGGCGGCATTCTTGAGTTTCGGGTCCAGCGCATCGCGCAAACCGTCGCCCATCAGGTTGATTGCCAGCACGCTGAGCAAAATGGTCAAGCCAGGCAGGCTCACCACCCACCAGGCGCGTTCGATGTAGTCTCGGGCCGAGGCCAGCATGGTGCCCCACTCCGGGGTTGGCGGCTGGACGCCCAGGCCGAGGAAGCCCAGGGCGGCGGCGTCGAGGATCGCCGAGGAAAAGCTCAAGGTTGCCTGCACGATCAGCGGCGCCATGCAGTTGGGCAGCACAGTGATGAACATCAGGCGCGGCAGGCCGGCCCCGGCCAGGCGGGCGGCGGTCACGTAGTCACGGTTGAGTTCGCCCATCACCGCGGCGCGGGTCAGGCGCACGTAGGATGGCAGCGACACGATGGCGATGGCGATCACGGTGTTGATCAGGCCAGGGCCGAGGATGGCGACAATCGCCACGGCCAACAGCAGCGAGGGCAGGGCGAGCATGATGTCCATCAAACGCATGATGGTCGGGCCGAGCAGGCGCGGGAAGAACCCGGCGAACAGTCCCAGCAGGATGCCCGGGATCAGCGACATCACCACCGACGACAAGCCGATCAGCAGCGACAGACGCGAACCCTGGATCAGCCGCGACAGCAAATCGCGGCCCAGTTCGTCGGTGCCCAGCAAAAATTGCATCTGACCGCCTTCGAGCCAGACCGGCGGTGTCAGCAAAAAGTCGCGGTACTGTTCGCTCGGGTCATGGGGGGCGACCCACGGGGCGAAGATCGCGCAGAACACGATCAGGGTCATGAACATCAGCCCGGCCACGGCGCCCTTGTTGCGGGAAAACGTCTGCCAGAATTCTTTGTAGGGGGACGGGTACAGCAGGCTTTGATCGACTGCTACCGAGGTAGTTGGAGTACTCATGGTTTTGATCTCAGCGCTGGTGACGAATACGTGGGTTGGCAAAGCCGTAGAGCACGTCCACGACGAAGTTGACCAGAATCACCAGGCAGGCGATTAACAGGATGCCGTTCTGCACCACGGGATAGTCCCGGGCGCCGATGGCTTCGATCAGCCACTTGCCGATGCCCGGCCAGGAGAAGATCGTTTCGGTCAGCACCGCACCGGCCAGCAGTGTGCCGACTTGCAGGCCGACCACGGTCAGCACCGGGATCAGCGCGTTGCGCAGGCCATGCACGAATACCACTCGCGAAGGCGACAGGCCCTTGGCGCGTGCGGTGCGAATGTAGTCTTCACGCAGCACTTCGAGCATCGAGGAGCGGGTCATGCGGGCGATCACCGCCAGTGGAATAGTGCCCAGCACGATGGCCGGCAGGATCAGGTGGTGCAGGGCGTCGAGGAACGCACCCGGCTCATCGGCCAGCAGCGTGTCGATCAGCATGAAGCCGGTTTTCGGCTCGATGTCGTAGAGCAGGTCGATCCGTCCCGACACCGGCGTCCAGCCCAGGGACACCGAGAAGAACATGATCAGGATCAGGCCCCACCAGAAGATCGGCATCGAATACCCCGCCAGGGAGATGCCCATCACCCCGTGGTCGAACAGGGATCCTCGCTTGAGTGCCGCGATCACCCCGGCCAAAAGGCCCAGGATACCGGCGAACAACAGGGCGGCCATGGACAGTTCCAGGGTCGCGGGAAACAGGGAACTGAACTCGGTCCAGACGCTTTCGCGGGTGCGCAGCGATTCGCCGAGATCGCCCTGGGCCAGTTTGCCGATGTAGTCCAGGTACTGGGCATACAGCGGTTTGTTCAGGCCAAGGCGTTCCATTGCCTGAGCGTGCATTTCGGGATCGACCCGACGTTCGCCCATCATCACTTCCACGGGGTCGCCGGGGATCATGCGAATCAACGCGAAAGTCAGCAAGGTGATGCCGAAGAACGTGGGGATCAATAATCCCAGTCGGCGGGCAATAAAACTAAACATCTTAAGGTGTACCTCATCAGCCGGTTAGGCGTGCCCGACAGCTCCTGGATAAGAGTTGCCGGGCGTTTTCTTATCTACTTCACCTGGGTAGTGGCGAAGTTATTGGTCGTAAGCGGGCTAATCACATAACCCTCTACGTTCTTGCGCATTGCGGTAAACATTCGGGTGTGGGCCATGCTGATCCACGGCTGGTCCTGGTTGAAAAGCACCTGAGCCTGTTCATAGAGCTTGGTGCGCTCCTCGGGGTTCACTGTGGCGCGGGCCTGGTCGATCAGCGCCTGGAATTGCTCGTTGCACCAGCGCGCGTAGTTTTCGCCGTTCTTGGCCGCTTCGCAACTGAGCATAGGCGTCAGGAAGTTATCCGGGTCGCCGTTATCGCCCGCCCATCCGGCGGAAACCATGTCGTGCTCGCCGTTCTTGGCGCGCTTGAGCATTTCGCCCCACTCCATCACGCGGATGTCGACCTTGATCCCGACTTTGGCCAGGTCGGCCTGCATCATCTGCGCGCCGAGCATCGGGTTGGGGTTGGTCGGGCCGCCGCCGTTACGGGTGAACAGGGTGAACACGGTGCCTTCAGGTACGCCGGCTTCCTTGAGCAGTTGACGGGCTTTGTCCAGGTCCCGGGGCGGATTTTTCAAATCATGATTGAAGCCCAGCAGCGTCGGTGGGTACGGGTTGACCGCCACGGTGGCGTTGCCCTTGCCGAACAGCGCGTTGACGTAGGCTTCCTTGTCGAAGGCCAGGTCGATGGCTTTGCGCACCCGCACATCGCTCATGTATTTGTGGCTGGTATTCAGGGCGGTGTAGGAAACGGTCATCGCGTCCAGTTCCGCCACCTTCAGGTTGGGGTCTTTCTTGATGCTCGGAATATCGTCGGGTTTGGGGTACAGCGCGATCTGGCACTCGTTGGTCTTGAGCTTTTGCATGCGCACGTTGTTGTCGGTGGCGATGGCCAGGATCAGCGCATCAGCCGGTGGCTTGCCACGGAAGTAGTCCGGGTTGGCCTTGAAACGAACCTGGGCATCCTTGTTGTAGCGCTGGAAAATGAACGGGCCGGTGCCGATCGGCTTGCTGTTGAGGTCGCCGGTCTTGTTTGCCTTGAGCAACTGGTCGGCGTATTCAGCCGGGTAGATCGAGGAGAAGGCCATGGCGATGTCCGCCAGAAATGGCGCCTCGCGGCGGGTCAGGCTGAACCTGACTGTGTGCTCGTCGACTTTCTCGACGCTCTTGAGCAGCTCTTTGAAGCCCATGCTTTCAAAGTAGGGGAAGCCTACGCTCGACAGCTTGTGCCAGGGATGATTCGGGTCCAGCTGGCGCTGGAAACTCCAGACCACGTCGTCGGCATTCATGTCGCGGGTCGGCTTGAAATAATCGGTGGTGTGAAACTTGACGCCTTTGCGCAGATGAAAAGTGTACGTCAGGCCGTCGTCACTGATGTCCCAGGATTCGGCCAGGGCCGGAATCACTTCGGTGGTGCCGGGCTTGAAGTCGGCCAGGCGATTGAAGATGGTTTCTGCCACGGCATCGGCAGTGACTGCAGTCGTGTACTGGACCATGTCGAAGCCTTCCGGGCTGGCTTCTGTGCAAACCACCAGGGGTTTGGCCGTGGCGCCTACGGCGACACTCAGCAACGCAGCGGCGATGGCTGCGCGTAGGGGATTCATGTTCATCGGCAATCCTCTGCAATCGGTTCAATGGCAAAAACCGAACGACCGACCTTGTGAGTCGGCCGTTCGGTGGATGGTTTAGAGAATGTTGAACGGGATGGTGGTGACCAGGCGGAATTCGTTGAGGCTGCCGTCGGCCTGGTTTTCGCTGGCGCGGTGCGTGGTGTAGGTCGCGCGTACCGCGGTGGCTTTCAGTGGGCCGCTTTGTACGGCGTAAGACGCACCGATGCCGTATTCGTAGTGATGTTCACCGTCCATGGCTCTCACATCGGTATAGCCGGTGCTGTTGTAATGCGTACCGTCGATGCCCCAGCCGCGAGCCTGATAGATGTTGAATTTCAGGCCTGGCACGCCGTACTCAGCCATATTCAGGCCATAGGCGATCTGGAAGGACTTCTCGTTCGGGCCGTTGAAGTCCGACAGCAGGGAGTTGGCCAGGTAGATGCCGTTGGTTTCGTGCAGGTAGTCGAAGTACTCGTTACCGTCCACTTCCTGGTACGAGAACGTCAGGCTGTGGGCTTGGTGAGTCAGGCCAAACGACAGGGAGTAGGTATTGTTGTCGATATCACCCAGTTTGCTTTTGCCCGAATCCACGGTCCTGTAGTAGTTCAGGCCGGTGGTCAGGCTGAGCACCGAGCTGTCGCCCAATACGTGGCTGGCGCCGAAGTAGTATTGGTTCCACAGGTCTTCGGCCTGGGTGCCCCACAGGCTGGTGGTGAGGCTGGCGAACGGCTGGTAGGTGATACCGGCGGTGTTCACATGATCGGCTTCGGCCGAGGAGCTGCCGTATTCGGAGCGGAACTTGGCGAGGCTTTGCTCGGTACGTGGAGAATTGCGGTCGAAGGTCGCGACGTCGAATGCCAGGTTTTCCAGTTCTTCGCTGTGCAAGCTCACGCCCTGGAAGCTCGAAGGCAGGGCACGGTTACCGATGACGTCGACCATCGGGCTGCTGAAGTTTTGACGACCGGCGGTCAGGGTGGTGTTGGAAACCCGCGCCTTTACGTTCGCCAGGCCCAGTTTGCTCCACTGGTCGACGGCGTCGCCGTCGGAGTGTGCCAGGGTACGGTTGGAACCGCCCATGATGTCATCGTGATCACCAAGCAACGCGATAGCGTTATAGGCCGCGACTTCGGTGCTGAAGCCAACGGTGCCTTGGGTGAAGCCGGAGGTGTAGTTCAGGATGGTGCCCTGAACCCAGTTGGTACGGCGCGAATCGCTGTGTGTAACGCCGTCGCGCGTGTAGCTGAAGGCGCCGCCGCGGCGTCGCAATTCGTTCGAATACCAGTTGCGAGTGCTGCCACTGACCGACTGTCCTTCTACGAAACCGGTGGCTTCGGATTGAGCGCTGGTGGTCTTGACGGTCACCGGATTGAACGCCTGGCTCTGCGATTCTGCGTACGCCGTGGCGGTGACGCTGCTGATGGCCAAGGCCAGTAACGCGGTGCTGCTAAGTTTCATGGGTAACGCTCCTTTTCTTTCTTTTAATGCCGGTCTTTTTTAGTGATACGGCTATCGGTTTTTACAACTCATCTTGGCTTCGCAAACGTTTGCACCACGCCTGAACGGTGAATTTCGGCAAGACGTCTACGTGAGGGCCCCAAATGGGGCCCTGCTGTATGGCTAATCAGTTATGGGTTCAGGCTGACGCCCGAGAACACGTTGCGACCGAAGGGGCTGACCTTGAACCCTTCGACTTTGGCGCTCAGCGGCTGGTTGACCGTCGAGTGAGCGACAGGGGTGATCGGCACTTGCTGCTTGAGCAATTGCTGGGCCTGTTTGTAGAGCACGGTGCGCTGGTCGCGATCGGTGACGACCTTGGCCTGCTTGATCAGCTTGTCGTAGTCCTGATCACACCACATGGAGTAGTTGTTGCCGCCAATGGCATCGCAGCTGTACAGCGTGCCCAGCCAGTTGTCCGGGTCCCCGTTGTCACCGGTCCAGCCGATCAGGCTGACATCGTGCTCGCCGTTCTTGGTGCGCTTGATGTATTCGCCCCATTCATAGCTGACGATCTTCACCTTCAGGCCGATTTTCGCCCAGTCGGCCTGAAGCATTTCGGCCATCAGCTTGGCGTTGGGGTTGTACGGGCGTTGGACCGGCATGGCCCAGAGGGTGATTTCGGTGCCTTCCTTGACCCCGGCAGCCTTGAGCAACTCTTTGGCTTTTTCCGGGTTGTAGGCGGTGTCCTTGATCGTATCGTCGTAAGACCACTGGGTCGGCGGCATGGCGTTGACCGCCAGTTGCCCTGCGCCCTGGTACACGGCGTTGAGGATGCTCTGCTTGTTCACCGCCATGTCCAGCGCCCGGCGCACTTCGACCTGGTCGAACGGTTTGTGACGGGTGTTATAGGCGATGTAGCCGAGGTTGAAACCGGGTTTCTCGATCAGTTGCAGTTTCGGGTCGTTCTTCAAGGCCGGCACATCGGCTGGACGTGGATGCAGGGTGACCTGGCATTCGTTGGCCTTGAGTTTTTGCACCCGTACCGAGGCATCGGTGTTGATGGAGAAGATCAGGTTGTTCAGCTTGACCCGCTCCGGCGCCCAGTACTGTTTGTTGGCGACATAGCGGATGTTGGAGTCTTTCTGGTAGCTCTTGAACTCGAACGGCCCGGTGCCGATCGGCTTCTGGTTGATGTCGCTGGGCTTGCCGGTCTTGAGCAACTGATCGGCGTATTCGGCCGACAGGATCGCGGCGAAACTCATGGCGATATTCTGGATGAACGCGGCGTCCACACTGTTGAGCGTCATGACCACGGTCAGCGGCCCGGTGGCCTCGACCTTGGCGATGTTCTTGTTCAGGCTCATGCCGTTGAAGTATGGAAACTCGGTCGGGTAGGCCTTACGGAAGGGGTGCTGCGGGTCAAGCATGCGGTTGAAGGTGAACAGCACGTCGTCGGCGTTGAAATCCCGGGTCGGCGTGAAGTAATCGGTGGTATGAAACTTCACCCCTTCGCGCAGGTGAAAGGTGTATTTCAGGCCGTCTTCGGAAATGTCCCAGCTAGTCGCCAGACCAGGTACGACGTTGGTCGCGCCCTTTTCAAACTCGGCCAGGCGGTTGTACAGCGGTTCGGCGGCATCGTTGTCAGTGGCGGTGGTGTATTGCGCGGTGTCGAAACCGGCGGGGCTGCCTTCGGAGCAGAACACCAGACTGCCGCCGGCGGCCTGGGCCATGGAAGTGGCGGCCAGCAGGCCGGTGCCCAGCAATGCGGATAAAACCAAGGTATGGCGCATGACGCTCCCTCTCTCTATGGGGTGTTTAACAGTGACCGGCGCCCGTGCAGGACCTGTCCGGGCACTGAGTTCAATCCATTGCGAACAGCGATGCCGCAGCGCCAGCAGATCGACCTGGCTCCCGACGGTATGGGCCGCGGGCCAGGCAGTAAATGCGTAACGCCTGAAAGACTTGTGGGAAAAGGCGATACGTCCTAAACCAGCTGCTGTGGTACGCAGTGCTTTTGGATGTAGGCGTTTTCCTGAGTCTTGGCCTAAAGCAACGGTATGCCGTGGGAGCGAGCCCTGCTCGCGATGGCGTTGTTGGTACACCGCCATCGCGCTTAAAAAGGGGCTGCTACGCAGCCCAGCGGGAGCAAGCTCCCTCGCCACAGGTCACTTTATTTGCTGACGCTGACGCCGTAGAAGGAGTTCAAGCCAAACGGGCTGATCTTGAAGTCCTGCACATTGGCGCGCATGGGTTGATACACCGTCGAGTGAGCGATAGGTGTCATCGGCACAGCGTCCTTGAGGACGTGTTGCGCCTGTTTGTACAGTTCGGTGCGCTTGGCCTGGTCGGTCGTGCGCTTGGCCTGCTTGACGAGGTCGTCGAACTTCTTGTCGCACCATTTGGAGAAGTTGTTACCGGCCAGCGAGTCGCAGCCGAACAGCACGTTGAGCCAGTTATCCGGGTCACCGTTGTCACCGCTCCAGCCAATGATCATGGCCTGGTTCTCGCCGCCCTTGGAGCGCTTGATGTACTCGCCCCATTCGTAGCTGACGATGTTGACGTTCAGGCCGATCTTCTTCCAGTCGGACTGCAGCATTTCAGCCATCAGCTTGGCGTTCGGGTTGTACGGACGCTGTACCGGCATCGCCCACAGGGTGATGTTGGTGCCTTCCTTGACGCCGGCTTCCTTGAGCAGCGTCTTGGCTTTCTCAGGGTCGTACTTGGCGTCCTTGATGGTGGTGTCGTAGGACCATTGGGTCGGCGGCATGGCGTTGACCGCCAGTTGACCAGCGCCCTGGTAGACCGAATCGATGATCTGTGGCTTGTTGACCGCCATGTCCAGCGCCTGGCGAACTTTCAGGTCGGCCAGAATGTTCGGCTCGTTGCTGCCCTTGATCTTGTCCATCACGTTGTAAGCGATGTAGCCCAGGTTGAAACCCGCCTGGTCAGGCATCTTCAGTGCCTTGTCTTCCTTCAGCGCCTTGAGGTCGGCTGGGCGTGGGAAGAGGGTGACCTGGCACTCGTTCTTCTTCAGCTTCTGGATACGTACCGATGGGTCGGTGGTGATGGCGAAGATCAGGTTGTCGATCTTCACGTCTTCAGGCTTCCAGTAGTCCTTGTTCCCGGTGTAGCGGATGTTGGAGTCTTTCTGGTAGCTCTTGAACACGAACGGGCCGGTGCCGACCGGTTTCTGGTTGATGTCGGGGGCCTTGCCTTCCTTGAGCAGCTGGGCAGCGTACTCGGCGGACTGGATCGAGGCGAAGCTCATGGCCATGTTCTGGATGAACGCGGCGTCAACATCCTTGAGGGTGAACTTGACGGTGTGGTCGTCGACTTTATCGATCTTGGTGATGTTGGTGTCCATCCCCATGTCGGTGAAGTACGGGAATTCGGTCGGGTAGGCCTTACGGAACGGGTCATCCTTGCTGATCATGCGATTGAAGGTGAACAGCACGTCGTCGGCGTTGAATTCACGAGTCGGCTTGAAATACGGGGTGGTGTGGAACTTGACGCCTTCACGCAAGTGGAAGGTGTAGGTGAGGCCGTCTTCGGAAATGTCCCATTTGGTCGCCAGGCCAGGAATCACAGCGGTGCCGCCGCGTTCGAACTGGGTCAGGCGGTTGAACATGGTTTCTGCAGAGGCGTCGAAGTCGGTTCCGGTGGTGTACTGACCAGGGTCAAAACCGGCCGGACTCCCTTCGGAGCAGAACACCAGGTTAGTCGCCGCATGGGCGAAAGGTGCGCTGGCTAACAAGCCTGCGCCGACTAAAAACGGAATGACCGCGTGTTTAAGCATGTTGGCCTCATGATTTGTTGTCATTTTTGGATTTGAGGGCGACCTCGTGAGTCGTCCTGCGGATACTTATGCAGGCCCCATACCCAATGCAAGATCCAGAGCGGTTACAGGCCTGAAACAGTGGCACGAACGTACCTTAATGTCGCATCTGTGTAACTTCTGACGCATTTGATCGTTTGCGTGGCCGTTTCTGATACAAGTCGCGCCCGATTCCTGTGCGCCTCGAAGGTATTTGTGCACCGCATTGGGGCAGGTATCACCCCATGAAACCCGCGAGATAGAGGGGTGCAACCCAAGGGTCTTTATGTGTTTATCGACGCGGCCTTTGTGTGTATTGCGCGCTACTGGGTTAGCTCGGGTTGGTGACGTGGCGGCCTGCTAGCCGGCCTGTTTCTTGCGGTTGTACCCCGATCCAATGGTGGGAGCGAGCCTGCTCGCGAGGGCGGTCCGGCAACCGACGCCTACGCTTCGTCGAACACCAGACCCGTGGCGAGGGAGCTTGCTCCCGCTGGGCTGCATAGCAGCCCAAAACCTGACACCTCGGTTTGTCAGATGAATGGCGTCGCTGTTTTTAGGGCCGCTTCGCGCCCCAGCGGGAGCAAGCTCCCTCGCCACGGGGTTTGCGGCGTCAGGAAGCGAAGCGGCACGAGTCATTCATTTGTGTCGGAAGGATCACCGGCCCCGAACCGAAACATCCCACAGTTTTTTAGGGTTGCCGCTCGGAAGTGGGCTCTCTAACCTTTTTCTTGTCGCTGCGATTCAGCGACCGGGAGTGGGAACCCGAAATTAATAGGTCGTAAGCCTCACGACCATAACGGCAAGTGATGGCTCCAATTTCATCAGGAGCATGCACATGAACGAAGGAAAGACTGAACCGAACTTCAACAGAACAAATCCATTGGCGGATTTCGATTCCATCGAAGACCTACTCAAAGACCGAGCCGCCGCAGAGCGGGCACTCAATCATTACCTCAATCCAAAAAAACCAGAGCCAAGCACCGATCCGCGCATCGACAGCCTGTTTTCCGTCACAGCGGAAGCCGACGCCGACACGCTGCTGACCAGCACCTCCGAAACCCTGGCCTCGATAAAAGCCATGGCCGAGGACCTGGCCTTTGAAGTGGAGGGCACGCGGCGAAGTGTGGCGCTGGGGATTCATCAGTTGGTGGAGTTGTGTCAGTTGCTGGTGGACAAGGCGTTGGATCAGCTTGAAGTGCCGGCCAGCCCGGCACCTTGATCCCCTCGCCACGGAAGTTGATCGTTCCCATGCTCCGCGTGGGAATGTAGCCCGGGACGCTCTGCGTCCCTTTCCAAAGCCGAACGCGGAGCGTCCGTGGAGGCATTCCCACGCGGAGCGTGGGAACGATCGGCAACGATCAGGCGGGTTACTGCATCAACACCTCAACCACCCCATCCGCCGTCATGTTCACTTTGCTGGTGCCCGCTTCCACTTCAGGCGTCACCGACTCGGCATCCATGGACGCCGCTTTCATCATCATCTGCGGGCGCATGTAGGGCTGTGGGTAGCCGTTGCTGTTGAGGTTCAGGTTGACGATTTTGTAACCCTTGCCGCCCAGGGCTTCGGTGGCCAGTTGGGCGCGGGCTTTGAAGGCGTTGACGGCGTCCTTGAGCAGGGCGTCTTCGCTGGTCTGGCGGGTGGCGGTGGAGATGGTGAAGTCCATGCCGCCCATTTTCAGGTCGGTGAGTAACTCGCCAGTGAGTTTGGACAGGGCCGCGAAGTCGGCGCTTTCCAGGCGCAGTTCGGCGCGTTCGCGCCAGCCGGTGATTTTCTGGCCTTTGTTGTCGTAGACCGGGTAACTGTTACGGCTGCCCTGGCGCAGGGTGATGTCCTTGACCTGCTTGGCCTGGCCGATGGCTTTGTTCAGCGTGGTGGTGACGGCCGCGGCGAGTTTGGCCGGGTCGGTGTTTTGTTCCTCGGTGTAGAGGGTGACGATCATCAGGTCGCGGGCGACTTCCTGGCTGGCTTCGGCGCGCAGGGAAATCTGGTTGTAGTGAAGCTCATCGGCGGCCAGGGCCGGCAGGCTGGCGACGGTGCCGAGGCTGAGGGCGAGCAGGGCGGCGTGACGACTGAACGTTTGCATGAAAGCTCCTTGGGATGAGGCGCAGGGGTGAGATCCGGGCCTGCGTGAACGGTAAGACTCTAGCTTTTATGGGCGGGTTCGCACAGTTACAACTTCTATACAGATTGCGGGTGAGAGGCTTTTTGTGGCGAGGGGATTTATCCCCGCTGGACTGCGCAGCAGTCCCAGAATTGTCATGATCTAGCTCAGCGTGGTGCCCGACCTTATTTTGGGAGCCGCTTCGCGCCCCAGCGGGGATAAATCCCCTCGCCACAATGGTTAGTGTGTCATTTCGGGGCTGTGGCGCTTTGCCGCATAGCTGCCTGTGCAAGCCGCGCCTTGGTTATACTCCGTGCGATCCGCCTGGAGCGCTCATCAGGAGAGCTCATGCTCGCCCCTTTGCAAATGACTTCCGCCTCTCGCCAGAACCTCTGGCGTCTGACGTTTATCCGCATTCTGGTCCTGGCCGCCCAGGCCGGGTCCGTGGGGCTCGCCTATTGGTTCGAGCTGCTGCCGCTGCCGTGGCTGCAATTGGCGATCACCCTGGCCTGCTCTTCGATACTGTGCGCGCTGACCGCCATCCGCCTGCGCACCTCGTGGCCGGTGACTGAGCTGGAATACGCCGTGCAACTGGCCTGCGATCTGTTTATCCACAGCGCGTTGCTGTATTTCTCCGGCGGCTCCACCAACCCTTTCGTGTCCTATTACCTGGTGCCGCTGACCATCGCCGCGGTGACGTTGCCGTGGCGGTATTCGCTGATCCTGTCCGGCATCGCCCTGGCGCTGTACACCTTGTTGCTGGCGCGCTTCTATCCGCTGGAAACCTTCCCCATTGCCCGGGAAAACCTGCAGATATACGGCATGTGGCTGAGTTTCGCCCTGGCGGCGGCGGTCATTACGTTTTTTGCTGCGCGCATGGCCGAAGAGTTGCGTCGTCAAGAAGAGCTGCGGGCCATTCGCCGTGAAGAGGGCCTGCGGGACGAGCAATTGCTGGCCGTGGCGACCCAGGCCGCGGGTGCCGCCCATGAGTTGGGCACGCCGTTGGCCACCATGAGCGTACTGCTCAAGGAGATGCGCCAGGATCATCACGACCCGGCGCTGCAGGAAGACCTCGGTGTATTGCAGGATCAGGTCCAGCTCTGCAAGGAAACCCTGCAGTACCTGGTGCGTGCCGCCGAGGCCAACCGCCGGCTGGCCATCGACATGCAGGACGTCACCGACTGGCTCGACGAGGCCCTGAATCGCTGGCACCTGATGCGCCCGGAGGCCAGTTATCGCTTCCAGCGTCTGGGTCAAGGACCGGTGCCGCGCATGGCGCCGCCACCGGACCTGACCCAGGCGTTGCTCAACTTGTTGAACAACGCCGCCGACGCCTGCCCCGAAGGCCTGGAAGTGGCGCTGGACTGGAATGCCTACGAGCTGACCATAAGCATTCGCGACCATGGCGCCGGTGTGCCGCTGGCGATTGCCGAGCAAATCGGCAAGCCGTTCTACACCACCAAGGGCAAAGGTTTCGGCCTGGGCCTGTTTTTGAGCAAGGCCAGCGTGACACGCGCCGGCGGCTCGGTGAAACTCTACCCCCATGAGGAGGGCGGCACGCTCACCGAGCTGCGCCTGCCCCATGCCGACCGAGGAGACGAACATGAGTGACGAGATCCAAGTCGACGGCGAAGAACTGCCGCATCTGTTGCTGGTGGACGACGACGCCACCTTCACCCGCGTCATGGCCCGGGCCATGTCCCGTCGGGGCTTTCGCGTGAGCACCGCCGGTTCCGCCGAGGAGGGCTTGAGCATCGCCCAGGCCGACCTGCCGGACTACGCCGCGCTGGATTTGAAAATGGACGGCGACTCGGGCCTGGTGCTGTTGCCCAAACTGCTGGAGCTGGACCCGGAAATGCGCGTGGTGATCCTCACCGGTTACTCGAGCATCGCCACCGCGGTGGAGGCGATCAAACGTGGCGCCTGCAATTACCTGTGCAAACCGGCCGACGCCGATGATGTGCTGGCGGCCCTGTTGTCCGAACACGCCGATCTGGACACCCTGGTGCCGGAAAACCCCATGTCGGTGGACCGCCTGCAATGGGAGCACATCCAGCGGGTGCTGACCGAGCACGAAGGCAACATTTCCGCCACTGCCCGCGCCCTGGGCATGCACCGGCGCACCTTGCAGCGCAAATTGCAGAAGCGCCCCGTGCGTCGCTGAACCTGCGCTGAACAGATGTTGTCCACCCTCGCGGCAAATCGGGCCGTTGTTCTATGATCGGCCCGAGTTTTTTTTCTTTACAGAGCCTTAACCATGAATCAGAACGCTGAATATTCCGCGGTCAATGATGCGGTGCGCGGGCAGTTTTTCCGCCGTGTCTGGCAAATGACCACGCCGTACTGGCGCAGTGAGGAGAAGGGCAAGGCCTGGACGCTGTTGATTGCCGTCATCGTGCTGTCGCTGTTCAGCGTGGCGATTTCGGTGTGGATCAACAGTTGGTACAAGGATTTCTATAACGCCTTGCAGGAGAAGGACAGCGTCGCGTTCTGGCGGTTGATCCTGTATTTCTGCGGCATCGCCGCGGTGGCGATCCTGGGCGCGGTGTATCGCTTGTACCTCACGCAGATGCTCACCATCCGCTGGCGGGCCTGGCTCACGGAGAAACACTTCGCCCGTTGGCTCAATGACAAGAATTACTACCGACTGGAGCAGGGCGGTTACACCGATAACCCGGACCAGCGGATTTCCGAAGACCTCAACAGTTTTACCAGCAACACCTTGGGCCTGGGCCTGGGGCTGCTGCGCACCGTGGTCAGCCTGGTGTCGTTCTCGATCATTTTGTGGGGCGTGTCGGGCAGCATCCAGGTATTTGGCTACACCATCCCCGGCTACATGTTCTGGTGTGCGCTGGTGTATGCGGCGGTGGGCAGTTGGCTGACGCACCTGATCGGTCGTCGCTTGATCAGCCTGAACAACAACCAGCAACGCTTTGAAGCCGACCTGCGTTTTTCCATGGTGCGGGTGCGTGAGAACGCCGAGAGCATTGCCTTGTACAACGGCGAACCCAACGAGAACCGCCGCTTGAGTGGCCGCTTTGGTCTGGTCTGGCATAACTTCTGGGACATCATGCGGGTGTCCAAGCGCCTGACCTTCTTCACCTCCGGCTACGGCCAGATTGCAATCATCTTCCCGTTCATCGTCGCCGCGCCACGCTACTTCGCCGGCAAGATCCAGCTGGGCGAGCTTATGCAGATCAACTCGGCGTTCGGCAATGTGCAGGAGAATTTCAGTTGGTTCATCAGCGCGTACACCGACCTTGCCGCGTGGCGCGCCACGTGTGACCGTCTGCTGAGCTTCCGCCAGGCCATGAGCGACAACGAAGACCGCGTGCCGGCCATCGATGTGCAGAACCAAGGCCATGCATTGAAAGTGCAAAACCTGGGGTTGGACCTGGCCGACGGCCGCCATTTGCTCAGCCATACCGACATGACCGTCGAACCGGGCGAGCGGGTGATGCTCAGCGGGCGTTCGGGCAGCGGTAAATCCACCCTGTTCCGGGCAATGGGGCATTTGTGGCCGGATGGCCACGGCGCGATCCGGTTGCCCGCGGCGCGTTATCTGTTCCTGCCGCAAAAACCCTATCTGCCCATTGGCACCCTGCGCGAAGCGCTGAGTTATCCACAACCGGGCGACACGTACCCGCCAGAGCGTTATGCCCAAGTGCTGGAAACCTGTCGCCTGCCGCATCTGGTGGCGCGACTGGACGAGGCCAACCACTGGCAGCGCATGCTCTCGCCCGGCGAGCAGCAACGCCTGGCGTTCGCCCGCGCATTGCTCTACGCACCACAATGGTTGTATATGGACGAAGCCACGTCGGCGATGGACGAAGAAGATGAAGCGACGCTGTACCAGGCGCTGATTGATCAGTTGCCGGGGCTGAGCATTGTCAGCGTTGGCCATCGCAGCAGTTTGAAACGGTTCCATCCGCGACATGTGCGTATCGAAAATGGCCAACTGGTGGAGCAAGCTGTAGTCGCCTGATTGTCATTGCCGAACACCGTTGTGGCGAGGGGATTTATCCCCGTTGGGTGCGAAGCGCCCCTTCAAAATCAAAGGTCAACGATATTGATCTGCTGGTAGATCAAGAGGGCTGCTCCGCAGCCCAGCGGGGATAAATCCCCTCGCCACAACGGTGCATGGCGGCAAACTTTGCCAAGACCGCCAGGGAGCACGGTGATCGTACAACCCCGTTGCGCTATCATGATGCGCATTCAGCCGCTTGCCGAGACACAGACACATGGAAAGACCGATCGACGTACCACGCCTTCCCCGCAAGCGCCGCAGCCTGGCGCAGGAGCTGGTGACGGTGTTGACCGAGCAGATTCGCGACGGTCTGCTCAAGCGTGGCGATAAATTGCCCACCGAGTCGGCGATCATGGAAGCCCATGGCGTCAGCCGCACCGTGGTGCGCGAGGCGATTTCCCGTTTGCAGGCCGCCGGCCAGGTGGAAACCCGCCACGGCATCGGCACCTTCGTGCTGGACACGCCCAGCCCGAGCGGCTTTCGCATCGACCCGGCGACGGTGGTCACCTTGCGTGACGTGCTGGCGATCCTGGAGCTGCGCATCAGCTTGGAAGTGGAGTCCGCTGGGCTTGCGGCGCAGCGTCGTAGCGACGAGCAGTTGGCGACGATGCGCGCCGCCCTCGACGCCTTGAACGAAAGCGCCGCTCACGCCAGCGACGCGGTGGCCTCGGACTTCGCCTTCCACCTGGAAATCGCCCTGTCCACCGGCAACCGCTACTTCACTGACATCATGACCCACCTGGGCACCAGCATCATCCCGCGCACCCGGCTGAATTCGGCGCGCCTGGCCCACGACGACCACCAGCACTACATGGATCGCCTGAGCCGCGAACACGAAGAAATCTACGAAGCCATCGCCCGCCAGGACTCCGACGCGGCCCGTGCGGCCATGCGCTTGCACCTGACCAACAGCCGCGAACGGCTGCGCCAGGCTCATGAAGAGGCGCAAGCGCAGGGCTGAATCGCTCACTGCTCTGCTGGCAAGGATGCTGTCGTGGCGAGGGAGCTGGCTCCCGCTGGGCTGCGAAGCGGCCCCTCAGCTCTTTCGGTCGATCGCCGTTCAACAGGTTGGCGACTGCTTCGCAGTCGAACGGGAGCCAGCTCCCTCGCCACAGCGGTGCCGTGTTTGGTTCGAGTGCAATAAGCCCTACACCTTAATCCGCAACTTGAAGAGCGGTCCGCTGCCTCGCAGGGCAAGATTCCTCAGTTTGCCAGCAAACCTCAAAGACCCGATCTCAAAGGCTTTTCGCCAAACTCCGCGCACCTGACCCCCGACAAAAGACGAAATGCAGTTGACGTTCGTATTTTAAGTTGTACGATGACTTACAACTTCTCTTGAAGCTGAACCGTTTCCTACAACACAACATTTGCGTCCAGGGTGTTCGAATAATGAATCCACAAGAACTGAAGTCCATCCTCTCGTCTGGCCTGCTGTCTTTCCCGGTCACCGATTTCACTGCTCAAGGCGATTTCAATCGCGACAGCTACGTCAAGCGCCTCGAGTGGCTGGCCCCGTATGGCGCCTCGGCACTTTTCGCAGCGGGCGGCACTGGTGAGTTTTTCTCCCTGGCGGCCAGCGAGTATTCGCAAGTCATCAAGACAGCTGTTGATACCTGCGCCACCAGCGTGCCAATCCTCGCCGGTGTTGGCGGTGCTACCCGCCAGGCCATCGAGTACGCTCAGGAAGCCGAGCGTCTGGGCGCCAAGGGCCTGTTGCTGCTGCCGCACTACCTGACTGAAGCCAGCCAGGACGGCGTAGCCGCCCACGTTGAAGCCGTGTGCAAATCGGTGAAGATCGGCGTAGTGGTTTACAACCGCAACGTCTGCCGCCTGAACGCCACGCACTTGGAGCAACTGGCCGAGCGCTGCCCGAACCTGATCGGCTACAAGGATGGCCTGGGCGATATCGAACTGATGGTGTCGATCCGCCGTCGTCTCGGCGATCGTTTCAGCTACCTGGGCGGCCTGCCGACCGCAGAAGTCTATGCCGCGGCCTACAAGGCCCTGGGCGTGCCGGTCTACTCCTCGGCGGTGTTCAACTTCATTCCGAAAACCGCGATGGATTTCTACCACGCCATTTCCCGTGAAGATCACGCGACCGTCGGCAAGATCATCGACGACTTCTTCCTGCCTTACCTGGACATTCGTAACCGCAAGGCCGGTTATGCCGTGAGCATCGTCAAGGCTGGCGCGAAGATCGTCGGCTACGACGCAGGCCCTGTGCGTACGCCGCTGACCGACCTGCTGCCGGAAGAATACGATGCCCTGGCCGCGCTGATCGACAAGCAAGGCAAGCAGTAACAGATCCGACGAAGCCGCTGAGCAATCAGCGGCTTTTTGCGTAAGGCTTGATCGTTCCCACGCTCCGCGTGGGCACGCAGCCAGGGACGCTCTGCGTTCCTAGACAGCTATTGTAGAAGGAGTAGCTCCGTGGCAGATTCAAAGCGTTTCGATAACTACATCAACGGTCAGTGGGTGGCCGGTGCCGACTATTGCACCAACATCAACCCGTCTGACTTGTCCGATGTCATTGGTGAATACGCCAAGGCTGATGCAGCTCAAGTCAATGCCGCCATCGAAGCCGCCCGCGCCGCGTTCCCGGCCTGGTCGACCTCGGGCATCCAGGCCCGTCACGATGCGCTGGACAAAGTCGGCAGCGAGATCCTCGCCCGTCGCGAAGAACTCGGCCAACTGTTGGCCCGGGAGGAGGGCAAGACCCTGCCCGAAGCCATTGGCGAAGTGACCCGCGCCGGCAACATTTTCAAGTTTTTCGCTGGCGAGTGCCTGCGCCTGTCGGGCGATTACTTGCCGTCGGTGCGCCCGGGCGTCAACGTCGAAGTCACCCGTGAAGCGTTGGGTGTGGTCGGTTTGATCACGCCGTGGAACTTCCCGATCGCGATCCCTGCCTGGAAGATCGCCCCGGCGCTGGCCTACGGCAACTGTGTGGTGATCAAGCCCGCCGAATTGGTGCCAGGTTGTGCCTGGGCCCTGGCGGACATCATTTCCCGCGCCGGTTTCCCGGCCGGTGTGTTCAACCTGGTGATGGGCAGCGGCCGTGTGGTCGGTGAAGTCCTGGTCAACAGCCCGAAGGTCGACGGTATCAGCTTCACCGGTTCCGTGGGCGTGGGGCGGCAGATCGCGGTCAATTGCGTGGCGCGCCAGGCCAAGGTGCAACTGGAGATGGGCGGCAAGAACCCGCAGGTCATCCTCGACGACGCCGATCTCAAACAGGCTGTCGAACTGGCGGTGCAGAGCGCGTTCTACTCCACCGGCCAGCGTTGCACGGCTTCGAGCCGCCTGATCGTGACCGCCGGCATCCACGACAAGTTCGTCGCTGCCATGGCCGAGCGCATGCAGTCGATCAAGGTCGGTCATGCCTTGAAGGCCGGCACCGATATCGGGCCGGTGGTTTCCGAAGCCCAGCTCAACCAGGACTTGAAGTACATCGACATCGGCCAGAGCGAAGGTGCGCGGCTGGTCAGCGGTGGCGGCCTGGTGACGTGCGACACCGAAGGTTATTTCCTGGCACCGACACTGTTTGCCGACAGCGAAGCCTCGATGCGCATCAGCCGCGAAGAAATCTTTGGCCCGGTGGCCAACGTCGTGCGTGTGGCCGATTATGAAGCGGCGCTGGCGATGGCCAACGACACCGAGTTCGGGCTGTCCGCCGGTATCGCCACCACCTCGCTCAAATATGCCAACCACTTCAAGCGTCATTCCCAGGCGGGCATGGTGATGGTCAATCTGCCGACCGCCGGCGTGGATTACCATGTACCGTTCGGCGGCCGCAAAGGTTCGTCCTATGGCTCGCGCGAGCAAGGTCGCTATGCGCAAGAGTTCTACACCGTGGTGAAAACTTCTTACATCGGATCGTAATTGCGACACCGGCCGGAGCGGGACAACCCGCCCGGCCGTACAACCAGATTTCCCGTATAAAAATAAATAGTGGAAGTAGATTTAAATGCAAGAAACCAAGCCGACTCGCGTCCGCTATTTGATCCTGCTCATGCTGTTTCTGGTGACAACGATCAACTATGCCGACCGCGCAACCATCGCTATCGCCGGCTCCAGCCTGCAGAAAGACCTCGGCATCGATGCCGTTACCCTCGGTTATATCTTCTCCGCCTTCGGCTGGGCCTACGTGGCCGGGCAGATCCCGGGCGGCTGGCTGCTTGACCGGTTCGGGTCGAAAAAAATCTATGCCTTGAGCATTTTTACCTGGTCGCTGTTCACCGTGCTGCAAGGCTATGTCGGTGAATTCGGTGTCTCCACCGCCGTGGTGGCGCTGTTCATGCTGCGTTTTCTGGTGGGGCTGGCCGAGGCGCCTTCCTTCCCGGGTAACGCCCGCATCGTCGCGGCCTGGTTCCCCACCGCTGAACGCGGCACCGCTTCGGCGATTTTCAACTCGGCCCAGTATTTCGCCACGGTGTTGTTTGCGCCGCTGATGGGCTGGATCGTCTACCGCTTTGGCTGGCAGCACGTGTTCATCGTGATGGGCGTGGTCGGTATCGTGTTCTCGCTGGTCTGGCTGAAGGTTATCCACAGCCCGCGTCAGCACCCGATGATCAATGAGGCCGAGTTCAATCACATCGCCGCCAACGGCGCGATGGTCGACATGGACCAGGACAAGGGCAGGGGTAAGAAGACCGACGGTCCGAAGTGGGATTACATCCGCCAACTGCTGACCAACCGCATGATGCTCGGCGTGTACCTGGGCCAATACTGCATCAACGGCATCACCTACTTCTTCCTGACCTGGTTCCCGGTGTACCTGGTGCAGGAACGCGGCATGACCATCCTCAAGGCTGGTTTCATCGCCTCCTTGCCGGCGATCTGCGGCTTCATCGGTGGCGTGCTAGGCGGGGTGATTTCCGACTACCTGCTGCGCAAGGGCCACTCGCTGACCTTCGCTCGCAAGGCGCCGATCATCGCCGGCCTGCTGGTGTCCAGCAGCATCGTGGCGTGCAACTACGTGGACATCGAATGGATGGTGGTGGGCTTCATGGCCTTGGCCTTCTTCGGTAAAGGCGTAGGCGCACTGGGTTGGGCCGTGGTGTCCGACACTTCGCCAAAACAGATCGCCGGTCTGAGTGGCGGCCTGTTCAACACCTTCGGCAACCTGGCATCGATCACCACGCCGATCGTCATCGGCTACATCATCAGCTCCACCGGTTCGTTCAAATGGGCGCTGGTGTTCGTGGGCTGCAACGCGCTGATGGCGGTGTTCAGTTACCTGGTGATCGTCGGGCCGATCAAGCGTGTCGTGCTCAAAGAGCCCGCGGCCCGGGATGATCAACTTTCCAGCCTGTCTGAAGCGAAATCCTGAAGGAGCGATGTCGATGCAACTGATTGAACATGCCGATTCGCCCCGTTACATCCGCCTGAATGAGCGGGACAACGTGGTCATTGTGGTGAACGACCAGGGCGTGCCAGCCGGGACTGAGTTCCCGGATGGCCTGGTCACCGTGGACTTTGTACCGCAGAGCCACAAGGTCACCCTGGAAGATATTCCCGAGGGCGGCGAGGTGATTCGCTACGGCCAGGTCATTGGCTACGCATTGCAACCAATCCCCCGTGGCAGTTGGGTCAAGGAAGACCAACTGCGCATGCCCACCGCGCCGCCGCTGGACAGCCTGCCGCTGTCCACCGACGTGCCGGCGGCCGATGCGCCGTTGCAAGGCTACACCTTCGAGGGCTATCGCAACGCCGACGGTACCGTGGGCACACGCAACATCCTGGGCATAACCACCACGGTGCAGTGCGTGACCGGGGTGCTGGACCATGCGGTCAAGCGCATCAAGGACGAATTGCTGCCCAAGTACCCGAACGTCGATGACGTGGTGGCGCTGACCCACAGCTACGGCTGCGGCGTGGCGATCACCGCCACCGACGCGTACATCCCGATCCGAACCGTGCGCAATCTGGCCCGCAACCCGAACCTGGGTGGCGAAGCGCTGGTAATCAGCCTGGGCTGCGAGAAATTGCAGGCCGGGCAGGTGATGCATGAGAACGACAGCTCGGTGGACCTCAGTGAGCCGTGGCTGTATCGCTTGCAGGATTCCAGTCACGGTTTCACCGAAATGATCGAGCAGATCATGGAACTGGCCGAAACCCGGCTGAAGAAACTCGACCAGCGCCGCCGCGAAACCGTGCCGGCCTCGGAGCTGATCCTGGGCATGCAGTGCGGCGGCAGCGATGCGTTTTCCGGCATCACCGCCAACCCGGCCCTGGGCTATGCCTCGGACCTGCTGCTGCGGGCCGGGGCGACGGTGATGTTTTCCGAAGTCACCGAAGTGCGCGATGCGATCTACCTGCTGACCTCCCGGGCGCAAACCCGGGAAGTCGCCCAGGAGCTGGTACGCGAGATGGACTGGTACGACCGTTACCTGGCCAAGGGCGAGGCCGATCGCAGTGCCAACACCACACCGGGCAACAAGAAGGGCGGGCTGTCGAACATCGTCGAAAAATCCCTGGGCTCGATCGTCAAGTCCGGCAGCAGTGCGATCAACGGCGTGTTGGGTCCGGGCGAGCGCTTTAAGCAAAAGGGCCTGATCTTCTGCGCCACGCCGGCCAGTGATTTTGTCTGCGGCACCTTGCAACTGGCGGCGGGGATGAACCTGCATGTCTTCACCACCGGCCGTGGCACGCCGTACGGCTTGGCCATGGCGCCGGTGGTGAAGGTCTCGACCCGCACCGAACTGGCCCAGCGCTGGCCGGACCTGATCGACATCGACGCCGGCCGGATCGCCACCGGGCGCGCCTCCATCGAGGAACTGGGCTGGGAACTGTTCCATTACTACCTGGACGTGGCCAGCGGCAAGAAACAGACCTGGGCCGAGCGGCACAAGCTGTACAACGACATCACCTTGTTCAACCCGGCGCCGATTACTTGATGATTTCGTGATCGCTGGAGATCCAGTGTGGGAGCGAGCTTGCTCGCGATGACGGCGGTACATTCAGCATTTATGCAAGCTGACACACCGCTATCGCGAGCAAGCTCGCTCCCACAGGAGTTTGTGGTGAATATGGATTTTGTGTTCACCCAGGAACAAATGTGGGAGCGAGCCTGCTCGCGATAGCGGTCTACCAGACGCCAGTGTCGTTAGTGGCTATCATTAGCCACCTAACGACACCCTTCTCAAGGTCCCCGGCATGCTGGCAATTTTCCTCGAAACCCTGAACATCACCGCGCCGGTGTTTGCCATGTTGTTTCTGGGGACGTTGCTCAAGCGCATCTATTGGATCAACGACAACTTCATCCACATGGCCTCGTCCCTGGTGTTCAACGTCACCATGCCGGCGCTGTTGTTCCTCGGCATCCTGCATGCCGATCTCCACGCGGCATTGCAGCCGGACCTGTTGATCTATTTCTCCATTGCCACCCTGGTGTGCTTTGCCGTGGCCTGGGGCTGGGCGATCTGGCGTTGCCCGCGTGAGGACCGTGGCATCTATACCCAGGGCGCCTTTCGCGGCAATAACGGCGTGATCGGCCTGGCACTGGCGGCGAGCATGTATGGCGACTACGGGATTTCCCTGGGGTCGATACTCGCGGCCCTGGTGATCCTGTTCTACAACACCCTGTCGACCATCGTGCTGGCGGTCTACAGCCCAGTGATCAAGTCCGACCCCTGGAGCATCTGCAAAAGCGTGGTCAGCAACCCGCTGATCATCAGTGTGGTCGTAGCCGCGCCGTTGGCCTATTGGCAGATAGGCCTGCCGAACTGGTTTGAAACCTCGGCCAAATACCTTGCCCAGATGACTTTGCCGCTGGCGTTGATCTGCATCGGCGGCACGCTGTCGCTGGCGGCGCTGCGCAAAAGCGGAAAGATGGCCCTGAGTTCGAGCCTGGTGAAAATGATCGGCCTGCCGCTGCTGGCGACCCTCGGCGCCTGGCTCTGGGGTTTTCGTGGGGCGGAGCTGGGAATTCTGTTCCTGTACTTTGGCAGTCCCACCGCCGCCGCCAGTTACGTCATGGCCCGCGCGGCCGATGGCAACCATGAACTGGCCGCGGCGATCATCGTCATCACCACGCTGATGGCGGCGATTACCACCAACCTGGGGATTTTTGTGTTGCAGTGGGGTGGGTGGATCTAGGTTCTGGGTTGTGGTGTTCTTGAGGGCCAATCGCGAGCAAGCTCGCTCCCACAGGTAATCGCAGGTGTACCGGAATTTTATGTACACCGAAGATCCACTGTGGGAGCGAGCTTGCTCGCGATAGCGATCTAACAGTCACTCAGATTTCTGATAACTATCGATCACTTCCTGCGCCGCCCGAAACGCATCAATCGCCGCCGGCACCCCCGCATACACCGCGCAATGCAGCAACGCCTCGCGAATCTCCTCAACCGTACAACCATTGTTCAGCGCCCCGCGCACGTGGCCTTTCAATTCCTGCGGGCATTTGAGGGCGGTGAGGGCGGCGAGGGTGATCAGGCTGCGGGTTTTGAGCGGCAGGCCTTCGCGGCTCCAAACGCTGCCCCAGGCGTGCTCGTTGACGAAGTCCTGCAGCGGCTGGGTGAATTCGGTGGCGTTGCCCAAGGCACGGTCGACGAACGCGTCGCCCATCACCTGGCGGCGCATGTCCAGGCCGGTCTTTGGAGTGTCGGTCATGGCAAATCCCTCTTGTGGTGTTGACGGCGCCAGGCGCGCAAGGAACTGAACAGCAAAAACGCGAGCAGGGCCGGCAGCACATAGAACAGCATCAGTCGTTCCAGTTGGCCGGCCAGAGGCATGCCGGTAGTGAACGACACCACATGCAGCCCATAGGCCAGGTACAAGCCCAAAAACAGCAGACCTTCGGCGCGGGTGACGCGGTAGCCGGAATAAAACACCGGCAGGCACAGTACCGCCACGCCGAGCATCACCGGCAGGTCGAAATCCAGAGCATTGGGGGAAACCGAGAGCGGCGAGGGCGCGGCGAGGGCCGTCACCCCCAGCACGCCCAGCAGATTGAACAGGTTGCTGCCGATCACGTTGCCCACGGCAATGTCTCGCTGGCCCCGCAGGGCGGCGATCAGCGAGGTGGCGAGTTCCGGCAGCGAGGTGCTGACGGCGACGATGGTCAGGCCGATGATGCGTTCCGACAGCCCCAGGTCCGTCGCCACTTCCACCGCCGCGCCCAACAGCAAGTGCCCGGCGAAAATCAGCATCGCCAGGCCCACGACCATCATCGACAGGCTTTTGGGCCATGACACTTGCGCCACGTCCACGCCCATCCCATGCGGTCGCCCCGAATGCCGCGACTGGCGCAGCAACAGGCCCAGGTACACCGCCAGGGCCATCAACAGCAACGCGCCGTCCAGTTGCGTCAGTTCCTCGTTCCAGGCCAGCACGAACACCAGCAGGCTGGCGCCGATCATCAGCGGGATGTCCAGGCGCACCAGTTGACGCGAGACGCGCAACGGAATGATCAGGGCCGACAACCCAAGGGTGACGAGGATGTTGAAGATGCTGCTGCCGATCACGCTGCCCACGGCGATGTCGGCGTTCTGCGCCAGGGTCGCTTGCAGGCTGACGGCCATTTGCGGGGCGCTGCTGCCAAAGGCGACCACGGTCAGGCCGATGATCAGCGGTCGCACCTGCAAACGTGCCGCCAGGCCCACGGCGGCGCGCACCAGCAGCTCGGCACCAGCGATCAGCAACAGCAGGCCACCGAACAGTTCGATCAGGCTCAGCAGCGGGATGGCATTGAGTAGGGAAATGTCCGGGCTCCGTCTATCAATCGTCGAGGGCTTGCACACGCACCCGTGCGGTGCCGCTGCGTAGCATGCCCAGTTGCTCGGCGGCAGCGCGGGATACATCGATCAGACGGCCACGAGTGTAGGGGCCACGGTCGTTGATGCGGACCACGACACTGTCATTGTTTTTCAGGTTGGTGACTTTCACCCGTGTGCCGAACGGCAACTGGCGATGGGCGGCGGTCAGGCCATGCTGGTTGAAGCGCTCGCCGCTGGCGGTGCGCTTGCCATGGTGCCTGGCACCGTAATAAGAGGCGACGCCGGTCTGGTCATAGCCGTGTGGATCGACCGTCCCGCTCTGGCTGGCACAACCGGCCAGCAGGGACAGCAGGGCGCAGGTGGCGAGGAGACGCTTCATGTTGGGGTTTCCCACATCAATGTGGTTGTGGAATGCATTGTGGCGAGGGAGCTTGCCCCCGCTGGGGCGCGAAGCGGCCCCCATTTCCGCTGCCGGATTTGGGGGCTGCTGCGCAGCCCAGCGGGAGCAAGCTCCCTCGCCACAGGGGAATGAGCCAGATGCAGGTACTGGCTCCATGGCAATCAGCCCTCGAGCTTGCTTTTAAGCAGTTCGTTGACCTGTTGCGGGTTGGCCTTGCCCTTGGAGGCTTTCATGGCCTGGCCGACGAAGAAACCGAACATCTTGCCGCGCTTGGCTTCGTCTGCCGCACGGTATTGCTCGACTTGCTCGGCGTTGGCCGCGAGCATTTCATCGAGTACGGCGCTGATCGCACCGGTGTCGGTGACTTGCTTCAAGCCGCGCTTCTCAATGATCTCATCAGCGCTGCCTTCACCATTGGCCATGGCTTCGAAGACCATTTTGGCGATCTTGCCGGAAATGGTGTTGTCCTTGATCCGCAACAGCATGCCGCCCAGTTGCTCGGCCGATACCGGCGACTGGTCGATCTCCAGGCCCTGCTTGTTCAGCAGGCTGCCCAACTCGACCATCACCCAGTTGGCCGCCAGCTTGGCGTCGCCGCCGATGCTCACGACTTTTTCGAAGTAATCGGCCTGTTCGCGGCTGGTGGCCAGGACGTTGGCGTCATAGCTCGACAGCCCGAACTGCGCCTGGAAGCGCTCGCGTTTCTGGGGTGGCAGTTCCGGCAAGGTGGCACGTACGTCATTGAGGAACGAGTCCTCGATCACCACGGGCAGCAGGTCCGGGTCGGGGAAGTAACGGTAGTCGTTGGCTTCCTCTTTACTGCGCATCGGACGGGTTTCGTCCTTGTTCGGGTCGTACAGGCGAGTCTGCTGGATGACCTTGCCGCCGTCCTCGATCAGTTCGATCTGGCGCTGGATCTCGCTGTTGATCGCTTTCTCGATGAAGCGGAACGAGTTGACGTTCTTGATCTCGCAGCGGGTGCCGAATTCAACCTGGCCCTTGGGCCGGATCGACACGTTGCAGTCGCAACGCAGCGAGCCTTCGGCCATGTTGCCGTCGCAAATGCCCAGGTAGCGCACCAGCGCGTGGATCGCCTTGACGTAGGCTACGGCTTCCTTGGCACTGCGCATGTCCGGTTCAGAGACGATTTCCAGCAACGGCGTGCCGGCACGGTTCAGGTCGATGCCGGTGGCACCGTTGAATTCTTCGTGCAGGCTCTTGCCGGCGTCTTCTTCCAGGTGCGCACGGGTGATGCCGACGCGCTTGACCGTACCGTCTTCCAGGGCGATGTCCAGGTGGCCCTTGCCGACAATCGGCAATTCCATCTGGCTGATCTGGTAGCCCTTGGGCAGGTCCGGGTAGAAGTAGTTCTTGCGGGCGAATACGTTGTGCTGGCCAATCTCGGCGTCAATCGCCAGACCGAACATCACCGCCATGCGCACGGCTTCGGCGTTGAGCACCGGCAGCACGCCGGGCATGCCCAGGTCGACCAGGCTGGCCTGGGTGTTGGGCTCGGAGCCGAACGTGGTGGAGCTACCGGAAAAGATTTTCGACCGGGTGGTGAGCTGGGTATGAATCTCCAGCCCGATCACGACTTCCCATTGCATGTGTTTCTCCTCAGAAGCCGGTTGGGGTGCGGGTGTGCCAGTCAGTGTTCAACTGATACTGGTGCGCCACATTGAGCAGGCGGCCTTCCTGGAAGTACGGTGCGAGCAACTGCACGCCCACCGGCAGGCCATCGACGAAACCGGCCGGCATGGACAGGCCCGGCAGGCCAGCGAGGTTGGCGGTGATGGTGTAGACGTCTTCCAGGTACTCAGCGACCGGGTCGCTGCTCTTGGCGCCGAGTTTCCAGGCCGGGTTCGGCGTGGTCGGGCCAAGGATGATGTCGACCTCGTTGAAGGCGGCCATGAAGTCGTTCTTCACCAGGCGACGGATTTTCTGCGCCTTGAGGTAGTAGGCATCGTAGTAGCCGGCGGACAGCGCGTAGGCACCGACCATGATCCGGCGCTGCACTTCGGCGCCGAAGCCTTCGCCACGGGAGCGCTTGTACAGGTCCATCAGGTTGTCCGGATTTTCGCAGCGATAGCCGAAGCGCACGCCGTCGAAACGCGACAGGTTCGAGGACGCTTCCGCCGGGGCGATCACGTAGTACGCCGGAATCGCGTGCTGCATGTTCGGCAGGCTGATTGGCTTGATCACCGCGCCGAGCTTCTCCAGCTCCTTGATGCTGTTGTGGGTCAGCTCGGCGATGCGCGGGTCCAGGCCGGCGCTGAAATATTCCTTCGGCACGCCGATGCGCAGGCCCTGCAACGAGCCGTTGAGGCTGGCGCTGTAGTCCGGCACCGGTTCATCGATGCTGGTGGAGTCGTTCGGATCGAAGCCAGCCATGCCTTGCAGCAGGATCGCGCAGTCTTCGGCGGTGCGGGCCAGCGGACCGCCCTGGTCGAGGCTGGAGGCGTAGGCGATCATGCCCCAGCGCGATACGCGGCCATAGGTCGGCTTGAGGCCCGTGAGGTTGGTAAACGCCGCCGGCTGGCGAATCGAACCGCCAGTGTCGGTGGCGGTGGCGGCCGGCAGCAGGCGCGCGGCCACGGCGGCGGCGGAACCACCGGACGAGCCACCCGGTACGTGTTCCAGGTTCCACGGGTTTTTCACTGCGCCGTAGTAGCTCGACTCGTTGGCCGAACCCATGGCGAATTCGTCCATGTTGGTCTTGCCCAGGGTCACGGCGCCGGCTGCGGCCAGTTTGGCGACCACGGTGGCATCGTACGGGGCCTTGAAGTTGTCGAGCATCTTCGAGCCGCAACTGGTGCGGATGCCCTGGGTGCAGAACAGATCCTTGTGGGCAATCGGTGCGCCGAGCAGGGCGCCGCTCTCACCGTTGGCGCGACGGGCGTCGGCGGCCTTGGCCTGGCTCAGGGCCAGTTCTTCGGTGAGGCTGATGAAGCTGTTGAGCTGCGGGTCGAGCTGGGCGATGCGCGCCAGCAGGGCCTGGGTCAGCTCTTCGGAAGAAAACTTTTTATCGGCGAGTCCGCGGGCGATCTCGGCCAGGGTCATGTGATGCATGAGAGGCTCTTTCCCTTTAGTCGATGACTTTCGGAACCAGGTACAGGCCGTTTTCGACCGCTGGTGCGATGGACTGGTAGGCCTCGCGGTGATTGGACTCGGTCACGACGTCGGCGCGCAGGCGCTGGCTGGCTTCCAGTGGGTGGGCCAGGGGTTCGATGCCGTCGGTGTTGACCGCCTGCATCTCGTCGACCAGCCCCAGAATGCTGTTCAGGGCAGAAGTAATGTGTGGAAGATCGGCTTCATCGAGGCCCAGACAGGCCAGGTGAGCGATTTTTTCCACGTCGGAGCGTTCAAGCGCCATGGGATTCTCCAGTGGAAAACAAAACGGACGCAATCTGTCCGTGTGTTAGATTGTCGGAACACTACCGCATTTCTACGGTCCAGTGCCCTGTATCACAAATACTGTTCCTTTTTGACGGCCTCTATTGTCGTCAACAAAGGAACGTATCTGTGAAACAGGGCATTGGCCGCGATTTCGGGGTTTGGTGCACAGAAAAGCGGCCAATTTAACATATTGGCGCCTTGCCCAAAATCCCTGTCGTTGTTAGAGTTTGCCGCACTTTTTTACCCACGCGTTGCCTAGGGTCCCTTTCCCATGTTCAAGAAACTGCGTGGCATGTTTTCCAGCGATCTTTCCATTGACCTGGGCACTGCCAACACCCTTATTTACGTGCGCGAGCGCGGTATCGTCCTGAATGAACCCTCGGTAGTGGCCATCCGCACCCATGGTAACCAGAAGAGTGTCGTGGCTGTCGGTACCGAAGCCAAGCGCATGCTGGGCCGTACTCCGGGCAACATTGCAGCCATTCGCCCCATGAAGGACGGCGTGATCGCCGACTTCAGCGTCTGCGAAAAGATGCTGCAGTACTTCATCAACAAAGTTCACGAAAACAGTTTCCTGCAGCCCAGCCCTCGCGTGCTGATCTGCGTGCCCTGCAAGTCCACCCAGGTGGAGCGTCGTGCCATCCGTGAGTCGGCCCTTGGCGCCGGTGCCCGTGAAGTGTTCCTGATCGAAGAACCGATGGCCGCTGCCATCGGTGCCGGCCTGCCGGTCGAAGAGGCCCGTGGTTCGATGGTCGTCGACATCGGTGGTGGTACCACTGAAATCGCCTTGATCTCCCTCAACGGTGTGGTCTACGCCGAGTCCGTACGTGTGGGCGGCGACCGTTTCGACGAAGCGATCATCACCTACGTGCGCCGCAACTACGGCAGCCTGATCGGCGAATCCACCGCCGAGCGCATCAAGCAGGAAATCGGCACGGCCTATCCGGGCGGCGAAGTACGTGAAGTCGACGTTCGCGGCCGTAACCTGGCTGAAGGCGTTCCACGTGCCTTCACCCTCAACTCCAACGAAGTGCTCGAAGCACTGCAAGAGTCGCTGGCGACCATCGTGCAGGCGGTCAAGAGTGCTCTGGAGCAGTCGCCGCCGGAACTGGCGTCGGACATCGCCGAGCGCGGCCTGGTGCTGACCGGTGGTGGCGCGCTGCTGCGTGACCTCGACAAGCTGCTGGCCCAGGAAACCGGCTTGCCGGTGATCGTTGCCGAAGACCCGCTGACTTGCGTTGCCCGCGGCGGTGGCCGTGCATTGGAAATGATGGACAAGCACACCATGGATCTGCTCTCCAGCGAATAAGCCCGCCTGGATGGTCTATGTTGTTCGCTCCCCGGGCAGCACTTTGCAGTGCTGCCCGTTGACGTTTATCTTCTGTCATTCGTATCCAGGCCGGTTTGATGCCGTATGAATAAAGAAAACATTTGCCTGGGAGGAGCGGCTTATTAAACCGCTTTTCGCCAAAGGCCCCTCATTGGGTGTGCGCCTGCTGGTGCTGACCGTGCTGTCGGTCGCGCTGATGGTGGTCGATGCCCGTTTCACGCTGCTCAAGCCAGTGCGCAGCCAGATGTCGCTGGTATTGATGGAATCCTACTGGATCACCGATTTGCCGCAGCGCTTGTGGCAGGGTGTGGCCAGCCAGTTTGGCAGCCGGACCGAGCTGGTGGCCGAAAACGAAAAACTCAAGACCGAGAACCTGCTGTTGCAGGGACGCATGCAGAAGCTGGCGGCCCTCACCGAGCAAAACGTGCGGCTGCGCGAGCTGCTCAATTCCTCGGCGCTGGTCAACGAGAAGGTCGAAGTGGCCGAGTTGATCGGCATGGACCCCAACCCCTTTACCCACCGCATCATCATCAACAAGGGTGAGCGCGACGGTGTTGTCCTCGGCCAGCCGGTACTCGATGCTCGCGGCCTGATGGGGCAGGTGGTGGAGTTGATGCCCTACACCTCTCGCGTGCTGTTGCTGACCGATACCACCCACAGCATTCCCGTGCAGGTCAACCGCAACGGCTTGCGGGCGATTGCCAGCGGCACCGGTAATCCGGAGCGCCTGGAGCTGCGGCACGTCGCAGACACCGCCGACATCAAGGAAGGCGACCTGCTGGTCAGTTCCGGTCTCGGTCAGCGATTCCCGGCCGGGTATCCGGTGGCGACGGTCAAGGAGGTCATACACGACTCAGGTCAGCCGTTCGCCATCGTGCGTGCGGTGCCAACGGCTGCGCTGAATCGCAGCCGATACCTGCTGCTGGTATTCAGCGACAACCGCACCCCGGAAGAGCGCGCCAACGACGCCGCCGTGGCCCAGGAGGCCGAGGATCGGCAGAACATCGACTCGACCGCGACCCCGGTTACCCCGGCGACAGCCCCGGCTGCAACGACCCCGGCGCCAACGCCAGCGACCGCTCCGGCTGTTACGCCGGCCACCCAAGCGCCGGCGACTCAACCCGCAAGGCCCGCGGCCAAACCGCCTGTCTCCACGCCGGCCACCGCGCCAGCCACCAGGGGAGCACGAGAATAATGAGCAGTACACATTCCGGTAACGGCTGGATGGTCTGGCTGACGTTCGCCATCGGCCTGTTGCTCAGCGTTTCGCCGCTGCCACAATTCATGGAAATCCTGCGCCCGCTGTGGCTGGCGCTGCTGCTGGCATTCTGGGCGCTGGCGCTGCCGCACAAGGTCGGCATGGTCACCGCCTGGTGCCTGGGGCTGGCCGAAGACGTGCTTTATGGCACGTTGCTGGGGCAGAACGCGTTGATCCTGACGCTGATCACGTTCCTGGTGTTATCGCTGCAACAACGCCTGCGGATGTTCCCCATGTGGCAGCAGTGCCTGGTGATCCTGGTGATTTTCGGCCTGGCGCAGCTGGTGCAACTGTGGCTCAGCGCGCTGACCGGCAATCGCCAGCCGACCCTGGCGCTGGTGTTGCCGGCACTGGTCAGTGCCTTGCTCTGGCCGTGGGTCAGCTTCGGTTTGCGTGGCTTGCGCCTGCGTTTCAAAATCAACTGATTCGGTCAGGCATTGGCCCGCACCTTGAGAGGGAGATGTCTTGATGAAACCGCTTTACCTCGCCTCGGGCTCGCCGCGTCGGCGTGAGTTGCTCACGCAGATCGGTGTGCCATTCACCGCCGTCAGCGCAGACATCGACGAAACTCCCCTGGATGACGAAACCCCTTCGGCCTATGTCGAACGTCTGGCGCGCGGCAAGGCCGAGGCCGGGCGACGTGCTTTGCCCGCAGGCGTGGACGGCTGCGTGCTGGGTGCCGACACCGCCGTGGTGCTGGACGGGCGGATTCTGGGCAAGCCGCTGGATCAGGCCGACTCGATGGCGATGCTCTTGAGCCTGTCCGATCGTGACCATGAGGTGCTGACCGCCATTGCGATACTGGACGGGCAACGTTGTGAATCCCGTGTGGTGCGCAGCCGGGTCAGCTTTCGCTCCATCACTGAGCAACAAGCGCTAGCCTATTGGAACAGCGGTGAGCCCCGGGACAAGGCCGGCGGCTATGGTATTCAGGGCTTGGGGGCGGTATTCGTCGCCGGACTTGAAGGCAGCTATTCAGCCGTGGTCGGCCTGCCGTTGTGCGAAACCTCGGAGCTGTTGGGCCATTTCGGCATACCCTGTTGGCAAACCCTGAGCGCGCGCTGAGCGCCGTCTGACTTGATGCGGCCATTATCGTGAACACGCCTGAACGAGACCCTGCCATGAGTGAAGAGATCCTGATCAACATCACGCCGATGGAATCGCGCGTGGCGGTGGTTGAAAACGGTGTTCTGCAAGAAGTTCACGTCGAGCGCACGCAAAAACGTGGCATCGTCGGCAATATCTATAAAGGCAAGGTGGTGCGGGTGTTGCCGGGCATGCAGGCGGCGTTCGTCGATATTGGCCTGGATCGTGCGGCATTCATTCATGCTTCGGAAATATCCATGCGTGAAGGCCCAGCCGTGGAGAGCATCAGTGCCCTGGTTCATGAAGGCCAGAGCCTGGTGGTCCAGGTCACCAAGGACCCCATCGGTTCCAAGGGCGCGCGCCTGACCACGCAGTTGTCGATTCCGTCGCGCTACCTGGTGTACATGCCGCGTACCGCTCACGTCGGCATTTCCCTGAAGATCGAAGATGAAGCCGAGCGCGAACGCCTCAAGCAGGTGGTCAGCGATTGCGTGGAGAAAGAGGGCATCAAGGAAGCTGGAGGTTTCATCCTGCGCACCGCCGCCGAAGGGGCCGGGGCCGATGAGATTCTCATGGACATTCGCTATTTGCGCCGGCTCTGGGACCAGATCGCCGATCAGATCAAGACCATCGCCACCCCCAGCGTGATCTACGAAGACCTCGGTCTGGCGTTGCGGACCCTGCGGGACCTGGTCAGCCCCAAGATCGAGAAAATCCGCATCGATTCCCGGGAAACCTTCCAGAAAACCACCCAGTTTGTGGCGGAGCTGATGCCGGAAATCGCTGATCGTCTCGAGCATTACCCCGGCGAGCGGCCGATTTTCGACCTGTACGGCGTCGAAGACGAAATCCAGAAGGCCCTGGAGCGCAAGGTGCCGCTCAAGTCCGGCGGCTACCTGGTGGTGGACCCGGCCGAGGCCATGAGCACCATTGACGTCAACACCGGGGCGTTCGTCGGCCATCGCAACCTCGAAGAAACCATCTTCAAGACCAACCTGGAAGCGGCCACCGCCATCGCTCGTCAGCTGCGCCTGCGCAACCTGGGCGGAATCATCATCATCGACTTCATCGACATGGAGCATGAAGAGCACCAGCGCCAGGTGCTGCGGACCCTGGAAAAACAACTCGAGCGCGACCACGCCAAGACCAACATCATCGGGATCACCGAACTGGGCCTGGTGCAGATGACCCGCAAGCGCACTCGCGAGAGCCTTGAGCAGGTGCTGTGCGAACCGTGCAGCAGTTGCCAGGGCCGGGGCAAGCTCAAGACCCCGGAAACCGTGTGTTACGAAATCTTCCGGGAAATCCTCCGGGAGGCACGCGCTTACCAGGCCACAGGTTATAGAGTGTTGGCGAACCAGAAAGTGGTGGATCGCCTGCTCGATGAAGAGTCAGGGAACGTTGCGGAACTGGAGGCCTTTATCGGTCGCACGATTCGCTTTCAGGTGGAAACCATGTATTCCCAGGAACAATACGACGTGGTGCTGCTCTGAAGTGGCTTCATGAGCGGCAGCCCCGCGGATTTGAATACTTTTGCCAGGGGAGCCCGCTGACATGGAGCGTCTGACACGCATTTTGGCCGCGCTGACCCGTTGGGGCCTGGGCCTGTGCGCGCTGCTGTTGGTGCTGGTGGCACTGTATGTCAGCCTCGGGCGAGAACTGGCTCCGCTGGTGGCCGAATACCGCGCCGAGGTCCAGACCCGCGCCAGCGAAGCGTTGGGCATCCCCGTGCATATCGGCAGCCTGGACGGTAGCTGGAGCGCCCTGGCCCCCATCCTGCTGGCCCACGACGTGATGGTCGGCGAGGGCGCCAATACCTTGCATCTGGATCAGGTGCGGGCCGTGCCGGACTTGTGGGGCAGCCTGGTGGCGCGCCAGGTGCGCATTGCTCACCTGGAACTCAGCGGCCTGAAGATCAGCCTCAAGGAAGGCGCCGACGGCAAGTGGGCCCTGGAGGGGCTGCCGGTGCAGGACGATCAGCCCCTGGATCCCCAGCAACTGCTCGAGCGCATGCAGATGATCTCGAAGCTGTCGGTGCTCGACAGCCAGGTGACCTTGCAGCCGCTGGAACAACCGCCGCTGACCCTGACCTATGTTGGCCTGAGCCTGCGCACCGGTGTTGCCCGTCAGCGTCTGGATGCCCGACTGACCCTGCCTGACGGCCAACCCGTCGCGATCAACCTGCGCACCCGTATCCGCGCCAGCGACTGGAAGAACGGCCAGGCTGATGTCTACCTGAGTCTGCCGCAAAGCGATTGGTCCAAATGGCTGCCGGAACGCCTGACCCGACAATGGCATTTTTCCCGGATCAAGGCTGGCGCAGAGTTCTGGCTGAGCTGGGGGGCGGGCACCGTGCAAAGCGCGGCCATTCGACTGAACGCGCCGGACATCCAGGGCGCCTATGCCGAGCGCAAGCCGGTGCAGATCCATAACCTGGCGCTCAACGGGTATTTCCAGCGCAGCGACCAGGGATTCAGCGCAACCTTCGATTCCCTGGCAATGAGCCTGGGCGAAACCCGTTGGGAATCGCGCCTGCAGTTGCAACAGAACAACGCCACCGAAAAAACCGAAGAACTCTGGCACGTGCAGGCTGATCGCCTCGACCTCACGCCGCTGACGCCGTTGCTCCATGCCCTGGCGCCGTTGCCCGAAGGCGTTGCCACGGCAATCGACCGGCTCAAGTTCACGGGTGGCCTGCGCAACGTGCTGCTGGACTACCGCCCGCAGAACAGCGGTGATCAGAAAGTCAGCTTCGCCACCAACCTGGACACCGTAGGCTTTGATGCCTATCGCGGCGCCCCGGCGGCGCGCAACGTGTCCGGGAGCCTGAGCGGCGACCTGGGCGGCGGCGAGCTGCGCATGGACAGCAAGGATTTTTCCCTGCACCTGGACCCGATCTTCGCCAAGCCCTGGCAATACTTGCAGGCTAACGCCCGGCTGACCTGGAAATTAGACAAGCAGGGTTTCACGCTGATTGCGCCGTACCTGAAGGTACTGGGGGAGGAGGGCCGGATTGCCGGTGACTTCCTGATTCGCCTGCATTTCGACCACAGCCAGGAAGACTACATGGACCTGCGGGTCGGCCTGGTGGATGGCGACGGTCGCTATACCGCCAAGTATCTGCCTGCTGTCCTGAGTCCTGCGCTGGATGAGTGGCTGCGCACGGCAATCGTCAAGGGCGCGGTGGATCAGGGTTTTTTCCAGTATCAAGGTTCGCTGAACCAGGGCGCTGAAGACGCGGCTCGCAGCATCAGCCTGTTTTTCAAGGTGCATGATGCCGAGCTGGCCTTCCAGCCGGATTGGCCTTCGGTGAGCAAGGTCAGCGGTGATGTTTTCGTCGAAGACAGCGGCGTGCGTATCTTTGCAAGTCAAGGGCAGTTGCTGGACACCCAGGTCAGGAATGTTTCGGTGAACATCCCCCATGTGCCCAGCGGCCAGAATTCCCATCTGCTGTTGGACGGCGAGTTCGCCGGAGGCTTGGGTGACGGCTTGAAGATCCTGCAGACGGCGCCGATCGGTACGGCGCAGACGTTCGCCGGCTGGGAAGGCGAGGGCGACCTGCTGGGCAGTGTGAAGCTGGATATTCCTTTGGCGAAAGGCGAGCAACCGAAGATTCTGGTGGACTTCAAGACCGACAAGGCCCGGCTCAAGCTCAGCGAGCCGGTGCTGGAGCTGACGCAGCTCAAGGGCGATTTCCGCTTCGACAGCAACAAAGGACTGAGCGGCAAGAATATCGCGGCCCGAGCGTTCGACCGGCCCGTGACCGCGCAGATTTTTGCCGAAGGCCGTGCCGGTGAACTGACTACGCGGGTGGCCGCCTCCGGACAGGTGGAGGTCAAGAAACTCACTGACTGGCTGAAGGTTACACAACCATTGCCGGTGACTGGCGTGGTGCCGTATCAGTTGCAGGTGATCCTCGACGGTGCCGACAGCCAACTGTCGGTCAGTTCCAGTCTCAAGGGCGTGGCCGTGGATCTGCCCGCGCCCTTCGGGTTGGCGCCCGATGCCGGGCGTGACACGGTGTTTCGCATGACCTTGCAAGGCGCGGAGCGCCGTTACTGGGTGGATTATGGCGACCTGGCCAGCTTCACCTACGCGGCGCCGAATGGACAGGTTGCAGACGGTCGCGGTGAACTCTTGCTCGGTAACGGTGATGCGATTCTGCCGGGAGGCAAGGGCCTGCGCCTGCGCGGGACGCTGTCGCAGCTGGATGTGAGTCCGTGGCAGGAGCTGGTGGGCAAGTATGCGGGGCAGGATCCGGGCGGTAGCGCCAAACAACTGCTTAGCAGCGTCGATCTGAACATCGGCAAGCTCACCGCCATGGGCACGACCCTGGACCGGGCTTCGGTGCAACTGGACCGCAAGCCTGACGCCTGGGCTTTGCGACTTGCCAGCGAGCAGGCCAAGGGCACCGCCAGTCTGCCGGACGCGAAGGCCGCACCGATCGGTATCAAGCTTGACTACATTCGCCTGCCGGCCGCCGACCCGACGGTCCAGACCGACGAAAACGCGCCGGACCCGCTGGCCTCGGTCGATCCCCGCAACATTCCGGCCATGGATATTGTCATTGACCAGTTGTTCCAGGGGCCCGACCTCATTGGTGCCTGGTCGTTGAAGGTGCGTCCGACAGGCAAGGGCGTTGCCTTGAACAACCTGGACATGGGCCTCAAGGGCATGGTCTTGAGCGGCAATGGTGGCTGGGAAGGCGTCCCCGGCTCCACCAGCAGTTGGTACAAAGGCCGCATCGGTGGCAAGAACCTGGCCGATGTGCTCAAGGGCTGGGGCTATGCGCCGAGCGTGACCAGCGAGAAATTCCGCCTGGACGTCGATGGTCGCTGGCCTGGCTCGCCAGCGTGGGTCGCCACGAAGCGCTTCTCCGGGAGTCTGGATGCGTCGCTGAGCAAGGGCCAGTTCGTCGAGTTGGAAGGCGGCGCCCAGGCGCTGCGGGTATTTGGCTTGCTGAACTTCAACTCCATCGGCCGCCGATTGCGCCTGGACTTCTCTGACCTGTTCGGCAAAGGCTTGAGTTACGATCGGGTCAAGGGGCTGCTGGTGGCGAGCGACGGTGTTTACGTGACCCGTGAACCCATCACCCTGACGGGACCGTCGAGCAATCTGGAGCTCAACGGCACACTGGACATGGTGGCCGATCGGGTCGACGCCAAGTTGCAGGTGACGCTGCCGGTGACCAACAACCTGCCGATTGCAGCGCTGATTGTCGGCGCGCCAGCGGTGGGTGGGGCGCTGTTTCTGATCGACAAACTGATTGGCGACCGTGTGGCGCGCTTTGCCAGCGTAAGATACGACGTCAAGGGGCCGTGGAAAGAGCCGAAGATTACCTTCGACAAGCCGTTCTGACAGGCGATGATATCCCCCTTGTGGGAGCGAGCCGGTGGGAGCAAAGCTTGCTCGCGATTGCGGTGTATCAGCCAGCCTATATGTTGGATGTACCTGCCTCATCGCGAGCAAGCTTTGCTCCCACAGCCGCCTCGGGCGAGGATAAAAAAGAGGGAAGCACCATGCCAGTGGCAGTGATTCAGATGGTCAGTCAAAGCGATGTGCTCGCCAATCTGGCCCGCGCTCGTGTGCTGCTGGAACAGGCTGCCGCTGGCGGCGCAAGGCTGGCGGTGCTGCCTGAAAACTTCGCGGCCATGGGCCGGCGGGATGTGGCGGACATCGGTCGTGCCGAGGCCTTTGGTCAGGGACCGATCCTGCCCTGGTTGAAACAGACCGCCCGTGACCTCAAGTTATGGATTGTGGCCGGCACGTTGCCGTTGCCGCCGATGGAACAACCGGACGCCAGGGTGCATGCCTGTTCGTTGCTGATCGATGATCAGGGCCAGATTGTCGCGCGCTACGACAAGCTGCACCTGTTCGATGTGGACGTGGCAGACAATCGCGGTCGTTATCGCGAGTCTGATGACTATGCTTATGGCTACAACGTGGTAGTGGCCGATACACCTGTAGGGCGGGTTGGTCTGACGGTTTGTTATGACTTGCGTTTCCCGGAACTCTATAGCGAGCTGCGCGCCGCTGGGGCTGAATTGATCACCGCGCCTTCGGCGTTTACCGCAGTGACTGGCGCTGCCCATTGGGAGGTGTTGATTCGCGCCCGGGCCATCGAGACCCAGTGTTATGTGCTGGCAGCCGCTCAGGGCGGGCTGCATCCAGGGCCACGGGAAACCTTTGGCCATGCAGCGATAGTCGACCCGTGGGGCCGCGTGCTGGCGCAACAGGATCAAGGCGAGGCCGTTTTGCTGGCCGAGCGCGACAGCAGCGAACAGGCGTCCATCCGGGCGCGTATGCCGGTGGCTAGCCATCGGCGCTTTTTCTCGCAGGGCGCTCGACAGCGGCCTGTCCAAGACGACGAATTCAAGGCGTAGAACATATGAGCGGGTTGTTATCCTCAGTCAGTGAACACCTTTTAGCCCCCGGTGGCGTCACCCTCGAAAGCCTGCAAGGGGTGCTGGGCGACCTGGCCGGCCCGGGCATCGATGCAGCCGACCTGTATTTCCAAGGGATGATCTCCGAGTCCTGGTCGCTGGAAGACGGCATCGTCAAGGAGGGCAGTTTCAACCTTGACCAGGGCGTGGGTGTGCGTGCCCAGTCCGGGGAAAAAACCGGCTTTGCCTACAGTAACGCCATCACCCTTGAAGCACTGGGCGCCGCAGCCCGTGCCGCTCGTTCGATTTCCCGGGCCGGGCAGAACGGCAAGGTACAGGCCTTCAGCAGCCAGGACGTGACGCAGTTGTATGCGCCGGACAACCCGCTGGAAGTCATGAGCCGCGCCGAAAAGGTCGAGCTGCTCAAGCGCATCGACGTCGCCACTCGCGCCCTTGATCCACGCATCCAGCAAGTATCGGTGAGCATGGCCGGGGTCTGGGAGCGAATCCTGGTGGCGTCCACCGACGGCGGTCTGGCGGCGGACGTCCGGCCGCTGGTGCGTTTCAATGTCAGTGTGATCGTCGAGCAGAACGGTCGTCGCGAGCGCGGCGGCCATGGTGGCGGCGGACGCACCGATTACCGTTATTTCCTCAGCGAAGATCGCGCCATGGGTTACGCCCGCGAAGCGCTGCGCCAGGCCCTGGTCAATCTTGAAGCGATCCCGGCGCCGGCCGGCACATTGCCGGTGGTGCTGGGTTCTGGCTGGTCCGGTGTGCTGCTGCACGAAGCGGTGGGGCACGGTCTGGAAGGCGACTTCAACCGTAAAGGCAGTTCGGCCTACAGCGGCCGCATGGGCGAAATGGTTGCTTCGAAACTCTGCACCATCGTCGATGATGGCACCCTGGCCGGACGTCGCGGCTCCCTGAGTGTCGACGATGAAGGCACCCCGACCGAATGCACCACCCTGATCGAGAACGGCGTGCTCAAGGGCTATATGCAAGACAAGCTCAACGCCCGCCTGATGGGCGTGGCCCGTACCGGCAATGGTCGCCGCGAGTCTTACGCGCATCTGCCGATGCCGCGCATGACCAACACCTACATGCTGGGCGGTCAGAGCGATCCGGCGGAAATCATCGCTTCGGTGAAAAAGGGTATTTACTGCGCCAACCTCGGCGGCGGCCAGGTGGATATCACCAGCGGCAAATTCGTGTTTTCCACCAGTGAGGCTTACCTGATCGAAGACGGCAAGATCACTGCGCCGGTCAAGGGCGCGACCCTGATCGGCAACGGGCCGGAGGCGATGAGCAAGGTGTCGATGGTCGGTAACGATCTGGCGCTGGACAGTGGCGTGGGGACGTGCGGCAAGGATGGGCAGTCAGTACCGGTGGGTGTCGGTCAGCCGACCCTGAAGATTGATGCGATTACCGTGGGTGGCACGGGCGCATGATGGGAGCGCTGGGTGGAGTGCGAGGCCTCCACCCGCGGTCGTTACTCAGCGCAGGCCGCGTTGAGTTTCGTCCAGCTCACGAATGTATTTGAAGATTTTACGGCTCGAGGCCGGTGGCTTGTTTTGCGCCAACTCGTGCTGGGCCTGACGGATCAGGGAGCGCAGTTGCTGACGGTCAGCCTCCGGGTAGTCAATGACGAATTTTTCCAGTACGCCGTCATCGCCTGCGATCAGGCGATCGCGCCAGCGTTCCAGGTTATGGAAGCGTTCGTTGTACTGCCGGGTAGAGGCATCGAGTTGATCGAGCAGAACCAGGATGGCGTCAGTGTCCTGATCGCGCATCAGTTTGCCGATGAATTGCAGGTGCCGTTTACGCGCGATATTCGCGGTGTGCTTGGGCGCATCGGCCAGGGCCCGGCGCAAGGCGTCGGTCAGAGGCAGTTTGGCCAGCAAGTCAGGCTTGAGTGTTGTCAGGCGCTCGCCGAGGTCAACCAGAGCATGCAGCTCGCGTTTGACCTGGGATTTGCTTTTTTCACCCTCGTAGAGGGAGTCGTCGTAAGAATCAACCATGGTGGCAGTCCGCAAAGAAACGCCGCCATGATAACCAGTCGGGGGCCGCTTGTCCGGCCCGGTCGCACGAAGGCCTCAGGTTTGTACGCAAAGTCGCGAAGGCACTATTCGTACAAACCTGACCGAAAGCAGAATTTGAGTGGAGATACACCATGAGTGCAGTTCAGAGCGTCGGCCCGCAAGCATTGCCGGCACTGCAGGAACAAGTCGAGCAGATCCTTGCCGAAGCCAAGCGACAGGGCGCCAGTGCGTGTGAGGTGGCGGTCTCTCTGGAACAAGGTTTGTCGACATCGGTACGCCAGCGTGAGGTGGAGACCGTCGAATTCAATCGCGACCAGGGGTTTGGCATCACGTTGTATGCCGGCCAGCGCAAGGGCTCGGCCAGCACGTCGGCCAGTGGTCCTGACGCCATTCGCGAAACCGTTGCCGCTGCGCTGGCGATCGCCCAGCACACCTCGGAGGACGAAGCTTCGGGCTTGGCCGATGCTGCGCTGATGTGCAAGGAACTGCGAGACTTCGACCTGTTTCACGCCTGGGACATCACCCCGGAACAAGCCATCGAGCAGGCGCTGCGCTGTGAGGCGGCGGCTTTCGACGCCGACCCGCGAATCAAAAACGCCGACGGCACGACCCTCAATACCCATCAGGGCTGCCGTGTATACGGTAACAGCCACGGTTTTATCGGTGGTTATGCGTCGACCCGGCACAGCCTCAGTTGCGTCATGATCGCCGAAGCCAACGGCCAGATGCAGCGCGACTACTGGTATGACGTGAACCGCCAGGGCAATCGTCTGGCAGATCCGGTGAGTATTGGCCGCAAAGCCGCGCAGCGGGCGGCCAGCCGCTTGGGGGCGCGGCCGGTGCCGACCTGTGAAGTGCCGGTGCTGTTTGCCGCCGAACTGGCCGGCGGGTTGTTTGGCAGCTTTTTGTCGGCGGTCTCCGGCGGCAATTTGTATCGCAAATCATCGTTTCTCGAAGGGGCACTCGGCCAGAAACTGTTCCCGGAGTGGATGACCATCGATGAGCGTCCGCACCTGATGCAGGCCATGGGCAGCTCCGCCTTCGACGGCGATGGCCTGGCCACCTACGCCAAGCCATTCGTGGAGAATGGCGAACTGGTGTCCTACATTCTCGGCACCTATTCCGGTCGCAAGCTCGGCATGCCCAGCACCGCCAATGCCGGTGGCGTGCATAACCTGTTCGTGACCCATGGCGAAGAGGACCAGGCAGCCTTGCTGCGCCGCATGGGCCGTGGCCTGCTGGTGACGGAACTGATGGGGCATGGCCTGAACATGGTCACCGGGGACTATTCTCGCGGCGCGGCGGGGTTCTGGGTCGAGAACGGCGAGATTCAGTTTGCCGTCCAGGAAGTCACCATCGCCGGTAACATGCGCGATATGTTCAAGCAGATCCTGGCGGTGGGTAACGACCTGGAACTGCGCAGCAACATTCGCACCGGCTCGGTGTTGA